>NZ_CP015199.1:3294774-3604548 GCF_001648155.1 Chryseobacterium glaciei | reverse complement strand
CTTTACCTGATAAATGGATCGAAATGGTTGGAAATAATAAGTTACCTAAAAGAATAGTTCATGCCGATGCCAAAATCAGCAATATTTTGTTTGATGAAAATCATAAAGCAATAGCCGTTATCGATCTTGACACTGTGATGATTTCTACCATTTTATATGATTTTGGAACGATGATTCAATCTTATACCAACACAACAAATGAAGATGACGGAAATGCTGAAAATAACTTTAATTCTGAAATTTATAATGCCGTAAAAGAAGGATTTTTATTTCATTTAAAAGAAAAATTAACTCCGGAAGAATCTGAGAATCTTGATTATGCTGCTCAAGTGGCAATTTACATTCAGGAGATTCGCTTTTTGACGGATTATTTAAATGGAAGTGTTTATTATTCAACAAAATATGCTGAACATAATTTGGATAGGACTAAGAATCAATTGGAGCTTTTGAAAGGATTGAATGAGTATTTAGATTGGAGGGTTTGAGGGTTGTAGTTTCGAAGAGTTTGAGAGTTTTGAAGATACTGAGCAAAGTCGAAGCATCTCTACAAAACAGGCTAGATTCCTTCGGAATAACAAACCTTATGCTAAATTTCAACTATTTGATATTATGCTCATCTAGCTTTAATTATTTATAAAAAATTCAAAATAACCTTCCATTCTTCTAACTTTTTTTCAAAAGAAACTGTATGCAACGGACTTGTTGAAGGCAGTAAGTAAATAGGAAGCTTATAATTCTTTCCTAAAATTTTCTGTAGATTTTTATATGATTTTCCGCCGTTGCAGAAAATAGCTTTTACGTTTGGGTATTGCTCCAACAATTCTCCAATCTGATTGGCTTCTTCGTTTTTAATTTCAGAATCAAGGCTTCCTTTTCTTTCGCAAGAATCGATAACATCCCAAATCGCAATATGCTGTTTCTTTAAAACAGTAATTCTTTCAGCTTAATTTTCTGTAAACTCTTCATTAAATAATTCAAAAATAATTTTCCAGAATTTGTTTTGAGGATGAGCATAATATTGCTGTTTTTCCAAAGATTTCACACCGGGAATTGAACCTAAAATTAAAATTTCAGATTGATCATCAATGAACGGTGGAAATGATGAGATTCTGTTTTGCATTTATAAATATAGCTATTTTTAAAATTTTTAATTTGTTTTTAACGCAAAGTTCGCAAAGCTTTTTCACAAACTAACTTCATATTTTAAGTTCGCAAAGGCGTTAACACTCAGCAATGAAATACAAACAAA
The DNA here is from genome assembly GCF_001648155.1 of Chryseobacterium glaciei. Lineage (NCBI taxonomy): Bacteria > Pseudomonadati > Bacteroidota > Flavobacteriia > Flavobacteriales > Weeksellaceae > Chryseobacterium > Chryseobacterium glaciei. The sequence goes on along the minus strand of NZ_CP015199.1, from coordinate 3,603,299 downwards.
AAGCGGGCTAAAGCCCGCTCCTATTGATATTTTAAACAATTAAATTCGATTGTAACTTAATTATAAAGTTTCTTTCAACCAATCAAAGAATTCTCTCTGCCAAACCAAACCGTTTTGCGGATGTAGCACCCAGTGATTTTCGTTCGGGAAATAAACTAATTTAGATTTCAACCCTCTCAATTTCGCTGCCTGGAAAGCTTCCTGACCTTGCTCGTAAGGTACACGGAAATCAATTCCACCCTGGAAAATCATGATTGGCTTATTCCATTTATCAACAAAATTACTTGGGTTAAATTCTGTATATGCTTTTGGAAGCGGTTTTTCCCATGGAGAACCAAGATCCCAATTCGCAAACCAAAGTTCTTCTGTTGTAAGGTACCAAGATTTCATATCAAACAATCCATCGTGAGCGATGAACGTTTTAAATCTGTTTTCGTGAATTCCAGCCAACATAAATACACTGTAACCACCGTAACTAGCTCCAACAGCGGCTACTCTATCACCGTCAACATACGGTAACGTTTTAGCAAAATCTGTCGCTGCCAAATAATCTCTCATTGGCTGTCCTCCCCAGTCTTTAGAAATTTCTTCGTTCCATTTTGTTCCCCAACCCGGCATTCCGCGACGGTTTGGTGCTACAACAATGTATCCGTTTGCTGCCATTAAAGCAAAGTTCCATCTTGTGCTGAAAAATTGAGTTAATGCAGATTGAGGACCACCTTGGCAATAAACTAAAGTCGGATATTTTTTATTTGGATCAAAGTTTGGCGGATAATGGAACCATACGCCCATTTCTTTTCCGTCCGTTGTTTTCACCATTTTCAATTCAGATTTTCCCTGAGCTAATTTAGAATACATGTCTTTATTAGCTTCGGTAACCTGCTTCATTTCTCCATTTTTCAGATTTACTGAGAAAAGATCTGTTGCATGATTTACGTCTGTTCTTCCAACAACCAATGAATTTTTATTATCAGCAAAAATTTCATTTACGTCAAAATCTCCTTTTGTAATTTGCTGAACTTTAGCATTTTTAGGATCTAAAGAAAATAATTGTTTTGTTCCTCTGAAAGCTGCTGTGAAGTAAATTGCTTTAGAATCTCCACTCCAAAAAACATCTCCAGAAACACTTTCGCCCCAATCTTTTGTAAGATTTGAGGTATTACCAGACTTCCAATCCATCAATTTGATGTCATTTTTATCCGCTTCATATCCATCTCTTTCCATACTCTGCCAAACCAAAGACTTTCCGTCCGGACTGAATTTTGGGTTAACATCGTAACCTTTATTCGTTTCAGTTAGATTTTTAGTTGCTCCTGAAGCTAAATCGTAAGCGAAAATATCTGTATTCGTGCTTGTTGAATATTCTTTACCGCTTTTCGGTTTTGTAACATATAAAAGTTGAGAAGAATTCGGGCTCCAGATAAAATCTTCTGCTCCACCAAAAGGTCTTTGAGGAGAATCCCAAGTTTTCCCTTCCAATAAATCTTTTGCAGAATCAACAGCTGCCGAAGTATTTACGACAAAAACGTGGTTGTATTTTCCTTCATTAAAATAATCCCAGTGTCTGTGGTTTAGGTCTGTATAAACCTGAGCGGTTGTTTTTGGAGTGTCAGCATATTTATCTTTCCCCATTAATTTTTCAACCAAAACCTGCTTACTGAAAGCAATTTTCTTTCCGTCCGGAGAAATTACAATGTTATCAACTTCACCGATCGTGTAAAATTCAGTCCAGGTTTTACCACTGTCCTTTGAAAGGAAAATTTTATCGCCTTCCTGAGCGTAAATTCCGTTCTTATCCCACTGAATAAGAGCCTTTTTACCCAAATCGATTTTAGAAGCCTGATTATTAAGAACATTTAGAAAATAGTTCTCACTTTTTGTTTTTTCTGTTTTTAAATCAACTTGTCCTACCTTATAAATAAGCGAAGACTGATCCGGTGAAACTGCCTGTACTCCAACTTTTTTCAAAGTCCAAAGGATTTCAGGAGTCATTAATTGTTGTGCATTCATTAAGAGCGGAGCTGCCAAAGCCAGCAGACTGTACTTAAGTTTCATATATTGATATTCATTTTTACGACCTATAAAATCGTATAGCGATCTTATAGATTCTTGTTTAATTCAAAGATTTCCAAAGGTATGTAAATGTGTTTTAAAATTCAAATTAAAGAAGCAGTTATAATTTATATTTTATTATTTTTACACTTAATTATTTAAACTAATTACCATGAAAAAAATTCTACTTATCGCATTACATTGTTCATCATTATTTCTTTTTTCACAAATAAATATGTCCCCTGGAGGTACACATTACAGCAATCCTTATCCAGTTACAGTTACGGGAAACGGGACAATCTATTATACTACAGATGGGACAACTCCTACATTAAGTTCTAGCTCAACAGTAAATAGTTTGCAGGTAATGATCAATCAGAATAAGGAAATTAAAGCATTTTTAGTGAACGGGCAAGGTACATCGTCTGTGTTCACTAAAAAATATTATACCGGAGCTCTTCCAAATTCTAACATTTATTTTAAACCACCTTCCAGCTGGACAAATGGAGCTTGTGTAATGACTGATATGGTGAATCCAAATTCTGTGAACGGAGGAGTGGTTGATGTTTTCTGGCCCGGATCACAAATGCAGAATACAGGATGCGACGGCTGGTATAAGTCTGTAGGTTATTATGAAAATGCTAATTTAAGGTTTACCAATTGTTTTATCATGGAAAATCTTCCGGGAGCTATCAGTACCAACATAATTCCTGCGGGAAGCACAATATATTATGATTTCACAAACGGGGAAATTAGCAATCCGCCTACATGTCTGTTTTTGAACACAGATGAAGCTCAAAAGAATATTACATTGGTAAAAGTGTATCCCAATCCGGTTTCTGATGTTTTAAAAATCAACACGAACAAGGATTTTAAAGACTATGAAATTATTGATGTAACCGGAAAAGTGATCTCTAAAAATCAACTTTCTTCAAAGGAAATATCGATCAGTCACCTTACATCAGGAAATTATTTTATAAAATTAAAAGATCAGCAGGGAAACGTCACTCTTTTAAAATTTATAAAGAAATAAAAACAAAAAAATCCGTCAGTTTTTTAGCTGACGGATTTTTATTTGATATGAATTTAACGCTTTATTTTAATCTCCATCCGAGAACATAGAATTCGCCAATGAAGTAACTAGTGAAAGTGCAATACTGAAAATAAATGCCCACCAGAAGCCATCTACAGTCATACTGTCAATGAAATAATCTGCTATCAAAATAATGATCGCATTGATCACCAACGCAAATAATCCTAGAGTTATAATTGTAAGCGGAAGTCCGAAAAGACTTAAAACAGGCTTTACGATAAGGTTTAAAACTCCCAAAACGATAGCAAAAATAATTGCCGTTGAGAAACCTTCAAAATGTACTCCAGGTAAGATTTTGGTTAAAAGATACGCAACTATCGCAGTTACGAACAGTCGAATAATTAAGTTCATAGTAATTGATTTTTTAATGTTTATAGGTGCTACCGAGCAAAAGCCATTCCATTTAAGCTAAATAAATCGATAACAATTAGTTCAATTTAAGAAAATTTTAAATCAAATATTAAAATCAGATTTATATATTTCTGAATATTAAAAACTTAATGAAAAGTTGAGGCTCTGTACACCAATTCCGTATCCATAACAATTGTTTGATTGGGCGCAGAAATATCTTTTATTTTTTCTAAAATTAATTGCGCTGCAGTTTCGCCCATTTTAACTAAAGGTTGCTGCACACTTGTTAATTTCGGATGCACAATTGTTGCTAATTCCGTTCCTGAAAAACTTGCAACGGCAACCTGTTCCGGAATCTTTATTCCCTGTTCAAGAAGGTAATTCATCGCTCCGATCGCCAGCGTATCACTGAAAGCAAAAATACTGTCGAATTCAATTTTCTTGTCTAATAATTGTTTCGCAGCATTTTCTCCGGCATCGAACATCATTCCGTCTGTTTTTATGATCAGTTCAGGATCGAAAATATTATGTTTAGTCAAAATACGTTTGTAACCCATTTCCCTCTCGATCGCATTACGGATTGTTGAAGGTCCCATGATGTGAGCAATCCTTTTTCTGCCTGTATTTATCAAATGTTCAACTACCAAAGACGCTTTAATATTATCATCCACCACAACTTTTGAAACATCGAGCGTTTTACTCGGAATTCTGTCAAAAAAAACAAACGGAATCCCTCTATCCATAATCTCTTTGTATAAATCTTCGTTGTAGGTTTCATGGCATAGATTAATAATGATTCCATCAACATTAAATTCTTCTAAAAGTTGCAGATTTTTCCTTTCAATTAAAGGATTTTCGTCCGATTGAGTGATAATTACCCTATATCCTAACGGATACAAAATATTCTGAATTCCCTGAAGAACTTTTGATGAAAAAGGCGTAATCATTTCAGGAACTACAAGCCCAATATTCTTTGTCTGACCATACTTTAAGCTTAAAGCTGTCGCGTTTGGTTTATACCCTAATTTTTTGGCTGCTTCCACAACTCTTTTCTGAGTTTCGGGGTTGATATTTTTGTCATTCAAAAGTGCCCTTGATATCGTAGAAGTCGACAAGGATAGGAATTTGGATAAATCTTTAATGGTAATTCGTTTCATCAGGTGCTTTTTTGAGGTTGTTTTCATCAAAAATACACAAAAATTACACAAATGGGAACGTTCCCAAACTTTTGGGAACGTTCCCATAAAGAATTTTCAAATAAAAAACATTATCAATAATAAAATTAATATAAGTTTGAGAAATCGACTATTATTTAAAAAATATATAAAATTTTTCTCATGGATATACAAGCCTTTCAATACGATTCTAAAAATATAAAATCCGGTATTCTGCACATTGGTGTTGGAAATTTTCACAGAGCGCATCAACAATTTTACACCAATGAATTGTTAAAGCATGAAGACCAACAAAATTGGGGAATTTGTGGAGTTTGTCTGCTTCCATCTGATGAAAAAATTGTCAATAATTTAAGATCTCAGAACCTTGATTATACTTTGACCATCTGCGGAAGAGACGGAAAAGATGAAATTCACAAAATAGGTTCATTAACGGAATTAATCTGGGGCGTTGAAGATCCAAAAGCTATTGTTGATAAAATTGCAAACTCTTCTATTAAAATCATCACTTTAACGATTACAGAAGGAGGTTATAATTTAGATAAAGAAACCAATGAGTTTAATTTAAATGATGAAAAAATTAAACATGATTTGGAAAACCCAAGTAATCCGACAACTGTTTTCGGATTTATAGCGGAAGGTCTTCGTAAAAGAAAAGCCGACGGAAACGGAAGTATTACCATTTTATCGTGCGATAACCTTCAACACAACGGAAATACGGCAAAAAGATCTTTTACGACTTTTATTGAAGCTCAGGATAAAAATTTAGCTGAATGGGTAAAAGAAAACGTGACTTTTCCAAACAGTATGGTCGACAGAATTACGCCTGCAACAACTCCCGAAGATGTTATAAGATTAAATAAAAAAAGTGGAATTGATGATAAAGCTCCCGTGTATTGCGAAGATTTTACACAATGGGTGATCGAAGATAATTTTATTGCCGGAAGACCAAGTTGGGAAAAAGTTGGTGTAGAATTTACCCAAGACGTTACAGCTTTTGAAAATATGAAATTGAGCTTACTGAATGCCTCTCACACTCTTCTTTCCTATCCCTCATTTTTAAAAGGTTACAGAAAAGTGGATGAAGCCATGGAAGATAAAAGTATCGTGAAATTTATCCGCGATTTTATGGATACAGACATCACACCTTACGTTCCGGCTCCCGAAAATACCGATCTGGAAAAATATAAACAGACTTTAATTGAAAGATTCGCCAATCATAGTGTGAGCGATCAGGTGAGCAGACTGTGTTTCGACGGAATCTCAAAGTTTCCGGTTTACATTATGCCGAACCTTACAAAAATGATTGATGATGATAAAGATCTCACTCGTGTCGCCTTTCTGTTCGCTTCTTACAGACAGTATTTGAAATATAAAGTTGATGATAAAGGGCATTCTTACGACATTGCCGAACCTTGGATGACTGAAAATGATGAAAAACTTATTTCAAGCGACAACCCTCTCGATTTCTTAAGTTTATCTGCTTTTAAAAGTGTTGATTTGAAAGAATCAGGCTCATTTATTCAGCTTTATGAAAGATTTGTAAGCGAAATTAAAAATCAGGGAACGACTCAGGTATTAGAATCAATAATATAAAAAAACAAACACTTATGATAGTCAATTCAGATATTAAAACCCTTGATACAAAGACGAATACCAGTGTATTTCCGTTCGCTATTATTACGTTTATCTATTTCATTGTCGGTTTTTTAACCACCGTAAACGAGCAGTTACAAGCTCCTTTGAAATTCACATTTCTTTCTCATGCAGGAAGTTTGAAAAATACTTTCACGACTTTAATTTCCTTCTTTTTCTTTTTAGGATATTTATTAAACGGAACCTTAGGAAGTAAATGGGTGAATGCTTTCGGATATAAAAACACCATTTTGAGAGGGCTTTTATTCATGATCTCAGGATTGTTTATGTATCTGTTCTCATCATGGTTTGGCTCGCAATATCCAAATATGGAATTTAGTGTTGGTGATGCGATTATTCCGTTTGGGTTCATTATTTTCGTTGCGGGATCTTATTTAATGGGAACTTCGGCAGCTGTTATTCAGGTTGTTGTGAATCCTTATGCTGCTTCTTATCAGTTAAAAGGAACTCAGCCTGTACAAAGATTGAATATTTTAACAGCAATTAATTCCATCGGAACTACTTCTGCCCCATTCTTCGTAACTGTTGTGATGTTCAGCGGAATTTCGATTGAAAGTATTGAAATTAAACAATTATTACTTCCTCTTTCTGTATTGATAGCGTGTATTTTAACCGTTATTTTAATTACAAAAAGACTTCATCTTCCTGATATTGAAAACACCAGAGCCGTTGGCGGTGAAAAACTGGAAAGAAGTATTTGGTCGTTCAGACATTTCGCATTCGGAGTTGTAGCGATATTTTTCTATGTTGGAACTGAAGTTGCGATTGGTGCGAATATCAATCTTCACGCTTTTGAACTAACAGAATCCGGTCATCCCATTACTTTCTTCGGAAAAACAGACATTATGATTGGCGGAATGGACTTGGGAATTCACGCTTTACTTTCTACATTATATTGGGGCGGATTTTTAGTTGGAAGATCGGTTTCAAGTTTTCTGAGTCATATTTCAGCAAAAACTCAATTGGCTGTTACTACGATTTTAGCAACAATCTTAGCGATTATTTCAATGATTACTCAAAATCTTTGGTTCTTGGTTGCCATCGGACTTTTACATTCATCGATGTGGAGTTGTATCTACACACTTTCCATCAAAGGATTGAATAAATACACTTCAAAAGCTTCGGGAGTTTTTATTTCAGCAGTATTTGGAGGAGCTGTATTTACGCTTGTTCAGGGTGGATTAGCAGATGCTTTCGGATCTTGGAGATGGACTTGGATTTTAACCGTAGTTTGTGAATTATTAATGCTGTCTTACGCATTATTCGGATCAAAAATCAGAGAGAAAGATTTAATTAACTAACAATATTCATTTTTGTTTTTACGCATTCCTATTGTCCGGCATTTATTTGTCGGATGTAGGGATGCTACAACCCAAAATCTAAAAAACACAGCATCATGATCAAAACTAAATTATTGATAATTTCTTCAATTATCATCGGAAGCTCACTGCTTTATGGACAGAAAATACATTCAGCTTTGCAACTTAGAAACAGTCATTTATGGCGAGGACTTGAAGTTTCTTCGGGTTTAATTTATACAGGAGATATTCATTTAGACGGAAAAAATTTCTATGGCGGATTTTGGACGGGCGGAAATTTTGATGGTTCGTACAAAGAGTTCAACAATTATGTTGGCTATAAAAACAAACATTTAACGGTTGAACTTTGGGATATCTATAACTTTTCACCCGATGCCACCTATAACAACAAAGAGTTTTTCAATTATAATGCAAGCGAAACAGGGCGTTTTTGGGATTTAAGATCGTACTACACGATCAGTGATAAAGTTCCCTTAACATTAAGTGCAAACACTGTTGTTTTCGGTCGTGACAGGAATAAAGAAAATACAGAAAACAAATATTCATCTTTTGTTTCTGCAGAATATCCAGTTTATAAAAATGTTGATGAAAATCTGGAAGTCCGCACAAGAGTCGGCTACGGTTTTGCGTTAAATCATGCCGGAGAAGAAAGCAATTTCTTCGCTAAAAAAGATGGCATCAATGAAGTGAGTTTAATTGTCTCTAAAACATTTATGGTTGCAGGTTACAAACTGCCCGTCGGCATTTGGGGAATGTGGAATCCTGTAGGAAATAATGCTTATCTGCAGTTTTCTGTTCAGGCATTTTCATTCTGATTTTGGTTGAGAGTATTAGAATTTGAGGGGCGTAGGGTTTGAGGGGCGTAGAGTTTGAGTGTGTGTGGGTATGAGTTTTTTAATGCTAAAAGTTTATTTTGAGATGATATGCTATAAAATTATACCCTATTTTTTATTTTATCTTCATCATTGTAACCAATGAAGTTGCCACATGGCTTTCTGATCCTCCATTTTCATCGACAACATAAATTTCTGTTCTGATGACACTGATTTTTGCACCACCTTTCACAACATAGGATTTTGAAACCAAAGCGTCTCCAATTGCAGGTCGAAGATAATTCACTTTTAACTCAACCGTAACTACATAACAATCTTGTTCATAATGGCTCACCGCAGCATATCCTGAAGAAACATCAACCAAAGAAGCGATCATTGCGCCGTTGAACATTCCTGCTTTTCTGGTCATTAATTCCATTTTTGGAATTTTCATGGAAATGAAATCGGTGTCGACTTCCAGTAATTCTGCCTTGTAGAATTTTAAGGTTTCTGAGCGGTTGAAGCTGTCGGTGATGAGTTGTTTTTTTTCGGGTGTCATTGATTGTTGTTTGAATGGTAAATTTAAACACAATTTGCACAAATATTTTACACGAATGACGCAAATCTTAAAAAACGAAGTTTAAACTTAATGCTCTTAATTACTTAATAAAACTTAATGGTTATTTTTTTTGAAAATAGTAAGAAAAGTTAAATTTTTAAGATTAGTTAAGTTTTGGCTAAAGCCATTTGAATATTGTTTAAAACGAAAACGGGCTAAAGCCCGTTCCTATTGATATATTATTGAGAATAATGTTCGTGTTATTTGTGTAAAATATTTGTAAAATTTGTGTCAACCTTAATTAAGCTGAACCTGAAAATCATCAGACAACAGTAAAATTCCTTCCGCCAAACTTTCCGGATGTGTTGTAAATCCTTTCAGTTTTGAAGTTTTTCCTTTTAAAACTAAATCCAATAACTGTTTATCCGAAATCTTTTTTCCGAAAATATCGAAAGAGATTTTAAATCCACAATTTTTAAAATCAGAACAGCCGACAGCCGTTTTTCCTTTGATTAAATTATGTTCTTTACACTTTGGACACTTGGTTTCTTCCCAAGTCTGAAGTTCTTTTTTTACGGCAGGTTCTCTCTTCTTCTTTTCAACTACTTTTTCTTCTTCCTGCAACATGATGACTTTTCCTTTTCCGTCCACCACTTTTTTGGTAAGTTCTGTCACCATTTGGATCAATTCTTCTTTGAACTGGTTGGCTTCATATTCACCACTTTCAATTTTACGAAGTTTTAATTCCCATTCTCCTGTTAATTCAGGGCTTTTCAGTAATTCATCTTCAATCGTATCGATCAATTGAATTCCGGTTTGAGTGGCAATCAAATTTTTCCTTTTCTTTTCAATATACTGACGTTTGAAAAGCGTTTCTATGATGTTGGCTCGGGTTGATGGTCTTCCGATACCGTTATTTTTTAATAATTCTCGTAGTTCTTCATCTTCCACCTGTTTTCCGGCAGTTTCCATCGCTCTCAGAAGCGTTGCTTCCGTGTAAGGCTTTGGTGGCGAAGTTTTTCCCTGGTGAATCATCGGATCATGCGGTCCGGTTTCTCCTGCAACGAATTCAGGAATGGTTTGTTCCTCTTCCTTATCTTTTTCTTTATCAGTCGGTTCTTCTTTGGCATCCTTTGCATAGACTGCTCTCCATCCCGGTTCAAGGATTTGTCTTCCACTTGTTTTAAACGGAATAGTTCCTACTTTACCTTCTACCAATGTATTTGAAATTTTACATTCAGGGTAAAACACTGAAATAAAACGTTTTGCAATCAGATCGTAAACCAATTTTTCTTCCCTCGTCAGATTTTGAGAAGGCGGAACTTCCGTTGGAATAATGGCGTGGTGATCCGTTACTTTTGCATCATCAAAAACCGTTTTCGATTTTGGAATTGGCGCTTCTAATAAAGGAGCAATCAGTTCCTGATAGAAATGCATTTTTCTAAGAATTCCTTCAATTTTCGGATATAAACTTTCCGATAGATACGTCGTATCAACACGCGGATAAGTCACATGTTTTTTCTCGTAAAGACTTTGAATATATTTTAAAGTGCTGTCCGCAGAATAACCATATTTTTTATTGGCTTCCACCTGAAGTCCGGTCAGGTCAAAAAGCCTTAGATTTTTTTCTTTTCCTTCTTTAATTTCAAAAGAAACGATCTCAAAAGGATTAATTTTAAGATATTCCAATCCTTTTTCGGCGCGATCTAATGTTTTTAAACGGTCAATCGCTGCGTTGAAAATAACCTCACGGTATTTGGTTTTCAGCTCCCAATATTCTTCGGTGTTAAAAGCATCGATTTCTTTTTGGCGCTGAACCAACATCGCCAACGTCGGCGTCTGCACTCTCCCGATAGAAAGTACCACTTTATTTCCGCCAAACTTTTTGGTGAAAAGTCGGGTCGCGTTGATTCCTAATAACCAATCACCAATCGCTCTTGCATTTCCTGCGAGATAGAGATTTTTATAATCTTCGGCTGGTTTTAAGTTTTGAAAACCTTCTTTAATCGCCTCTTCGGTAAGCGAAGAAATCCATAAACGCTGAATCGGTTTGTTGCATTTTGCTTTCTGCAAAACCCAACGCTGAATGAGTTCTCCCTCCTGCCCGGCATCCCCACAATTGATCACCTCATCACATTCTTCGACCAATCTCTCAATCACTTTAAACTGATTTTCAACGCCTTTGTTTGGAATTAATTTGATCCCAAAATTATTTGGAATAATCGGCAGTAAAAAGAGATTCCAGGATTTGTACTGAGGACCGTAATCGTGAGGTTCTTTCAGGGTACAAAGATGTCCGAACGTCCATGTCACACAATAGCCGTTTCCTTCCATATAGCCTTGTTTAGGCGTAGTTGCGCCCAATACTTTGGCGATATCTCTGGCAACACTGGGTTTTTCGGCAATACAAAGTTTCATGAATTTCGGGATTATTGAAAGGGTTGCAAAAATCGGGATTTTTTTTGACTTTCGCTAATTTAGTTGAGGGTTGATAAATTGAGTGTTATGAAAATAATGTTTTAAACTATTAAAATATTCATCCGTTTTAAATCAAAAAAGCTCTCTTAAAAAAGAGAGCTCACAACAATATTAATGAATCTAACCTCATTATTTTTTATTCACTTCTGCAATCGCATCTTTAATTCCGCCGCCTGCAACTTCAAAGAAAGACGGACCTGCCAACAGATATACCTTTTCTAATTTCTTAGTATTGGATAATTTGTGTTCTCTTAAATAGATTTCAGAACGGCTGGCCAATACAATACCTTTCACTACATTTCCGGCTACCAAAGCGGTTGGAGAATCAATCCCGGCATCTTTCAGGTCGCTGGCAAAAGCGAAATTGGTTACGCCTAATCTCATTGCTTCACGAGCAGCCATTTCTCCTACGGAAGTCATTAGTTCAGGAGTGAATTTATTACGGTCTCCCAAGCCAATCAACAGAAGTTTTTTTGCTGACATCGAGCCTGCCGGAGGGGTAATTAAAATTGTTTCCAATGAGTGTCCCTGAAATTGCCCTGACTGTCTGATTTTGGTGAACTCGCCTTTTAGTGCATCATCTAAATGAACTAATCCATTTAAGTTTGCGGGTAAAGCCTGAGCGCTGTGAATATCATTTTCCGTATATTCGAAGACACAAGCAACTTGTAGTTGAGCGTCTGCGGAAGATGGTCCCTGCACTAATCCAATCATTGAAATTCCGTCAACGGAGCCCCAGTTTTTTGATGTTCCGACAGGTGTTGTATTTTGAGCAGTTAATGTCAATGATAATAAACCAACTGCAAATGATAAGATAAAATTTTTCATGGTTTTAAATTTTTAGCATTAATTATTACATTGTCATTGGAACTTCCATTAATAGAATTTCTGTATTTTCTGCTGTTGCTTTAATATTCAAATCTGAAATATCCCAAACTCCGAAACCGTCTCTTGTTTCCAATTGCTGACCTTCGATCTCTGCACTTCCTTTTAAAATAAAGGCATAGACTCCATTTCCTTTTTTCTTGATTTGATAATTAGTTTCGATCGTATTTTCAAAATTCCCTAAGTGAAACCAAGCATCCTGATGAATCCAAACTTCTTCGTCATCAGCATTTGGAGATAATATTTGCTGGAATCTGTTTTTGCTTTTTGTTTTATCTAATGTAATTTGATCATATCTCGGCGTTACATTTCTTTTGTTTGGATAAACCCAGATTTGAAGAAATTTAACCTCGGCATCTGTATTTTTATTGAATTCGCTGTGCATGATTCCCGTTCCTGCACTCATCACCTGAATATCTCCACTTTTGATAATCGCAGAATTTCCCATGCTGTCTTTATGCTCCAAATCGCCTTCCAGCGGAATACTGATGATTTCCATATTATCGTGAGGATGCGTTCCGAAACCTCTTCCGGCTTCCACTTTATCATCATTAAAAACTCTCAATACTCCGAAATGCATTCTTTCCGGATTATGGTAATTCGCAAAACTGAAAGTATGATTACTTACCAACCATCCATGATCTGCCTTTCCTCTTGAATCTGCTTTATGAATAACTGAATTATCTTTGATTTTTGACTCAGGATTAGGTAAATGATTGTATCCGATTGGTTCTAATGGCTCGATTTCGTCAATCTCATTTTTCATTGTGTTTCCCAATGATGCAGATGCTACAAACATTCCTGTTCCCAGTAAGCCTTTCTTTAAAAAATCTTTTCTGTCCATATCTGTTAGTTAGTTAGTTAGTTATTTTGATTTTGATAGGACAAATTTAGGCAGAGGGAAAATGCTGTGCATTTAACTAGTTTAATAAATTACTTTTTAAAGTATTTTTTTGATTCTATTTTTGTTGGAATACGCAAAGGCGCAAAGTGTTATTTATAATGCATAGATAAGACGCAAGGATTTTATCTGCGATAAAATTAATTATGGATAATTTGTTGAAAATCTCTGATTTTCTTGCGCCTTAAAAACGTTTTTAATTATAAAAACTTTGCGCCTTTGCGTATTCCAACCGATTAAATTTCTTTTGTCTTGAAATCGAAGATTCGACCTAGTCAAACAAAAGAAAGAAAAATTCAAGACTTGGAAACTTCCGCTAAAAATAAATTCTGCTCTCTAAAAATTCTAAAACTTGCGCGAATTTTCTGTTTGTTCTTCGATTCAAAATTTGTCTAGCGCTTCGAACAGTAGAATTTTCTTAATGTTCACAGAATTTATTTTTTTAACGCTTCAGCCTCCTATGTCGATTTCATTTACGCGAAAAGTTTGTCATCCCAGAGGGATCTAAACATAAACAGAATCTTTAAAGATTAATATAAAAAGATTCGCGTCTAGATCCTTCTGGGATGACAAACTTTATGGGTATGTTTTTAATTAAATAAAGGGAATTCTATTATTTAATTTATTACAGAAATATTTCTATTTTGAAGCTAATCTCTTTCGGATTGTGCTTACAAATTCTTTTGAAACCCCAAGATAAGAGGCAATATAATACTGCGGAACTCTTTGCGGAATTGTGGGATATACTTTTACAAATTCTAAATATCGGTCTGATGCACTTTTCGAAATAGTATTCACCAAACGGTTTTGAAGGGTTGATAAATTTCGTTGTACCAACATCCTGAAAACTCTTTCGAATTTTGGATATTCTTTTAATAATTTCTCTTTTGCAGTGGGAGTCAGCATATAAATTTCTGAATCTTCCAATGTTTCGATATATAATTTGGATGGCTTCTGTTCCTGAAATGATGCAATATCACTCGTCCACCAATCTTCAATGGCGAATAAAATCGTGACTTCGAAACCGTTATCATCAAGGTAATATACTCTGACACAACCTTTTTGAATATAGCCTTCAAACTGGCAGACTTCTCCTTCTCTCAACAGAACCGTTTTCTTTGGAAAAGTCTCGCAAGTGAGTAGATCTGTGAAAAATTTTTCTTCGCCTTGGTTAAGATTGATGAATCGTGTTACGTTTTTGATGATATTTTCGAACATAAATTAAGTTTACGGCTGCAAATTAGGGAAAAGTGCGTAAACTTCGTTCTTTAAAAGTCCACTTCCTCCGCCATAATGGTCGATTACCTTCACTTCCTGATCCAAATTTTCACAAAAAACTTTGATATCTTTTTCAAATTGTTCTTCTAAACCTGAACTTAATAATACAATATCTACCTGATTTTCTTTTAGATAATCATAACAAAGTGATTCTTCACTTTTAATTTCAGCTTTCCAGCCTTCATTATTTTCAATGATTCTTTTTAAAGTATCTAATATTTCCTGATTTTTTCCGATAACTAGGAATTGTAATGTTTTCATTATGTATTTTGTTGTTTTTAAAAATGTTTAGTTCCTGTGATTTTTAATTCATTTAAATCTAATTGAGATTCTGCTTTTCTGATCTCGTCATCACTGAAAAACTTCTCTCTTTTCATAGCAAATAATTCCTTTCTCTGCATTGCAAAAATATCAAGCATAATCTGATGGTATTCTTTCAAATCATTTTGTCTGTTAGAACACATTTCCAATGAACTCAGGTGTCCTTTTTGCAATTTGATATCGTTTTGTAAACTGTCCTTAAAATTTTCAACTAAGCTATTGCTTGTTAAGCTCTTTTCATATTTTTCATTCAATCTATCAACTGCCAAACTATCTAATCTTATTTGAATTCCAGCTTGTTGCTCATGCGAAGGTAAAATATCATCAATTTCACCAATTTTGGTTAATTTAATAATCAAAGGAAGCGTCAAACCTTGAAAAACCAAAGTCACAAAAATTACAATGAACGTAATGAAGATAATTAAATTTCTCATCGGAAATTCAATCTGATCATTCATCATCACCGGAATTGACAAAGCCGTTGCCAATGAAACCACGCCACGCATTCCTGCCCAACCGATGATTAATGGATTTTTCCATCCCGGACTTGGATCTCTTCGTACTTTTTTGCTCAACCATCTTGGAATATGAGCAACCGGATAAATCCACAACAAACGGACAACAATTACGATTAAACTAATAATTAAACCATATTTAATGCCTTCCATTAAAGACGTTTCACCCAATCCATTGATGATATCGGGAAGTTCAAGCCCGATTAATACAAAAACTAAAGCGTTCATCACAAATATCAAGGTATTCCAAACGCCTGTCATATTGATCCTTGTTGTCCCTGTTTTAAAAATTTCATGTGAACGGAAAGACATAAATAATCCACCACTTACGACCGCCATTACTCCCGAAAAATGAAAATGTTCAGCGCTCAGAAATAAAATATAAGGAGTCATCACCGTTAATGCCGCATCTATCGCCGGAGTTGTCGGCAAAAATTTATGAATAGCGTAGAAAATGTGGGCACCAACAATTCCTACCACAATTCCCATTCCGGCAACAAGAAAAAATTGTCCAGTTGCTTCCTGCATTGAAAAAGCTCCTGTGGTGACCGCTACTAAAGCAAATCGGAAAACAATTAATGACGATGCATCGTTGATCAAACTTTCGCCTTCCAACATCGCAAGCGTTCTTTTTGGTACTTTTAAGCCTTTTAAAACTGTTGTTGCAGCAACTGCATCAGGTGGCGAAACAATTCCTCCCAACAAAAAACCTAATGCCAAAGTAAATCCTGGAATTAAAGATTGAGACGCAAAAGCCACAACAATTGAGGTCAGAAATACCAACCCGAAAGCCATTAGTGAAATTGTTCTTTTCCATTTCCAGAAATCATTCCAAGACGTGTACCAAGCTGCTTCGTATAAAAGTGGTGGTAAAAAAATTAGGAAAATAATTTCAGGATCCAATTTTAAAATCGGAACTCCTGGAATTAAACTGATCCCCAATCCTGCCAATACTAAAAATATGGGATAGGCAATTTTGATGCGTTGTGCCAGCATAACTAGAAGCATGACGAGTAGTAAAAGTCCTAGTATTAATAGTAAATCTTCGTGCATAGTTAGTTTTTTTAATTTTCTTTTGTCTATTTCATTTTTTATAATCTACATATGAAATGACATTCTTCTTTTTTCTCACTTTAAATTCTTTATTAAAATTTCTTTTGTCTTGAAACAAAAGAAACAAAAATTCAAGACTTGGAATCTGAATGCTAAAAATTAAAACTTAATCCTAAAATCCCCAAAACTTGCGCGAATTTATTATTGATTATTCGATTCAAAATTTGTCTCGCGCTTCAAACAGTAGAATTTTCTTTACGTTCACAGAATTTATTTTGCCTCAATATTTTATATTTTTTTATTTGAATCGGCGAACCTCTTCGAGGTTTCTTAACGCTTCAACTTCCTATGTCGGTTTTAAGTTATAGCTTATTTTAAGTTTTGGCTAAAGCCAATTGATTTTTGACATTTAATTAAACGGGCTAAAGCCCGTTCCTATTGATTACAATATTGTGTTTATTTGTGAAAAATATTCGTGTCAATTCGTGTTTAAATAAATCTATTTAAAAATCAATGTATTCGCCAATTCCATTTCTTCTTGGTTAATAGAATGACCAAAATTAGCGTAAATTTTTTCGGTAACATCGGCATTCATTTCTCTTAAAATATTGGCTGTAGCATACACTCTTTCTACAGGAACATGAAAATCCGGATTGCTCGTTCCCAAAAAAATTGGAGTCTGGGCAAAATCTCCTTTATAATTTTCACGATTGATTTTGTCACCAATCACTCCACCAATAATTGCTGCTGCTCCACCGAATTTCTGGGCATTTCGCGCTAAAAATTCCAAAGTAAGACAAGCACCTTGAGAAAATCCGAAAAAGTAAATATTTTCAACTTTAATTCCTGAATCTAAAGCATTTTTTACTGTCTTCTCAATCGTTTCAATGGCTGATGATAACCACGGTTCGTTTTGTTCTACAGGAGCAATAAATGAAAGAGGATACCAACTTCCATTCGTTGCCTGTGGTGCTAGTATTGCGTAATCTTCAACATTTAAATGTTGTGATAAGCTTAAAACATCCTGCGCACTTCCACCTCGGCCATGAATCATAATTAAAGCTTTTTCGGCTTGGTCTAAAGGTTTTCCTGCTGTTTTTATATCTAAAATGTGATTCATTATTTTATCTGTATTTTTCTGTTGGATAATTAATTTTTGGAAGAACGTCAATCAAATGTTCTCTTTTTTCTTCAAACTTTTCCGGAAGCATTAAATCTTCTCCCAAAGAGGCTAACTCCTCATCGATATCGAATCCCGGTCCTGAAGTCGCAATTTCAAATAAAACACCTCCCGGTTCTTTAAAATATACGGAAGTGAAGTATTTTCTGTCTTTCACTTCGGTATGTTCCAAGCCGAATTTGTTTAATTTTTCAATCATTTCAAGCTGAGATTGCGCATCAGGCGTCGCAAAAGCAACGTGGTGAACGGTTCCTCTTCCGGCCAAACCTTTCAAAGCATTTGGAGTACAAACTAAATCAACATATTTTCCGGGCTGATCATCTGTCCCGAATCTGAATCTATCTGAACTTTCAGCAATTAATTTGTGATCCATTTGGGTTGTCAACAACGCTGCCGTTCTTTCATAAGCATCCAACCAAATTTCTACGTGATGAATTCCTTTGATGGCATAATCTTTTGGGATAAATCCGTTATAGTAGCCTTTTCGGTCATCTTTATCATTAAAAACCAATTCTAATCCCAATCCGTCAAAATCTTCAAGATAAATAAAAGCTTCACCGGAAAACCTTTGCTGTGGCTGTTTGTAAGGAATATTAAATTGATCAAGTCGATTCAACCAATAATCTAATGCGTCTATTGAAATTGAAAATGCCGTTGTATTCAGCATTCCTTTACCATGTCTTCCATTCACCAAGCCTTTTCCATAAGGGAAAGTGGTCATAATCGTTCCCGGAGTTCCAAATTCGTCTCCGAAATAGAAGTGATAAACATCAGAATAATCAAAATTGACCGTCTTTTTTATTAATCGAAGTCCTAAAACTCCTGTGTAAAAGTCTATGTTTTCCTGTGCATCGCCTGTGATGGCTGTAACGTGGTGAAGTCCTGTTATAAGTGGCATTTTCTTTAGTTTTTAGTTGTTGGTTTTTGATTGGTTTTTAACGCAAAGACGCGAAGTTTTTTTTACAATTCTTCTTTCAACCAAACATCATTATATTCTTCCGGATTGCGTTTGAATTGTGCGTGAACATATGGACACAACGGCACAATTTTTAGCTCATTTTCTCTTGCGTAGGAAACCAGTTTTTCTAATAATATTTTCGCAAAACCTTTTCCTGCGTATTCTTCATTAACTTCTGTATGATAAACGGTTAATTTTTTTCCGATGACTGAGATATCCATTTTTCCTGCTTTTTTATCGTCTGAGAAAAGTTGAACTTCTCCTCTTACATTTCCTAAAACTACTTCTGTTCTTTCCATTGTTTTTGATTTTTTAATTAATAATTTAAAGGTAAGATCTTTGATAAAACTGTGTAATGATCTATGATAACTTCGGTAAAACCCCAACTATTTTATCACGTAATCCTTCGTGTTGTTTTGGAAGTTTTAAACTTGTTCCCAATTCATTTAAAGGTTCATCAACAGTGAATCCAGGGTTATCGGTTGCAATTTCGAATAAAACTCCACCCGGCTCACGGAAGTATAATGAGTAGAAATAATCTCTATCAATTTTTGGAGTGATATTCAATCCTGCAGACATTACTTTTTCGCGATATTCCATCAAAACATTGTCATCTTTCACTCTAAAAGCGATGTGGTGATTGGTTCCCGCAGCGTTTCTTCCTGCAACAATTTTATCGTTTTGAATAATATCAATTAAATTTGCTGTTTCTATTGAATCTGTTACGAAACGGAATCTTTCACCTTCCTGTTTTTGAAGATCATATCCTAAAATATCTGTCAACACTTTGATCGTCGGATCTGCTTTTTTCAATGTCAAAGTCACATTGTGGAAACCTTTCAAAGCATTTTCATCTTTAATATCATCGGTTGTCCAAACTTTTCTGTCGTCCGGAGTTGATGATTCGATAAACTGTAATTGCAAACCATCCGGATCTTTAAATGAAATTAATTTTTCACCAAAAATTTCACCTTCTTCAACATTTACATTGAACTGTTGAAAACGGTTTTTCCAAAATTCCAAGCTTCCTTTTGGAACTGAATATCCGATGTGAGTTGCCAATCCGCTTCCGTTTGTTCCTTTGCCGATTCCTTCCCAAGGAAAGAAAGTTAAAATCGTTCCCGGAGTTCCGGTTTCGTTTCCGAAGTAAAAGTGGTACGTTCCCGGATCATCAAAGTTTACCGTTTTCTTTACCAATCTCAGCCCTAAAACCTGAGTATAAAAATCAAAATTTCTTTTTGCGTTGTCAGCAATCGCTGTTATGTGGTGTAATCCTAAAATTCTATTTTCCATGTTTTCTATTGTTTTATTTTGATATGACAAATTTAGGGTGATGAGAAATGCTGTACATTTAACTAGTTTAATAAATGATGTTTTTTGAAAATTGTGGATTTGTGAAATATAATAGCATTTTTGTCATTCTGATCGAATTGATAGCAGAGTGATGAATCTATTATATATAAAAAGAGATTCTTCCTTCGTCAGAATGACAGCTAGCTGTCCATTTTTTAATGAAATGCCTCTACAAGCCTTGAAGTAAATACAATAATCAGTAAATTATCGCATTTAAAAAAAGATTTAAAACACTTAAAATCAATTATTTAAATATTTAGTTTAAAATTAATATCAAAAAGTCTATTATTTCAGTGGACTAATAAAAATTTATGCTTTATATTTGCACCCGTATTCAAGTTTGGAAATGATAATGGAATCAAAATTCAGATATAATTCAATGAAGAAATTTAACATCAATATTATGATGCAATGCTGTATGGCTTGTTATGAGAATTTTAGTGGCTGACCTTACTTTTATATGACATATTTTTAAAGGCCTTACCACGTTGTAGGGCCTTTTTTATTTAATTAAGAATAACATAAAATGATAGAAATAAAGAACATCTCAAAAACATTTCATCAAAAAAAGCAGTCTTTTAAGGCGCTGGATGATGTAAGTCTAAATGTTGAACAAGGAGATATTGTAGGAATCATCGGTTTTTCCGGAGCAGGGAAAAGTACCCTGATACGAACAGTGAATTTACTGGAAAAACCAGATCACGGACAAATTATTATTAATGGAAATGATTTTACGAAATTAAATTCAAGACAATTAGCGAAAGAGCGAAAAAAAATCGGAATGATTTTCCAGCATTTTAATCTTCTTTCTTCAAGAACCGTTTTTGAAAATGTGGCCCTTCCTTTAGAATTGGATAACAATAATAAATCGGACATTCAAAACAAAGTAAACGAATTACTGAAAATCGTAGGATTGGAAGACAAAGCGAACGATTATCCTAAAAGTCTTTCGGGCGGACAAAAACAAAGAGTTGCTATCGCAAGAGCGCTTGCCAATGATCCGTATCTTCTACTTTGTGACGAAGCGACGAGTGCGTTGGATCCGGCAACAACTCAATCTATTTTACAGTTATTGAGAGATATTAATCAAAGGCTGGGAATTACCATTTTATTGATTACTCACGAAATGGAAGTTATCAAATCGATCTGTAACCACGTCGCAGTAATAGACAAAGGAAAACTTTTAGCAAAAGGAACTTTAAGCGAGATCATCTCTAATAAAGACAACCTGATCATCAAACAATTTTTAAACTCAGGTGTTATGACTATACCGCAAGAACTTAATAAAAAACTACAAAAAGACCCACAAGCTGGATTATTTCCACTTGTAGAAATAGAAATTGACGAACATATATCTGTTGAAAATCTTCTTTCAATAATCTATGACAAATATAAAATTCCATACAAACTTTTGAAAGCTGATGTAGAATATCTCGGAGATTCAAATTTCGGGAAATTACTATTGCAGCTTCAAGGAGAAGAGGAAGAAAACCAAAAAGCAATCTATTATTTTAATCAGAATAAAATTCAAAATACAGTAAAAGGTTATGCTTAGTGATACGGTAATTTCGCTTTTGTCGAAAGGAGTTTGGGAAACAATTTATATGACTTTTGTTTCAGGATTTTTTGGATTTATTTTAGGTCTTCCTGTCGGGATTCTTTTATTTATGACAAGAAAAGGGCAGCTTTTGGAAAATGTATATTATAACAGAATTTTATCTGTTTTGGTTAATATTTTCCGTTCCATTCCTTTCATTATTTTGATTGTTTGGATGATTCCTTTTACAAGAACTTTGGTGGGGACATCTATTGGTGTGAATGCAGCATTGGTTCCGTTAAGTATCGGTGCAGCGCCATTTATTGCAAGATTAGTGGAAAACAGTTTGCTTGAAGTTCCGGCCGGTTTAATTGAAACAGCCAGAGCTTTAGGAGCTACTCCATTTCAAATCATTAAAAAAGTTTTGCTTCCTGAGGCACTTCCTTCATTAATAAACAATGCAACCATCACTTTGATCACCTTAGTCGGATATTCTGCGATGGGTGGAGCTGTTGGTGCTGGTGGATTAGGGCAAATTGGTTATCAATATGGTTATATCGGTTATGATGCTGTTATCATGAATCTTGTATTAGGTTTATTGGTGGCTATCGTGTTTATCATTCAATTTTCGGGTGATAGATTGGCTAAAATATTTGATCACCGTTGATTTTAGTTAAACGCAAAGACGCAAAAAATGAATAATAAATATTTTTAAGGCGCAAGGATTTTATCTTCGATAAAATTGATTGTGTTATAATTGAAAATCTTAGATTTTCTTGCGCCTTAAAACCCGCGAAGATTTATAAACTCTGCGCCTTTCCGTTTAAAACAAAAAATAATTAAAGAAAATAATTTACAATGAAAAAAATAAAGATTTTAAGTTTTCTAGCAGCTGGTTTGTTATTGTTCACAGCTTGTAATTCACCAAAAAAAGAAGATCCGAATTTCATTAAAGTCGGTATCACCTCAGGTCCGGAACAGGAAATTGCCGAAGTAGCAAAGAAAGTTGCTAAAGAAAAATACAACCTTGAAGTTGAGCTCGTTTCTTTCAATGATTATGTGGTTCCCAATGAAGCTTTGAACAATGGAGATATTGATGCTAATGCTTTTCAACACGCTCCTTATTTAAATGAACAATCAAAACAAAGAGGTTATAAATTGGCTATTGTCGGAAATACTTTTCTTTATCCAATCGTGGCATATTCAAAAAAGATTAAAAATATCAACGAGCTTCAAAACGGAAGTACGATTGTTATTCCAAATGATCCTACAAATGGTGGGCGTTCATTGCTTCTTTTACAGAAAAATGGATTAGTAAAATTAAAAGAAGGCATTGGTTTATTACCTAAAGTCACTGATATTGTCGACAACCCTAAACAGCTAAAAATTGTAGAAATCGAAGCTCCACAATTGCCAAGAGTTTTGGATGATAAAGAAGTTGTAATTGCGATTATTAATAACAATTTTGCAGCTCAGGCCGGATTGGATGAAACTAAATTTGGAATTTTTAAAGAAGATAAAGATTCTCCGTATGTAAATCTTGTGGTTTCAAGAGAGGATAATAAAAACGATGAAAAAGTGAAAAATTTCCTGAAAGCTTATCAATCTGACGAAGTTGTAAAGAAAGCCGAAGAAATTTTCAAAGGCGGAGCGGTTAAAGGCTGGTAACGAAAAGATCAATTGTGAATTGTCAACCGTGAATTTTACAGCATTATGGAAAAATTGACTCATTCACACTTCACAATTGACCATTCACATTACACATATTTTATTATTATATATCGAGGCATCGTTTTGTGAAATTTATTTTCCGAAATGATGCTTTTTTTATTTCATCTTAATTTTTTCCAAAACTTACCCAGTCAAAACCTGCATATTTTTAATTAACAATTGATTATAAATAACCATTTATGCAAAAATTATATTTTCTCAATTTGAGATAATAAATATTTTCCTTAATTTTGTTACGAATCAATAAAAAGGTTTTTATGTTAAAGAAAACTGCCATCGTAAGTTTATTCACTCTTATTTCTGCTTATTCTATGGCTCAAAATACAACTCTACCCGTTTATTTGGATGAATCCAAACCAGTTGAACAACGCGTTCAGGATGCGCTTTCCAGAATGACGTTGGAAGAAAAAGTGGCGATGCTTCATGCACAGTCGAAGTTCAGTTCTCCCGGAGTTCCAAGATTGGGAATTCCTGAATTCTGGACAACAGACGGTCCACACGGTGTACGCCCGGAAGTAATGTGGGACGAATGGAACCAAGCCGGCTGGACGAACGACTCCATAATCGCGTACCCTGCTCTGACCGCTCTTTCCGCTACATGGAATAAAAAAATGTCATGGAATTACGGCAAAGCTCTTGGTGAAGAAGCCCGTTACAGAAAGAAAGATATTCTTTTGGGACCTGGAGTCAATATTTACAGAACACCCTTGAACGGAAGAAATTTCGAGTACATGGGTGAAGATCCTTATTTAACCTCAAAAATGGTAGTCCCTTACATAAAAGGTGTTCAGTCAAACGGTGTGGCGACTTCTGTGAAGCATTATGCTCTTAATAATCAGGAAATGTTTCGTCATACAAGTAATGTGAAAATTGATGACAGAACGTTGTATGAAATTTATCTTCCGCCTTTCAAAGCTGCAGTTACAGAAGGAGATTCTTGGACGATTATGGGTGCTTACGACATGTATAAAGGTCAATATGCAAGTCAGAATCAATATCTTTTAAATGATATTTTAAAAGGAGAATGGAAATATAAAGGCGTTGTAGTTTCCGATTGGGGAGCTGTCAATAATACTGAACAGGCCATCCATAACGGATTGGATCTTGAATTCGGAAGCTGGACGAACGGACTTTCTGCAGGAACAAAAAATGCGTACGATAATTACTATTTAGCAAAACCCTATTTAGATCTAATTAAATCAGGAAAAGTAGGCACAAAAGAACTTGACGATAAAGTAACAAGACTATTAAATCTTGCCTACAAAACGACAATGAACCGAAATAAACCTTTCGGAAATGTCGCTTCTGAGGAACATAAAGCTGTTGCTAAAGAAATTGGTGAAGAAGGAATTGTTTTGTTGAAGAACCAAGGAAACGTTCTTCCAATCGATATTAATAAAGCTAAAAAAATTGCCGTTATTGGTGAAAATGCTATTAAAATCATGACTGTTGGAGGAGGTTCATCTTCATTAAAAGTGAAATATGAAACGCTACCTTTAGACGGAATTAAAGCAAGATTCGGGAAACAATCCGATGTGCAATATGCAAGAGGATATGTTGGAGATATTGGTGGAGAATATAACGGCGTAAAATCCGGACAGGATTTAAAAGACACTCGTTCTGAAGCCGAATTATTAAATGAAGCTGTAGAATTGGCAAAAAAATCGGATTACGTAATCTTCGTTGGCGGATTAAATAAAGCCGACTTCCAGGACAGTGAAGGAAACGACAGAAAAAGTTACGGATTACCATACAATCAGGATAATGTGATCTCAGCTTTGGCAAAAGCGAATAAAAATTTTGCTGTAGTTCTGGTTTCAGGAAATGCAGTTGCCATGCCTTGGGTAAAGGAAGTCCCGACAATTATTCAGTCTTGGTATTTGGGTTCTGAAGCTGGTAATTCTATTGCTTCTGTGTTGGCAGGTGATGCCAATCCATCAGGAAAATTGCCGTTTTCTTTCCCTGTAAAGTTGGAAGATAATTCTGCTCATACACTAGGAGAATATCCTGGAAATAAGGAAGAATTGGCTGCCGGAAAAGGAAAAGATCAGAAAAACCCAATCAATATTACTTATAATGAAGGTATTTTTGTTGGCTACCGTTGGCATGACACGAAAAAAATCAAGCCTTTATTCAGTTTTGGTCATGGTTTGAGTTATACAACTTTCGAATTTGGAAAAGCTAAAGCTGATAAAACAACGATTTCCCAAGAAGACAAAATTACGTTCACGGTTTCTGTTAAAAACACAGGAAAAAAAGCAGGTGCTGAGGTTGCTCAATTGTATATTTCTGATTTGAAATCTTCTGTTGAAAGACCAACAAAAGAATTAAAAGGTTTTGAAAAAGTGTTTTTAAACCCAGGAGAAGAAAAAGAAGTCACTTTTACCATTGATAAAACAGCATTAAGTTTCTTTGATGCTCAAAAGCATGATTGGGTTGCAGAGCCCGGAGATTTTGAAGCGTTGATCGGAAATTCTTCGGATGCGATTAAGACGAAAGTGAAGTTTACGTTAAAGTAAATTTTCTACAACATAAAATAAAATGCCTGAATTTGATTCGGGCATTTTTTGTTTAAAGACTTCCTTCAGATTTAGAAAAAGTATACCTAAAAATCTTTCCATTTGATTTTTTTAGTATTAAAGTATCATTGAAAGGTTTTTTAATAATACTATCTCCCTTGTCAGCTGTAAATCCAAAAATACTATTATGATTCAAATCACTCGTTTTAGGAAAAAATGCGACTGTATCATTAGCTAATATCAATTCAACATCTCTCCTATTTTTAGATAAGTCAACAATTATACTCTTTAAATTACTTTTATTAAAATCATTAAATCGATCCGAATATATTTTGTTCATCCGATTTCCCATAAAATGATCAACTATAAAAAATACAATAATTACTATTCCTCCAAAAATTATTTTCTTAATCATATCCTCAATTTCAACTAAATAAACCGATATTCTGTTAATCTTTGTTCACCAGATTTTACCAATACATTCTCATCAACACCCCATTTTAAATCTCTACTCGCCGTTGGCGCAGAAATATTTTTAAAATTCTGCAAATAATCTTTTCTGCTGAATTTTTCACTTCCTATCTTTTCTTTAAATAAGAATATTCTGTCTTTTGTACTTAGATTAATGTTTTGAGACTGTAAAAGCTGATTCAAAGACTCAAATATTATCGCCAACATAAATTCAATAAAAGGAGTTGATTGTCCTAGTTTATCAGATTCTGAAAGCTTGTTATAATATTTTTGTTGATTTTCTTTGATGAGACTTTCAACAGGTAAATATTCAAAAACAGGATATTGCTGCATCAAAATTAAGGTTTGCCACAGCCTTCCCATTCTGCCATTTCCATCAACAAAAGGATGTATAAATTCAAATTCATAATGAAAAACACAGCTTTTAATTAAAATTAAATCCTTATCATTTTTTAAATAAGAAAAAAGATCGTTCATCAATCCTTTCACCATTGTACCACCAGGCGCAAGATGTTCAACCTTTGAACCTTTAACAATTCCTACATTAGTCGTTCTGAATTTTCCAGCATTCTTAATTAAATCTTTCATTAAAATGGAATGAGCAAATTCCAGATCTTTAATTTTATTGGAATTAAAACGTTTCAGATCATGGTAAACTTCAATAGCATTCTGAACTTCAAGAATATCTTTAACCGGAGCAATGATTCTTTTGTTGTCTAATAAAGCAGTTATTTGTTCTTCCGTTAATGTATTTCCTTCAATCTCCAATGAAGACTGAATTGTTTTGATACGATTTTTCTTCCGAAGTTCTGTGGTCGGTTTGTAAAGGTGATTAGCATTAATCTCCCCTATTTTCTCGGAAATAGAAGTAACCAATTTTAAAATTTTATCTGTAATTATATAAGGTAGTTTCAAAATATGATAGTATCATTTGATACTATCAAAGATATTAAATTTTAAATCTAAACCAAAAAAAGTGACCGAATTACTTCTGCCACTTTTAAATTGAAAATATTTTAAACTAAAAAGAATTACTTTCCGCCACCGCCGTTTTTCTCGACATCGGTTTTGGTATTATCTTTTACTTTTTGGTTTCCGAAACGTTTTACGAAGGTAAGAGAAACGCCGTACCAGTCAGATTGTGAGGAGTTTTTGAAAGTTCCTGCCGTGCTGAAAGTCGTAGAATCAAAATTAGGTCTCTGGAAAATATTCATCAGCTGTACACTGGCTTCCATCTGTGTTTTCGGAAAAATTTTCGTCACAGAAATATTGTGGAAAACATTTGTTCTGTTGGCCAAAGAATTCCCATTATTCTGATTAGCAAGTTCAACCCACGCACTCAGATTAATGTTTTTATTAAAAAGATTGGTGTATGACAGATTGGTAGATCCACCCCAATAGCTGATATAACTTTTAGGGCCTGAACCATCTTCTTTGATAAGTCCATTCTTTGTATTAAAATCACTGTTATCAATATAATACCATCCGAAACCTACATTTACGCTCAGTTTATTTTTAAGAAAAGTTTGGTTGGTGCTTGCAAAAAGATAGTATTTTTCTACTTTTCCGGGGAAATTTCCAGGGTATGAAACTGTTTTATTATTTTCTTCATCATAAGTTGTCCAGTAATCCTGTTTTGTAAACATATACCTTGCAGAAAGGAAATATTTCTTAAAAACACCTAGTTTCATGACCACTCTGTCACTTGGATTGGGTTCCAGATCCATGTTTCCTCGTGTGTAAATCCCATCATTATTGGGAACAAGGAACGGATTAAATTCTGCATACCAAGGACGCCAAATGTTACGGTTATAGGTTACACTCAGATCATATTTATCAGAGAAAGAATATTTTAACAATAAATTAGGCAAAAAAGTTCCATAAGAATCTTTTCTATAAGTTCCGGCAACGTCTTCACGCACTTTAAAATCGATATGTTCATAACGAAGTCCGATTCTTGTTTCTAACTTTTTAAAGAAAGTTTTACTATAATTTACGTAAAGGGAATTAATATTATCACTATAACGGAAAATATCATTCGTACGAAGATCGCTGTCAAGATGATTTCCATAAAGGCTATTTGGGATAACGTTATTATTAAAATCCATTTTTCCACCTACTTCAAATGTAGCTCCTGATTTCCCTAAAGGTTGGGTGTAGTCTACTTTCAGATAGTAATTTCGCATTTCATTATCAGAATTAATTCCTAATTCATTCGCTATAGGATTCGTACTGATATCTTTTACAAAAAAGCTGTTATCTTCCTGGGAATTGTAATTAGTTCCGACATTAATATCTAAAATTTTATTCTTCTCTTTGTCGTAATATTTATAAAAAAGATTGGTTCCCACCGTTCGGTTAAGCCCGTTTGAACTCTGATTCTGAATGTAAGAATCTTGAAGACCATCCTTATTAAAATTCATTCCGCTTGCATCAGAAGTAGAAGATGTTTTGCTTTGATAATATTCAAGAATAAGTCCGATATTGTTTTTATCATTCAGTTCAAATTCGGAAGTTGACGAAAGAGACGGACTTCTGTTTTTATAGATGCTTTCACTCTCTATCTGGGTAATTTTATTGTTTTCATACAATGTGTTGAAGATAGAGTTTTGCTGAACATACGTATTATCACTATAGCTTCCAATTACCGTTTGGGTGAATTTTTTCTTATGATAATTAAGATTTAGATTGGTGTATTGTGAGTTCTTTCTATTTTGTCTGTTATTGAAGGTGGCGCTTCCTTTTAATCCTTCATCATCACGCTTTTTTAAAACAATATTGATGACAGATCCAGCGCTTTCATAACGTGAAGACGGACTTGTAATGACTTCGATTTTTAAAAGGTTATCTGCGGGAATAGTAGCAAGATATTCCTTTAATTCTTTGCCTTTAAAAACAGATTTTCTATCGTTGATATAAACTGTTACGGACTCTCCTTCCGCTTTTATTGCATCATTATTGTCGATGCTTACCAAAGGTGTCATTCTAAGCACATCCCAGGTTGTATTTCCTGCAACGATCGAGCTGTTGGCAACATTAAAAACCGTTCTGTCAACCTTAGATTCTACGGTGGGTTTTCTGGCAGTTATAACAACAGCTTCTATATCTTTTCCTTTAATAGTATCTTTTTTTTCTGCCTGAGCAAAAGCTAAGGAACCTATTAATAAAGCGATTGGAGCTAATAATATTTTCATGTAAAAATTGAGTTTCATGTATAAGACACTTATCACTGAAGTTATGTTACACCAAAGAGTGAAAAAATTTCACACTTATTGAAATTCACTTTTACGTTATAAAAGCACAAAGATTAGTTCTTGTAAAATATTCATAAAGAATAGATAAAATTAACATCTTTAAAACAAAAAACGCCCAAATTTATTCGAACGTCTGTAATAAGAAATTTGTAAAGAAAAATTTAAATATGCTGTTTTATTTTTTCAAAATATTGAATTACACCAACCTCCGGTAAATATAACTGACCATTAGAACCATTCTCAAAATCATTGCTTTTATCAAGAAAAGAATGGCTAAATAAAGCATAAGAAGGCTGTTCTGCAAAATCATTTTTAAGCAATTGATGGGCTTCTACAACCGTCGGCCCATACAATTTTTTAAAATTACCAATATTGTACTGAGAAAATTTACCGTAATGAACAATGAATTTTAATGACAAATCAATAGAAGTATTCAAAATCTCACTTAATTCCTCAACCTTTCTGTTAAAAGCATTCCTCATTTTCTTAAGCAATTTTGAAACAGTTTGAAACGATGGTTTTGAATCATATTTATAAAATAAAATCGCATCACCCTCAATTTCTGAAATATCAAAATGCTGATCATTCACTTCCAACAAAGTGGAAAGTAGCTCTCTTACAATATATTGACCTGTATACAATTTCGTATTGAATACAAATTCTGTAAACCCATTGAAGTCCGGAATGAGTATGATTCCCTCGTGTATATTTGTATTTTTCATGATGATAATTTTTAAAAACCTGCTTCATCGTAATAGACGCAACAGATTTTATTTTACTTTATTATCATCTTAAAATTTTAATTAAATCTCAATCATCAATTCTTTATCGTAACCATTGTATTTTTCATCGATATAACCATGAGGGTTACAGATGATTTCAGTTTCTCCAATTTTATATCTGCAAGGTGTGTGAATATGCCCGTGAATCCAATACAACGGTTGATGTTCTACAATAAAATCTTCAAGGTTGGAAGCATATGCTGAGGTTATCGGATCTTCTTTATACTGCTCAGGAACAGACTGAATACTTGGCGCATGATGTGTAACCACAATATTTTTCAACCCCTTTGAATTCTCAAGGCTTTCCTGTAACCATAATTTTGAAAACTGATGAATTTTAAAAGTATCAATCGTTCTTAATTTTGAATAAGAAGGATCGCGTGTTATCTTTTTATAATCGTTCATTTTGGGCTGACAGATCATTCCGTAATACATTGGATTTCCGAATATTGAAAAATCTGTCCACAATGTTGCCCCGTGAAAACGAATTCCATCAATATCTATAAAAGAATCTTCAAGCACAAAAACATTGGAATCCTGAGCGGCTGCCTTTATTTTATTCAGTGTTTTTGGATAAGAACCTTTATAATATTCATGATTTCCCAATACGTAAATTACAGGTTTATTGGGAATTTTTGTTTTGATCCATTCAATTCCTTTTGTTCCCAAATTTACATCGCCAGCGAGTATCACCAAATCAGCATTATCAAAAGATAGATCGGTGAATCCAAATTCCTGGTGTAAGTCGCTGATGATTTGTATTTTCATTTTGCTAAAATAAGAAAGAATCATAATTCTTGCTTCATTTATGTTCCAGATCATTCGAATTCAAAAATTAATTTAAGTCTTTTTTAATATTTAAAATTCTTCAATTCATCCCAAAATCATTAAATTGAATCCACCTAAAATCTACAAATTATGCCTTGGAATCCTGACATTTATAATCAATTTAAAAATATACGTTTCAAACCATTTTTTGATCTTGCAGATCTTATTAAAGATGAAAAACAAATGAAAGCAATTGATCTGGGTTGCGGAACAGGTGAACAAACCGCCATTCTTACAGAGAAATTTCCAAACGCAACATTCGTTGGAATTGATTCTTCAAGTGAAATGTTGGAAAAATCTAAAACGCTTGAAAACGACCGGCTTCATTTCCAAAAAGCAACGACCGAAGAAATTTTGAACCGTGATGAAAATTGGGATCTTATTTTCAGTAATGCTGCTTTGCAATGGTCTGACGATCATCAAACTTTGTTTCCAAAATTGATCTCGAAATTGAAAACTGATAGTCAGTTAGCTATCCAAATGCCTTATCAGCCAGGAAATATTCTTAATCAAATTTTGTTTGAAATGGCTGATGAAGAACCTTTTAAATCACAATTAAACAATTGGAATCGCCCTTCTGCAGTTCTCACGATCGATGAATATGCCCAGATTTTATTTGATAATGGAATTGAAGATCTGAATCTGTCTCAAAAAGTCTATCCAATTATCGCGGAAGATCATGAGTCTTTATTTAATTTTATTTCAGGATCGGCTTTGATACCTTATTTGGAGAAATTGGATGAAGAGCAACAAAAAATTTTCACAACAAAATTTAAAGAAAGAATTGCGAAAAATTTTCCGAAACTTCCGGCTATTTATTCTTTTAAAAGAGTTTTGATGTATGGGAGAAAAAAGTAATATTAAAATCGGCTTGAATTAAGACTTCAAGCCGATGTAATTTATTTAAGACATTATCAATTTGTAATTCTTAAAAATTGAAAGTCAAAGTCTTTTGCACTATAGTAAAATACAAAATAACAGACGTAAGATGCAATCAATATCAACAATAATATAAATGCAGCTATTTTGTAAACATCCAATTTGGACTCTTTACTTCTACTATTTCGGTCGTTTCTGCTGAAATCTGAAAAATCATTTCCATATTTTAGATTTGAATTTGATACACTTGGGAATCTGCTTCCGGAAGTCGAAATTGAGTGTAAAGAATCTATATTCTTATTTTGATTGATCTTGCCTGAAAAGTTTCTTTTATTTTCCTGATAAGTCTTCTTTGCAGACTCTAAATTTCCATCAGATTTTAATTGATTAATAACATTTTCAATTTTTCTTGAAAATTCAGCGTATTCATCTTCTATAATTTTTATTCCACCCTCAGAATCTTTGATCTTTTTCTCGTTTTCCTGATGACAAACTTTATTTTGATCAATCTGTTTATTAAGATCATCAATTATTTTTCTGCGGTCTTCTGTTAATTTTTCTTTTTCCCTTTCAAACTCCTGAATTAAGCTTTGAACAAGACGCAATCTTTCTTCCCGAAGACTCTCTATTTCTCTGGTAAAACCATTCGCATCTACGATCTTGAAAATACCTTTTTGCCTTACAAATTCAGCAATTTCATGGCTTTCAGTGAAATAAATGGTATCATAAACGTTAAGAAGATCAATAGATTTACTAAAAAGTTTCTGCAGTTGATCGGGACTTGTTTCGTTATAAACAACAAGATATTTATGGGTACTCTGGACAAAATTAAGGTCATCAACATCCTTTAGATTAAATCCAATTTTATCAAAATCATTAGGTTTAATAACTGAAAATTTATTTGAATGATTTGTTGTAATAACGCCTTCTGAAACATTATTATCTTCCAAACTGTCGTGAAACTCATTCAACACATTTATAACAAGACTTTCAGAGCCTATTTTATCCACAAACAATAGACTCGAGCCAATAAAAGTACCGCCTCTGTGCGAGTTTTGCTCTTTGGCGAATGTGTAAACAGAATAAGAAATCAGGTTACGTCCCGCCGCATAATCTTTACGTATTGAATAAATTCTGCTTTTCGGGAAGAGCATGATAGCATCTGTTTTCAAATCAAATGTTCTGATGTCTTTTACAATTGCGGTATTTCCGCCCAGAAAAAAAGACTGCCTGAAGCCGTTCGGATTTCCAAAAGTTCCGAATGCAGAGAAAAAATAGCTGCTCATTAATTCGTAAAACTAAATTTTAAACGTTCCCAAAATGTTCCTTCATAATCTAAATCGTAACCGACAATGCTTCTGTAAAGCCATTTTGCCAGCACCTCAGCGGTAGAAAGATTCAGTAAGTTGATTCTTTCTTCTCCGGTTGAATTTTGCACACTTCCGACTGTGTAATAAGTTTTGCTTAAACCATAAGTATTAATTCGCTGTGAAGTCATCGGCAGACGTTCCAATATAAAATTATCAAGCTCCTCACCGCTTTCTACGTCCATTCTTCCGGATTTGTCCCATTTAGAAATAACAAGAACGGCATTTACCGATTTTAAATTTTTGCCTTTTCGTTCCAGTTCATCCAGAAATTCATTAATTAAACTGTCATCTTTATAAGCAGATTCGTAGCTCGTCACAATGATAAAAGTAAGTGGAATGTTGGCATTTAAAAACGTTTCAATACTGCTGTGATAGCTTCCGCCACGCTTAATGTCGTTGTGATTTTCGCCTGAAGTTTCTAAAAAAGTCAAGTCGATCGGAACCACTTTTTTAGACTTATTATTCGGTTCAAAAACCAGATCCATGCGTGTTACCTGATCTTTTGTTGTTCTATTGGGTAAAATTCCCTGTCTTAAATTTTCAAAAAAATCAGATAAAAGAACATTGGCTTCTTTTGTATTGGGTGTGCCTAATTTAGGTCTCAAAACTCCCGCGTACGACCTCAAATAGTACAACATTGAAGAAAGTATGACCGATTTTCCAGATTCTGCCGTTCCAAAGAAGAATACAAAATTGCTCTCTTTATTTTTTATGTCATTGGAAATCGTTTTCGCAATCGGAACATAATCGTCATGAGTATCTTTATTAAAATCAAATGAAAGAGGTTTTAAAGTTTCCTCTATTTCAATTTCATTATCGTTCTCAAACAACAATGGTTTTAGTTTTTCATTACTGCTTTCCATAGCTTAGTTATTAGGAATTAAAGTATTCCCTTTTCTTTTATTATTAAATACACTGCCACCGTTATTTCTCCCGTTATTATTAGGATCTGTTACCAATAAAATGATAATTACGATCACAAAATCCAACAAAATACATCCCGCCAAAACAACAAACTGGTACATTCCAAAGTTTTTGATGGCATGTTCAAAAGCAAAACCTATTTTCCCGACTTGCTGAGTTTGTGAGACAACAGGTTCGAAATGAATTTTCTCGTTTCCTAAAACTGTTTGCGCACGGCTTCCTAATTTATTATATTCAGAAAGAGATTCATCAATTAAACCTTGCGACATATCATCTTTTTCTTTTTTAGACAAAAGCAGTAAATCCTGAATATTTTTATTCCATTTTAAGGTTGCATTATTCACATCGGTTTTCAATGCTCTTTCTTCGGGAGATAAATCTGATATCATATTATCCACCTGTCTTCCCATTCTTTCTGAAAGATCTTCGTAATCGGTTCCAACCGGAGTCAGTAAATCGACTTTCTGACCTGTCAGTTTTTCAACATCTCTGATCAATGACTGGGCACGGGTTCCGATTCCCTTATTTCCGGGATCTTTGATCTGCTCCATCAACTGTTTCTTCTTGATCTCGATATTTTGAGTGGTTATTTTATTGTATTTGTAACTTAATTTCGACTCTATATCATTTTCAAGATTTGTGAAATTTTTATTGATTTCGCGAAGTTCATCCGTATAAATATCCGTTCTCATAAATCTCGTATACAACGCATTGAAGTTGGCGATAAAACAAAAAGAGGCAATAAAAATGTAGATTCCCACAAGGCTTCCCGTCGGCTTCCCTTCCAATTTTGCATTTCGGAGCATCCAACACAGAAAAAGAAGTAACAGCGATAAAACCAATGCGATGACGAACGATGCTGGCCCGAAGATCTGCTGTAGTCCAAGCCAAGTCTGGTAAAAACTTACGCTAATAAGTAATACTGCGAGAACGCCCAAAAAAAGGTCTGCAGGAGTAATTTTTTTATTCATAATAATTGAGTTATTGTTTTCGTTTTTATAATGTTCAAAACTATAAACAACCTCAAAAAAAAAATTACGGGAAGCCGTAATCTTAGATTTTTTCTAAAATTTATTCATTGACTAATTATCAGTTTTCTGATGCAATGATAACAATTTCTTTCAAATTCAGTTTTACGGAAACACGCAATTCGTGCAGATTTTAACAGTAATTTTATCTTTTTTAAATAAAATTTTATAATACCGACAGTGCAGGATAATTATTATTCATAATTATTTTAGATTGCGATTAATAAAGAAAATTATTTGAAGATAATAGCTTTAAAAACTAAACAACTTTCTCCCATTATGAAAAAATATACTTTATTCTTTCTTTTACTTTTACTATCGATTCCGTTTTCGGCTCAATATAAACCTTGGACTTCAGCACAACAGCCTTTAAAAGAAATTGATGCCTTAAAAAAACAAATTATAAAGCCAAATTTCAGAAAACAAGACTATCTTATTACTGATTTTGGTGCCATTGGTGACGGAAAGACAAAAAATACAGAAGCATTTAAGAAAGCTATTGAAAAATGTAATTCAGAAGGCGGAGGAAGAGTTGTAGTTCCAAAAGGAATTTTCCTGACGGGTGCTATTTATTTAAAAAGTAATGTTAATCTGCATGTGAGTGAAGGTGCTACGATTTTGTTTAGCCAAGACAGTAACGATTATCCTATAGTTTTCACCAGATGGGAAGGAATGGAATGTATGAATTATTCTTCCCTAATTTACGCTTACGAAGAAGAAAATATCGCCATCACCGGAAAAGGAACATTAGACGGAAATTCGGACAACGACCATTGGTGGTTTTGGTGTGGTGCCAAACAATATGGCTACAACGAATCCCGTCCGGGAAGACAAAATCCAGCACGTGCAAAACTTCACGAATATATGGCTCAAAAGAAAGATCCTAGAGAAAGAATTTTTGGAGATGGACATTATCTGAGACCCAATTTTGTTCAGCCTTATAAAAGTAAAAATTTCTACATGGCAGATGTTTTAGTTAAAAACTCTCCAATGTGGAATCTGAACCCTGTGCTTTGCGAAAATGTTTTAATTGAAAGAGTAAAAATAATAAGTCATGGCCCTAATAATGACGGTTTTGATCCTGAAGCCTGTAAAAATGTCTGGATTAAAGATTCTTATTTCGATACCGGAGATGATTGTATTGCCATAAAATCAGGAAGAGACGAAGATGGAAGAGGTATCGGAAAACCAGCAGAAAATCACATCATCGAAAACTGTGAAATGAAAGACGGGCATGGTGGCGTTGTCATCGGGAGCGAAATTGCAGGCGGAGCAAAAAACATTTACGCCATAGGAAATGTGATGGACAGTAAAAATCTTGACAGAGCTTTAAGAATTAAAACCAGCTCAAGCCGTGGTGGAATCATTGAAAACGTATTTTTCTACAACACAAAAGTTGGCGCCTATAAAGAAGCAGCGGTGCGTTTCAATATGCATTATGAAAAACCCGGTAATTTTATTCCGACTATCAGAAATATTTGGGTAGAAAACTTACAGGTGAAGAAAGGCGGAAAATATGCTGTTCTTTCTGATGCTTACGAATCTTCACCGATAACAGATTTCACGATGATCAATGCCAAAATTAATGGCGTTGAGATTCCGTATAAAGTGGATTTCTTGAAAAATGTGACACTGAAAAATGTAACCGTTAACGGAAAACCTTTAACCAATTTTAAATAAAATGCGAAGAAAATCCATTTTAGCAGGTTGTATCATTTTATCTGCCTATTCACTTTCATTTTCCCAATCGAAACATTGGCAGAACAATGAAAGAGAACTGCATTATAAGGAAGATAAAGGTGATTTTTTATTGGTTAATGGAAAATACCGTTTCAACCGCGCTTTGTATGGAGACAACCGTGCTTCAAGAGTCGAAGCCGGAGATTTACCGGAATTCGCGCTGTATCTTCCCGGAATGGGCGGAAATCTTCAGTTCGTTATTCAAAAAGGGAATTCCATAAAAAAATTGATTAATGCAGAAAGGATTGAAACCCGTTACCGTCCGGGATCAATGATTTACAATATTAAAGATCCGATTTTTGGATTTGGAACTTTAAAACTAACTGTTTTAGCACAATCCAAAGAAGAAGGTTTGGTTTTAAAAATGGAAACTTCAACTATAGATTCCTCAACAAAAATCTACGCAGTTTATGGCGGAGCGAGCGGAACAACTTTCAGCAGAAACGGCGATATTGGCGCAGATCCTGAATCCGGATTTTATCTCTTGCCTGAATATTGTCTAATTAATGAATATAAAATCAGTAAAAATCAGTTTCAATTAAATTATTTAAATAAGAAAAAAGAAACTCAAATCGTTAACGGAAGCTTTTCAAATGTAAATTCTCTTCAATTCACTGATGCAAAAACGTTAGAAAAACTTGGTGAATTTACTCAAAATAAAAACGAAAAATATCCTATTATTTACGGTTCTTATTCAGCACAAAAACAGCCTATTTATATTCAAATTTCAAAAGGAAAATCAGATAAACATTTTTCCGATGAAGAATTGAAGAATATTTTTAATGAATCTGAACAATCTCGTTTAAATTTAACCAACCGAGTTCAGTTAAAAACTCCTGATTCGGATTTAAATAATTTCGGAGCAACTTTAGCCGTTGCCGCAGATGGAATTTGGGAAAGTCCAACCTATCTTCATGGTGCTGTAGCATGGAGAATGCGATTGAATGCGTGGCGTGGTGCTTATGTTGCAGACGCTCTGAGTTGGCACGACCGTGCAAAAGAACATTTTGAAAGCTATTCAAATTCTCAGGTTTTGAAACCAGATTTCGCACCTGTTGAGATGGATACCTTACTTCATTTAGCTCGACATGCCGAAAAAATGGGCAATTCTGTATTTTCAAGCGGATATATTTCGAGAAATCCCAATGACAATACCAAGCCGCATCATTATGATATGAATTTGGTTTTCTTTGATCAGATGTTTTCTCATTTCAATTACACCGGAGACGTTGAGTTTTTAAAGAAAATGTGGCCAACGATGGTTCGTCACATGGATTGGGAAAAACGAAATTTCAAACGTGGCGATCTTTACGATGCATATGCTGCTATTTGGGCGAGTGATGCGTTACAATATTCGGGCGGAAAAGTTACTCATACTTCTGCCTATAATTACAGAGCCAACCGCGAAATGGCAAAATTGGCGAAAATTATTGGCGAAAATTCTCAACCTTACGAAAAAGAAGCCGAATCGATTTTGAACGCCATGAAAAATCAGCTTTGGATTAAAAATAAAGGCTATTTCGCTGAATATAAAGACTCTTTGGGTAATCAAATTCTTCATGATAAGCCCGGAATTTGGTCGATTTATCACGTTTCAGATGCTTATATTCTGAATGAATTTGAAGATTATCAAAACACTCAATATATCAACAATTATATTCCTAAAATTCCAATAAAAGTAAAAGGAGAAGTTGATAAGAAATATTATACTTTGTCGACTACCAACTGGCAGCCATATGACTGGTCGATCAACAATGTAGCTCTGGCGGAGAATTTACAAACTGCCTTGGCATATTGGCAAGCTGGCAGAACTGAAGATGCTTACCTACTTTGGAAAGGCAATTTGGCAGAAAGTATGTATTACGGAATCAGCCCGGGAAATTTTGAGCAATTGTCGCATTACGATGCTTTTCGTGGTGAATTGTACAGAGATTTTGCCGACCCGATTGGTGTTGCTGCAAGAACTTTAACGGAAGGACTTTTCGGGGTTTATCCTAAATTATTAGAAAATAAAATCAGTATTAAACCAGGCTTTCCTAAAGATTGGAATTTTGCTGAGTTGAAACTTCCTGATTGGGAATTTAATTTTAATCAAAACTCAAAAAAGGCAGAATATTTTTTCAAATCAAATTATTCAAAATCGGTTGCTTTGGAAATACAAATTCCTGTGAATCATACCGAAATAAAATCAGTACAAATAAATGGTAAAAAAGTAGATTGGACGATAAATCCAAATTCTATTTCACAACCTTTTGTACAGTTTGAAACTCCGATTGGAAAAGAATTTAAGATTGAAATTAATTATTCAGGAGAAGTATTAAAAAATGAAAAGACAGATTATGTTAGCTACATTTCTGAGAACCTTCAACTTAATTTAGATTCAAAAAAGAAAATTAAAGCAGTTTTTGATCCTCAGGAATTAATTAAAAATAGAAAATACAATCAATTCGAGTTAATTAAAGAAGAAAGAAAAGGAACTTTTTTCGTTCAGTTAGAGCAAAACGGAACCAAATGGTGGCAGCCAGTGAACATCAATATTCAATATCCTTTGCAAATCAAATGGATTAATAAAACGTTACAAATTCAATCAAAATCATTAAATCAGATTAATGGAAAATTGAGTATTAATGGTTTAAATAAAACTTTTTCAGCTCAGAAAAATAAAAATACATCTATTGAAATTCCGACAAATATTTTAAGTAAAGGAACTAATTCTATTGAATTGGAATACAACGGAATTAAGCAAAATATTGAAATTACAGATTGGGAAATTGAAAACAAAGGAGAATTCAACACCATTTCATTAGCTTCAAAATACAATGAAAGCGTAACCCAAATTTTCAATCAAAAATATCTTTCACCAAGGCTAAATGTCCCAACATTACAACTTCCGTGGCAGGGAATTGGAAATTGGTGTTATCCATTAATCAACGCTCAAATCGACGACAGCGGATTGATGAATAAAAGAAAAAGCGGCAAGGTTGAGTTTCTTGAAATCCCTTTTTTAATTGATAATTCGGAGAAAAATATTGTCTTTACGAGTCAGTGGGATAATTTTCCAAGATCGGTTGAAATTCCCATTTCAGGAAAAGGAAAAAAAATCTATTTTCTGATGGCAGGTTCTACGAATCCGATGCAATCACAGATAATTAATGGAAAAATTACCGTTCAATATGCTGATGGTTCGACTACAGAATTAGAACTAAAAAATCCAACCAATTGGTGGCCGATCGAGCAGGATTTGCTTGATGATAATTTTGCCTTTGAAATTCCGGATGATAAAATTCCGTACAGAGTAAAATTAAAAACCGGAGAATTATATAAAGGCGGAAGTTTAGCGAAATATTCAGGCATTAAAGGATTCACAGATCGCGCCGTAGAAGGCGGTTCTGCAACCATTCTGGATTTACCAATTGATCCAAATAAAGAATTAAAAACTATAAAATTAACGGCAGTGAGCAACGATGTTGTCATCGGAATGATGAGCGTTACTGTTCTTAAATAAATGTAAAACATCAATAGAGACGGGCTTTAGCCCGTTTATAAATAACAAAAAAATCAAGGCTTTAGCCGAAACTTATTTTAAGATCGACAATGCCTGATTCAATAAAATAAATTAAAAAAATGAAGAAATTAGTCATATACCTGAGTCTTTTTTGCATTGGATTTTCTTCTCTCAATGCCCAGAAAATTGACCGCCAAAAAGTCGTTCAACGTCATAATATTGTCAATACAAAAGTTGATACTTTATCTTCTCTGACGGTCGGAAACGGAAAATTTGCATACACCGTTGATATTACCGGAATGCAGTCGTTTCCTGAGGTTTACAAAAACGGAGTTTCTTTGGGAACTCAATCCGAATGGGGTTGGAATAGTTTTCCGAATACTGAAAATTATAAATTTGATGAGACGTTAAAAGCTTATGATTTTAATAATGATGGACGAAAAGCGTTGTACAGCGTTCAACTTAAAGAACCGGAACGCAATAAAAAAGCAGTTGAATATTACCGTGTGAATCAGCATCGTTTGCAGTTGGGAAATGTGGGGATTGAACTGTATAAAAAAGATGGTCAGAAAGCTAAAATTTCAGATTTACAAAATATCAATCAGAAAATTGATTTGTGGACGGGAATTATTACGAGTGAATTCTCATTGGAAGGAACACCCGTAAAAGTAT
Source organism: Chryseobacterium glaciei (assembly GCF_001648155.1). NCBI lineage: Bacteria > Pseudomonadati > Bacteroidota > Flavobacteriia > Flavobacteriales > Weeksellaceae > Chryseobacterium > Chryseobacterium glaciei. The sequence goes on along the minus strand of NZ_CP015199.1, from coordinate 3,562,120 downwards.
GGACGGCATCTTTTCAAAATTCCGATAAAATTGGGGTAAAAATTGAATCGGATTTGATTATACAAAAAAGATTAAAAGTTTTTACGCACTACCCTTCTCCGACTGGACAATTTCTGGATGACGCAGTTTTTTATGGCAATGAAAAAGATCATTCAACAAAAATAATCTCATCAAATCCAACTCAAGGATTGATTGAGCATAAATTGCAAAGCGCAGATTATTACACTCAATTATATTTTACAGATGGAAAATTAAGCGAAGCGGGGAAACATTATTTCGTTTACGAACCTTCTTCTAAAAATAAAACAATAGAATTAAGTGTTGAATTTTCGTCTAAAAATCCAAAAAGCAGTAAAACATTATTTGCTGACGCTGAAAAAGAAAGCACATCAGGTTGGAAATCTTTCTGGGAAAGTGGCGCAGCTGTCGATTTTGAAGGAAGTACAGACCCGAGAGCCAATGAACTGGAACGCAGGGTTGTTTTATCTGAATACTTAACCAAAGTGCAATGCGGAGGAAGCAATCCTCCACAAGAAACAGGTTTAACATTTAACAGCTGGTACGGAAAACCACACACAGAAATGCATTGGTGGCATGGCGTACACTACGCTTTATGGGGAAGACCTGAGATTTTGGAAAAACAATTGGATTATTATTTCAGATCATTTGAAAAAGCAAAAGCTTTAGCCCAAAGACAAGGCTACAAAGGTGTAAGATGGATCAAAATGTCGGATAATGACGGAAATGAAAGTCCATCTTCTGTAGCTGCCTTTTTGATTTGGGAGCAACCGCATTTAATCTATATGACCGAACTTTTGTACCGCGATAAAAAGGACAAAAAAGTGTTGGAAAAATATAAAGATCTGATTTTTGCAACAGCAGATTTTATGGCAGATTTTGCCACTTACGACAAAGAAAAAAAGCGTTATAATTTGGGTAAAGGTGTGATTCCGGCACAGGAAGTTTTCCCGGCTAAAGATACTTACAATCCGACTTATGAAGTGGCATACTGGGATTGGGCACTGAAAGTTGCTCAAGAATGGAAAGAAAGATTAGGACAGCCGAGAGATAAAAAATGGGATGATGTCATTTCTAAATTGGCTCCGCTTCCTGTTCAGGATGGCGTTTATCTGTCGACCGAATCTGCGAAAGATTCTTTCACTTATCCAAAATGGATGACCGATCACCCGGCAGTTCTTGGAGCATTGGGAATGGTTCCCGAATCTCCGAAATTGGATAAAAAAATCATGAAAAACACACTCGATATCGTTTGGGAAAGATGGAATTGGGAACATACCTGGGGTTGGGATTTCCCGATGACTGCAATGAATGCTGCAAGATTGGGACTTCCAAACAAGGCTTTGGATGCGCTTTTCATGAATATTCAAACCAATACTTACCTGAAAAACGGTCACAATTATCAAGATGGGCGTTTGCGTATTTATCTTCCGGGAAATGGCGGAGTTTTAACAACTGTTGCCATGATGCTCGAAGGTTGGGACAATTCTAAAGGTGAATTTCCCGGCTTTCCGAAGGATGGAACTTGGAAAATAAAAGCGGAAGGTTTCAAAAAAATGCCTTAAAATTTTACATTCATACTTAGTTGGAGTCTGTCCTGAAAGGGGCAGGCTTTTTTTATGATCAATTTTTACCCAGAATGAAGTTTTCTTATCGTAAAAAATCCATGGATTTAGGTTTATTTTGAATAATCAAAAAAAATACAAGTATATCAACATAAATTTTACAACTTATCTGCAATCATTGATTAATTTTTTATAAATTAGATTCTTTAAAACCGTTTTAATCTCTCCTACCTGAAAAGCCATGGCAGAAACATTTGAAGTACAGATAAATGAACACTCCAGAGTTCCCAAATACAAACAAATTGTAGATTCTATTCTGAATGGAATTGATGGAGGAGAAATTCAGATAGGAGAAAAAATCCCTTCTATCAACGAGCTCAGCGAATCCTGTTTTCTTTCAAGAGATACTGTTGAAAAAGCCTACAAAGAACTCCGAAAAAGACAAATCATTGAATCGGTAAAAGGTAAAGGATATTATATTTCGCGTATTAATAAAAATGATATCATTAATATCTTCTTTTTGATCAACAAGCCTAGTACTTATAAGATGATGATTTATAATTATTTCGTCAATGCAATCGGTACCAAAGGCAATGTGGAGATGTATATTTACCATTGTGACGAAACACTTTTCATTAATTCATTAAAAAAGAACCTCGGTGGATTCGATTATTATGTGATCATGCCTCATTTTCGGGATGAACAGTCAAAACATACCAGTTCGACACAGGAAGTGCTTGATATGATTGAAAAAATTCCGAAAAATAAATTACTGTTGTTAGATAATACAAAACCAAATATTTCAGGGGATTATGGTACTATTTTTCAGGATTTTGAACATGATATTTACAATGCCCTGAAGGAAGGTTTAGACAAAATTAAAAAATACGAAAAGATCATTTTGGTTTATCCAGATAAATCCATTCACCCCTATCCTTTCCGTATTGTACGCGGTTTTGAGAATTTTTGTAAAGATTTTAAACTTGATTATGAAATTCTCGACGAAATTTATCCTGATATGGAATTACAAGAGAAAGATATTTTCATCACCATCCGGGAACGCGATTTGGTGAATTTAGTTAAACAAATCAGACAGAAAAACCTGAAATTGGGCGAAGACATCGGAATTATTTCCTATAACGAAACTCCTCTTAAAGAATTACTTGGAATTACCGTTATTACGACAGATTTTAAAGCCATGGGAGAATCTGCAGCGTATATGATTTTGAAAAATAAAAAAGAACAGGTGAATAATGTTTTTAAATTTATTCAAAGAGATTCTCTTTAAAACTTAAAGTTTATATTTTTTATATAAATGCGCAATCGATTACATCAACTTTTAAAATACATTTCAAAAAATATCTAATTTAATTATGATTAAAAAATTAATTTTTGCCATGAGTTTTTTCATGGTACTTGCTGTTTCAGGACAGAAAAAGAATGATAAAGATGCTGTGACTGATATCGCAGAAAAGCTAAGATTAGCCATGATAAGCGGTGATAAATCATCGTTAGAATCTTTGATTTTACCCGAACTAACTTACGGACATTCTGGAGGTCATATAGATGATTCAGCAGAGTTTGTTGACAAATTATCCAGTAAAAAATCAGTTTTTGAAACCATTGATATTACAAATCAAAATATCAATATCGTTGGGAATACAGCGATTGTTCGTCATCATTTTTATGCAAAAACCAATGACCTTGGCAAAGGACCGAGCGATGTAACGTTGGATATATTATTGGTTTGGACTAAGGTAAAAAATGATTGGAAATTATTGGCCAGACAAGCCGTAAAATCTGAAAAGAAAAAATAATTTATCTAATTATAATAAATGAAAATTCGCAGGGTTTCTTTGCGAATTTTTTATTTTGAAACTGTTTAGCTTTTTTGACGCAAAGTTTTATTTATGATTTTAAATATTTTAAGTGAGCAAAGAGAGGAATCAATAAATTGATTCTTATTAAGCGAACTTCTTCAGCGACTTTGTCGCCTTATTTTGCTCCTTTAAATAATACATTTTTTTATTAAATCTTTGCGTTTAAAAATAATTTAAAGCCTAAGTTTTGGCTAAAGCCAATGTAGAATATCTTTTGTTGAAAACGGGCTAAAGCCCGTTCCTATTGAATACAAAAAATTCGCAAAGAAACCCTGCGAATTTTTTAATTTAGTATATTTAAATCTGAAAATAATTCTGTTCTATTTCACTCTGAAATTTTGTAAATCTTCCGGTTTTTCACAACAAACCTGCTCCAAAACCTGTCTGAACTGCATTTTAAGCATTTCAATAATGTGATCACCACCTTTTTCACCTAAAGCACCGACTGCATACATAAAAGTACGTCCCATAAAGGTAAATTCGGCGCCACAGCTTAAAGCGCGGGCAACATCAGGGCCAGTTCTTACACCGCTGTCCATCATTATTTTGATTTGATCTTTATATTTTTCGCTAATTTCTTTAACTACGGCAATTGTAGATTCTCCTGCGTCCAACTGTCTTCCGCCGTGATTGGAAATGATCATTCCGTCAAATCCTAAACGTACAGCTTCTGCTGCATCTTCATCGGAAGCAACACCTTTAATGACCAATTTACCTTTCCATTTGTCGCGAATTGCTTTTATTCTATCAGAGTTTAATCTGCCAGAAAAAGTGGAATTCATGAATTGACCTAATTGTTTCACGCCCATATTTTTATCCATGTATTTTTCCATGGTTTTAAAACTAGGAACTCCATGTTTCAGAATTTCCAAACACCATTCCGGTCTTGCTAAAGCTTGAGAAACGTTTCGGAAATTAATCTGAGGTGGCATTGCCAAACCATTTCGGATTTCTTTTGCTCTGTAACCGAAAGTTGGAACATCAGATAAAACGCACAAAACATCATAACCAGAAGCTTCACAACGGTCGAGAATATCGTCACGCAACCATTCTTCTCTCGGATGGTATAATTGATACCAAGCTTTTCCTTCCGTTAATTCAGCAATTCTTTCGATACTGCTGGTTGTAACCGTACTTAATATAAAAGGAATATTATGTTTGAAGGCTGCTTTTGCTAAAATTTCAGGCGCGTTTGGCCACATTAACCCTTGTAAACCAACAGGAGAAATTCCGAATGGTGCGGAATATTTTACGCCAAATAATTCAGTTTCCATATTGGCTTCCGCATAATTGTTGTTCAGGTATTGCGGACGAAGGAGAACTTCTCTCAGTTCGCTTGTATTTCTGTCTCTGTTGATATTTTCATTACAACCACCATCCAAATACTCGAAAGCGAAACGGGGCATTCTTTTTTTTGCTCTTTCAATCAAAAGCTCAAGTGAAGCATAACGGGTATCAAATGGAAATGCCATAATTATTTGTTAGTTATTGGTTGATAGTTGTTGGTTTTTGAGAGTTTGCTACCAGCTGACAACTATTACCCAACAACTAAAATATTTTATAAATTAAGAATTAACGGTTGAAGCACTTTCATCTGATAATGCTGCTGTAAAAAAGTTTCGTCTATTTTTTTGTTGGAAATAACCATAGAAGCTCCCAATGCCGAACCCAACGGAGAATGTGTAGACATCACATTGTAATGCTGGAAATGGTGAGACATCAGTTTCATAAAAACGTCGTTGTCTGTAAATCCACCGTCAATGTAGATGTTTTCAATATCCGAATTTCCGATTGCGTTTGTAATGGTGTGAATCTGTAAATCCATCAATTCAATCATCAATTGATGATATGCTTCTTCAAATGTAGTAAAAGAATTTAAATCTGTTGCAGTAATCATTTTTCGTTTCAGAATAATTCCTTCAAAACGAAAATAGATATTTTTATTTTTCATTAAGCGCAGATACAAATCCTGATCAAACTGCACTTCTCTGTGGAAACCATATTCTTTTCCATAATAATCACACAATTTTTCAACCTGAATTTTATATTCATTTCCCATGAAAAAACGGGACGCTTTTACGCGTTTTCCATCGATTCGCATATAATTCAGACAGTTATTTTCTATATCTTCATCGGTAAGACTTTCATCATTAAATGGATTTAAAGAAATACTCCAAGTTCCCGTTGAAAGCAATAAAAATGGTTCTTTTTTGCTTAAAATATAAGGCAATAATGCTGAAGAACTGTCGTGAATTCCGACTCCGATTTTTATTTTTTTGTTTTTATAAGAGGTGTTGATACTTGCCGAAGTTGGCACAATTGGCCCAAGCAATGTATCAATCTCTTCTTCGTAAACCCAATCATGGTAATCCGCTTTGTCGTAATCCCACAAATTGGTATGACAGCCGATTGAAGTAAACTCCGAAACACAAATACCTGTAAACAGATACGATAAATATTGAGGTAAATGAAGGCTGTAACGGATCTTTTTAAACGTTTCGGGGTGTTTATATTTTAACCAAAATAATTGCAGACCTGAATTCAACATTCCTGATTGAGGAGATGCTGTTTCGCGGGCAATTTTCAGTTTATTTCCATGTTTTTCATAAAATAAATCAAGAATTTCCTGATCCATCGGTTTGGTATAATTGTACAAAGGCGTAAGGATATTTCCTTTGTGATCCAAATGCACAAAACTCGCTCCGTAAGTAGAAAAATTGATCGCTTTTACTTCATACTTTTCATCTTCAAGAATGGCATTAAAATTATCTTTAATCCAGTTTTGTAATGCAACAAGATCTTCCGTGGGATAACCATCTTCATCTGTTGTGAGGGGTAATTCCGTATATTCACGAACAACCTCTTTATAATTTTTATCAAATAAAAAGAACTTTTTATTGGTTTTTCCAATATCAAATACTATGGTTACCTTTTTTTTGGACATTCTTGTGATGAATTTTTATATTTTAAACACAAATAATGCTAATGTTTTCACTAATAACACTGATTTATGTTCTTAAATTTACTTTACTTGAATTTATTTTAACGCAAAGTCGCAAAGATTTTTGACTACTAGCCGTTTTAAGTTCGCAAGGGCGTTTCACTCAGCAAATGATAATTATTTATTGAATATTCATTTAAATATTATTTCTTTGACCATTAAGGAGTGTTCAGATAGTAAGATGCATTAAGAAAAAAATCCACTAATTTCTTAAGCAGCAATGCCTAAAACCCTACTCATCTAAACACTTTCAACCTTAATGATAAAAAAATAAGGATACATATAATAAAAACTTTCGATTGCACTCAAAAGTTAAAACTATCAATTTTAAATAGGATTATAATCCGGTTGCCTTAACATTTAGACCTCTTTCGGTAATTAAATTTTCTCTTACTTTTAAATTTCTGTAAGCCGAAATCGGGTCAAGCGCCGCACCTGTATGTAATCTTGCAGCTCTTAATAATGGACGAACATCTGTTCTGTACGCATTCTGCAAAATATCCTGCGCGCCAACAACATCATTATTTAACTGTGCTGTTTTTAATGCTTTCTGATCAACTAAAAGTGCTTGAGCATATGCAATTAAAATAGCTTCCAAAGACTGTAATAAGTCTTCCAACGGGTCTTTGATGTTGTGACTTGCATCAATCATCCAAGCTGGATAAGGGTTGTTAGGATTGTTTTCCATTCCGTATACCAATTCATTGAAAATCAAGAATAAAGCATAAGGTTTAATAGAACCAACCGTTAAATCATCATCTCCATATTTACTGTCATTAAAATGGAAACCACCTAATTTTCCTTTGTACATTAAGGTTGCAACGATTTGCTCAATATTGGTATTCGGTAAGTGATGCCCTAAATCTACTAACGTGTAAGCTCTTTCTCCACAAGCATTTGCCAACATAAATGAAGTTCCCCAATCCTGGATTGTTGTTGAATAGAAATTCGGTTCGTAAGGTTTATATTCGATGAAAAGCTTCCAATCTTCAGGCATTCCTGCGTAGATTTCTTTTAAGCTTTTTTCAGTGTTTGATAAAGCTGTCTGGAAATTTAACTGTCCCGGAAAACTTGCTCCATCCGCCAACCAAACGGTTAAGCTTTTTGAACCTAATTCTTTTCCGATTCTGATTACTTCTTTATTATGTTCAACCGCATAAGCTCTTGAATCTTCATTTACGGCGTTCAAAGAACCGAATTTGTAAGATGCTTTTGCTCCCGGCTGATCTTGAAACGTATTGGAATTCATCGCATCAAAAATAAGTCCATGAGACACTGCTTTTTCTTTAATTGCTGCCACATCACTTGGAATATCCCAAGGAATATGCAATGAAATAGCTCCCGCAGAATGCGTTAATGCATGAATCAATCCTACATCGTCTAATTTCTGTTCTAAAGAAGAGGGTTCGCCACCGTAAGAAAATCTACCGAAACGTGTTCCACCTGCACCTAAAGCCCAACTCGGAATCGCCACTTGAAAATCAGCAATTTTGTTGACGATTTCAGTAACATTTGAGCCTGATTTTGTTAATTTATTTTGTAGAAAATCGAAATCTGTATTAAAGTTTTCAATTTCTCCTTTATTATATTGTTCAATGATATCTTTTCTTATAATCATGATTTGATTTTTTAATTAATCTTGTCAAGGTTTTGAACCTTGACAAGGTTGATGATTGATTAAAATTAGCATTAAATATTTATTTCGACCCCTGAATTACTTTCGAATCTCTCGCAGCCCGACCTGAGTGGAGCTCTTTTTGTGAGGAGGTACGACGAGCAAAAAAGCGGGAACGGAGGGCGGATTAAGCTGCCCAAATAAAATATATTAATAAATAATTATCTTGGGAAGGCGTTTGCCATTCCACCATCAACATTAATGATGTTTCCAGTACTTTTATCTAAAATTGCGATACACGCGAAAACTCCATTGGCGATGTCTTCCGGAAGGATAATTTCATTTAATAAATTTCTTTTTGCATAAAATGCTGGTAATTCTTCTACAGAAATTCCGTTTGCTTTTGCACGGCCTTCTGCCCAAGAACCTTCCCAGATTTTGCTTCCAACGATAACTCCATCAGGATTTACAACATTAACACGGATTTTATCAGATGCCAATTCTGCGGCTAATAATCTTGTCATATGCTGTTGAGCTGCCTTTGCAGTTCCGTACGCCACATTATTTGGTCCGGCAACTAAACCGTTTTTACTTGCAATATTTACGATATCACCTCCAAGACCTTGCTTTTTAATGATTTCAACGCCATTTTTTGCCATCAAAAACTGTCCTTTTACTAAGACATTTTCTAATAAATCCCAATCTTTTATTGTGGTATCTTCTAAAGATTTAGAAATAGCCAAACCTGCAGAATGAACAATAATATCTACTCCACCAAACGCCAGAACCGCTTCTTTAAAGGCATTCGCAATCGCTTCTTCGCTTGTCACGTCACAAGTAACGGCAACCGCTTGATCTTTGCTGTATTTTGCAGTAACAGACTCTATGGCTTCCTGATTTAAATCTGTAAAAACAACAACCGCTCCTTCCTGAACCATTTTGTCAGCAATTGCCTGTCCGATTCCACCTCCTGCTCCTGTTACGACAGCAATTTTTCTTGAAAGTGGTTTTTCTTTAGGCATTCTTTGCAATTTAGCCTCTTCCAACAACCAATATTCGATGTCGAAAGCTTCTTGTCTTGGTAATGAAGTATATTCAGAAATTGCTTCTGCGCCACGCATTACGTTGATTGCGTTTACATAAAATTCGTTTGCAACACGAGTCGTTTGCTTATCTTTTGAGAAACTGAACATTCCAACTCCAGGATAAATGATGATCACCGGATTCGGGTCACGCATTGCCGGACTGTTTGGATGCTTACAAGTTTCGTAATATTCTTTATATTCTTGTCTGTATTGTTCGAAAAGTGGATTTAATTTATCTAAAATAGCTTTAGAATCGCTTAAATCTTCATTTTTATCTAAAGTCAACACTAAAGGCTGAATTTTCGTTCTTAAAAAGTGATCCGGACAAGATGTTCCAAGAGGTGCTAAACGCTCAAGATCGTTACTGTTGATGTATTCTAAAACTACATCGCTGTCCGTGAAATGACCAACCATTCTGTTTTCAGATGATGCTAAACCTCTCAACAAAGGCATCAATTGAGCTGCTTTATTTTTACGTTCTTCAGAAGGTAAAGATTCCACTTTTTGACCTCCAAAAACCTGTCCGTTTTCCTCTATTTTTTTAGCAATATATTCAGAAGCCATTTCTATTACTTCTAAACTATTGATGTAAGATTCATAAGAAGTATCTCCCCAAGTGAATAATCCGTGGCTTCCTAAAACGATTCCGCGAATTCCGGGATTATCGTTTAAGCATTTTTCTAACTGTAATCCTAAATCAAAACCAGGACGCTGCCATGGAACCCAGCCCATTGTATCTCCCCAGATTTCTTTGGTAATCGCTTCGCTGTCTTTTGCTGCAGCTACTGCAATAAGAGCATCAGGATGAAGGTGATCGATATGTTTGAATGGAAGTAAACCGTGAAGAGGTGTATCAATAGAAGGAGCTTTACTATCAAGATCAAAAATACAGTGATTGAATAAGCCTACCATTCTGTCTTCATCTTCTAAACCTTGGTAAACATTTTTTAAGTTTCTTAATCTTTCTGTATATAATCCGGCAATTCCTTTTCTGGTCAAAGTTCCAATGTCGCCACCTGAACCTTTTACCCACATTACCTCAACTTCTTCGTTGGTTAGCGGATCTTTTTCAAGCGTTTTGCAACTGGTATTCCCTCCTCCATAATTGGTAATTCTTAAATCTGCCCCTAATATGTTTGAGCGGTATAAAAATAAAGCAACCTGATCATCTCCTAAAGCTGCCGCCGTATTTTCATCCCATAAATAGTCTACGTATTTGAATGTTTTTACTTTTTCCATTGTTTGTCTTATATTTCTAAATTGTAACCCAAAATTAGATTGTTATATTTTTTTCAGTATCCCGTACTATACTGCTAAACGCTTTATTTAAAGATAATTTAACGTTTGAATTTTCATTAAATCAATTCATTTATACAGCAATCTAATTGAGTTTATTTATAATTAATATTTTGTGATAAAGTTTTTGTTTAAAAATTTAACTATTAAGAAAATTTAAGCTGATTTTTTATTCATCCAAAATTTTCTCAATAGTTAAACTAAGTTTCAATTGGTTATTAATTAATACCCCGGAAGTTGAGTAAGATTTGGATTATCAACTAAAGGATGACCTGCAGACTGCGCTGCAAACGGAAGTAATTCTGTTTTATTAGGTACGAATCCGTAGAAAAGACCGTCTCCTCCACCTTCGATCCAGTTTGGATATGTTCCACCGTTTTCGGCAGAACCTGTTGGTTTGGTATAAATAATAGCTCCGATCTGAAGTGCATTAAAGCCTCCCGTAAATCCTACTGCTTTTCTTGCATTACCATTGAAAGTACTTGTGTAAGCTTCAAACATCTTAGTAGGATACCATTTGTCGCCAGCTACTACAGTTTGTCCATGTGCAGTAACTATACTCGCCAAAGCCGTCTGATAAGCTGCAAAATTTGCAGCAGCCGTAGGAACGTTTTGAACGATTGCAATTTCTGCAGAATTCGTAATCTCAATATATTTAAGTGCTAAAAATGGATCTCCATAAACCTGTGCATTTTTTTCAAATTTATAAAGACGCAAAGCAGGTGTACTTGCATATTGACCGGTTTTGTTCGATAAGTTTTTCATTGCCTGTTTTGTAGCATCAATTTCACTTGCCAAACGGTTCATTCTAATTAAATCAGTACGAAGATTAAATTCCCCTGCAAATTCCCATTTACGTTCCTGAACAATGGCACTTTCGAATGCCTGCTGACCGCCTGGTATTGCTAATGAGCCTATCCCTGCACGATTTCTTACCTGTTGTAATGCTGCTGTAGCCTGAGCTGTAGGGCCTCCATTCAAATAATTTTGAGTTTCTGCATACATTAATAAAACATCCGCATATCTTAAAATAGGAATATTCAAATTACGAGCATCTGCTGCCTGTGGTGCCACACACCATCCCATTCTGAATTTACCTGACATAATACATGAAAATGTAGTTCCTGCGTTTACCCAAGTGTCCGTAGCAGCTCCGGCATTTAAGAAATAAATACTGTAAGAAGTACAAGAAACATCTCTACGCGTATCGCCTTGATTAAAAGAAAGATAATAACTTGGAAGTATAAATTGCAGTGCTTTTCTAGAACCATAAGTTCCGCCACGAGAACCCTCCATCGCATAGACTCCAAAACCTGAATTGGTATTTGGTCCGTATTCAGCAATGTGCCATAGTATTTCCGGGTTTGTCACTGCAAATTTTCTTTGATCGAAATTGAACCACAATGCTTCGAAACCACTTTTACCACCCTGAGCCTGTACTAAACTGGCAGTTCCTCCATTAACTACAGCTGCAGCGGCATTATCTGCAATTTGATACAACTGTTGAACTCTTGAATTATCACTTCTACGAGACATTGTACCAGGAGCTGTGCTATTAAGGTCCCATCTTAGAGAATAACCTGCTGCATACAGAGCAATTCTTGCTAACAAACCATTACCTGCTGCTTTTGTTAAACGTTCAGTTGTGGTTCCTGTAGCCGGTAAATCATTTACTGATTCCTGCATCTCAGCGATAACACGATCGTAGATTATATCTCGGGAAGTACGTTTTGGATATAAAGTATTAGGATCGTTAGGATCTGCATCTTCCAAAGGTATCCAAACCGCAGGAACATCTCCATACACTCTGATCAAATTGTAGTAGCAAAATGCACGAATAGCTTTAACTTCTGCCAATAAGGAATTACGCTTTGCGCTTGCATCCATTAAACTTAATCTGGTGATAGCGATATTTGTTTTCTCTATGCTTGAATACATTGCAGCATAGATTCCTGTAACGGTATTAGGTGTATAAGCATCATACTGATAATTACAAATATTGTATTTGGAATTATTGGTAGATCCATCTTCAGAAGAGTGAGTTACTGTATCTCCTGCCCCAAGTTGATAATACATTTCTGTAGGAACCAAATTTCTGTAACAGCCCTGAACAAACAAATCTGCAGTATCTAAACTTTCAAAGACCGTATTTATATCAGTTATATTATTTGCTGGTTGATCCAAAAAGTCTGCACTACATGAATTTATAAATAGCCCGGCAATTACAAAAGATGGAAGTATGAGTATTTTTTTTATTGATCTATATGTTTTAGATATATTTTTCATGATCTAAATATTTAAATATTAAAAAGTTAAATTAATACCAAGAACATAACTTCTTGAACGTGGAAAGGATGAAGTATCATATCCTGGTGTTACTGAAACTCCGCCTGCGGCTGAAACTTCAGGATCAAAACCAGAGTATCCTGTTATTGTAGCTAAATTATTAACTGTAACATAGATACGTGCATTAGTTACTGAAATATGCTGCAAAAATTCTTTATTAAAACTATAACCAAGAGTTACCTGAGCAATTCTCAGATACGACCCGTCTTCCACATAATATGATGATGGATAGGTTATATTAGCCGTATTTGTATTACTTAAACTCCAAAGACTTGAATCTTCATTAGGATTAAGTTCTTTTAATCTTACCAAATTGGTTGTTGCCTGACCAGTGTTAGGATCAATAAGATGGTAATAATTATTACCAAATTCTGAAGGTGTATTTTGAAATAATGCATAAGGACTCAAACTTTGTTTGGTAGCGTTGTAAATATCACCTCCTACACTGAATTTCATAAATACTGCTAAATCAAAGCCTTTGTAAGAAAAATTATTACTGATACCTCCTATAAAGTCGGGTGTACCATTTCCTATTTTCACTAATTTCCTTGTAAACTGATCTCCTGCTTCATTATCTGCCGCAAATTTCATATCTCCGGGTTTAGGAGTTCCGGTAGAAGGTTTTACAACACCAGGTTTTAAAGTAAGTGTTCCGTTTGAAGCTTGTGTAAAATCGTCGGTAGTATAAATCCCCTGATAAACATAACCGTACATATCTCCCAACTGTTCACCTACTGTTGCATAATATGTTACCACTCCGGCTCTGTTACTTCCTACATTAAATGGTCTTGAAGGTCTCCCATCCAAAGCAATAACTTTTGATTTATTAAAACCTATATTAGCATCTGTCGACCATCTGAAGGCTCCGGATTTTACATTAATAGAATTAAGGGTAAACTCCATACCTTGGTTTCTCATACTCGCAATATTGTCAAATTTTGTGCTATATCCTGAAGAAACCGGCAGTACAATTGGCAGCAACATTTTATTTACATCATTTTTATAAAATTCTGAAGTTAATTTTATTCTGTTATTGAAAAATCCTAGATCTATCCCAATATTGGTTGCTTTCATCTCTTCCCACTGCAATCCTCGGTTACCAACAGTATTACTTGTTGTATAAGCAGGGTTACCTGGTGTATTATTGATTGGATAATCTGTCATTACCAGATTGGTTGTGTATAAACTATTTCCAATATCATTATTACCTGTAATTCCGTATTCAAATCTGAATTTCAAATCATTGATAATTTTATTAATTTTTCCGTTTTTCCAGAAACTCTCCTGAGAAGTACGCCATGCAGCAGCTACTGATGGAAAATTTCCCCATTTTTTATTCGGTCCAAATTTTGAAGATCCATCTCTACGGAAGGTAGCAGTCAATAAATAACGATCATCATAACTATAGTTTACACGTCCAAAATATGAACTCATACTATTAGGCACACTGCTTACATCTTTATCGGATACTGTTGCATTGCCAATGTCATACAAACCAAAATTATAGTAAGGGAATTTAATTAGCTTCATACTGTTCCCTTCATTTTCCTGATAGATAGCCTCTTGCCCAATCAAAGCACTCACTCTATGTTTTTCTGCGAATGTTCTGTTGTATGTTAAGGTATTGGTAATCTGATAACGATATGATTCTGCATTGGCGATGCTTCCATTGATTCCGGTATTAACAGGATCTGTAAGATAGGCTTTAGAATTTTCATCCGAAAACGAAGTTGATTTACTGTTATTCCAATTATAGGAGCCCGCCGTTCTGAATGTAAAATTTTTCAAAAAATCAAATTCAACACCTATATTGGCTAAAAATGATCTTGCTCGTTTGTTTGATGTAGATGCCTGAGTTTCTATAAATGGATTTTCTGTATCATATCCAGAATCTAATCCTGAAAAATCACCGAAAGTCTGTGTATTAAACAACTGATCCTGAGTAAATTTAGTTCCTCCCGTAATAGGTTGAAGAAGAATTTTTTTCATTCCTGAGTACGCTCCTCCTCCGTTTGTAGAATTGGAATTAAACATAGAGCTGAAATCTAATCTAATACCTTTATACAGTTCAGAATTAATATTGGCACGCAATGAATTTCTGGTTTCGCTATAATTTTGCAGCAAACCATCCTGCTTATTATAGTTATAACTGATGAATGCCTGTGTTTTCTCATTCCCTACAGAGACGTTGATATTCTGATTTTGAGTAGTTCCTGTTCCACCCAACATTTTATCCTGCCAATCTAATGCAGCGGCTGATCCGTAGCGATCACTGATTCTGTTAAATGCTCCTGTATAAAATCCTGGTGCATCTGTTCCTAAACTATTATCAAAAACATTGCTCCATTGAGTTGCCTTTCCTCCTAGTTGCGCCAGCTCATATTGATATTTCACATACTGCTCTGCATTAGAAACCATATCTAATTTCTTTGAAAGCATATCAAATGCCATGAAAGAATTATAATTTACGGTAGTTCTGCCCTTTTTTCCGGTTTTTGTTTTAATAACAATAATACCATTAGAACCACGGGCACCATAGATTGCTGTTGCTGAAGCTCCTTTTAATACATCAATACTTTCAATATCATTAGGATTAATCACGTTTAGTGCACCATCTAACTGGAAACCATCTACAATGTAAAGCGGTTCGGTCCCCTGAGTAATTGAAGCACCTCCACGAATCGTAACATTTGCACCTGCTCCCGGAGCACCGCCTGCTGTAACGATATTCAGACCTGCAGCTCTTCCCTGTAATGCCTGTAAAGCATTCATTGCCGGTGTGGCAGCCAAATCTTTTGCAGAAACTGAAGCTACAGCTCCCGTTAAGTCAGATTTTTTCACTTTTCCATAGCCGATAACAACAACCTCTTCGATCTCTTTCGTTCCTACTTTTGCAGTATCCTTAATTGTTGTTTGCCCAAAGACAAAACCAGACGCAAGCAGAAATAAAGGTGCAATTAATGGCTTTAAATTCTTATTTGTAATTTTTAAAGACATATATTAAGTTTTAGTAACATTAAATTATTATTTAGCCAATGTACATTGTTACAAAAATTTCGGCATCCTGCCATATCCTGCATCTTAAAATTCATAATTTATCTTAATTAGGTATAAATATTTAATGTAAAATTTAAAAATAATAACAATTTGGTGAAATAACTTTAAATAAATTTTTAAACCTGCAACTCACTTTAAAACAACAACATAATCACTTAATAATTAATTCTGTTTCAAAAAAAATTATAGTAATCTATTAGCATAAAAAAAGGCAACTGAAAAATATCAGTGCCTTATAAAAAACTAAACTATATATTACCTGTATGATGATAATTTAAAAAGGTTGTAAAGGTTCCCGAAAAATGATTCTAACGTAAGGAATTCCCATATCCTACAATCAAAATAGAAATAAACATCACTGTCATTCCTACAGCGATAGTAGAAGTCGTTTTCTTGGAAACACCTTTCCATTCTTTAATGATAACACCCCATAAATTGGCGATTAAAATGATAAATGCCATGTGTAAAATCCAAGAACTCGCGCCATTTCCCATCTTGCTTTCTCCCATACCATAGAAGAAAAACTGTAAAAACCACATTGTTCCGGCTAATGCACAAAAAATCAAGTTTCGTAAAACAGGTACATCTTTTTTTACGTAATCTGTATACGATTTATTTTTAATGGCCAAATATAAACAGCCGATCAGATTGACCGCCATTCCGCCCCAAAGAACAACGACATAAGTTACATTATTTTGAAAAAGGAATTCTCCCTGTCCCGGATTTGCATTTTGCCATAATTCATTGGCTACAGTTGCCATTGGTTTTCCAGCTTCCAACCCAAAGTTAAAACAAGCACTTAAAACTCCTGATATGATTGCAACTATTAATCCCAATCCGAATTTATATTCTGTTTTTACTTGCGTCCCATGCGGATCTAATGAATCTGTTTTTAGCTCTTTTTCTTTCATCATCCCAGCTTTTCCGCTGATGACAATTCCGATAACGCAGACAAAAAGTCCCAGTAAAACCATCTGTCCCCACCTATTGGAAACCAACAAACCAATACTGTCTTTTCCCGTTTGCGGAGAAAATTCATAATATATTGATGGAACCAGCGAACCGAATACCATGCAAAGTCCTAAAATAATGCTGCTTCCAAGTGCAACTCCCAAATATCGAACACCTAAACCATAAGTAAAACCACCAATTCCCCACAAGGCACCGAATAAAAACGTCAGTCCTAAGATTGAAGAACTCTCGTTCTGTATGATTTCCCAAAAATTAGGAATGGTAAGAAATGCTGCCAATGGCGGAACAATGATCCAGGAGACGAATCCTCCTATCAACCAATATGTTTCCCAGTTCCATCCTTTTACTTTTTTGTATGGCAAGTAAAAACTTCCCGAAGAAAAGCCTCCTAAGAAATGGAAAAAAATTCCTAATAATGCATTCATAATTTATCTTATGGTTAGAATTTGAAAATTAAATATATGAAATCGATTGCGCATCTTGTAGTGTCATGCAATTCATAGTATTGTTCTCTTTTCGATAATAAAATTAAGATTTTTTCTGAATTCTATTAATATTAATTAAATATTGAAGTTTTTAGATTGTATTTAATTTTTTAACGCAAAGATTTTCAACTAAATCATTTTGATTTTAGGAAGCAAAGAAGACGAATAAATTCGCTTTGAAGCGAGTGCTTTATCAAATCTGTTTACAGATTCTTTCACTTTGCCCACTAAAATTTGTACTTAGGAAAAATAGATCTTTGCGTTAAAAAATAAGACTTTAACCAAAAACTGATTAGATATTTTGGTTAAAGCCTTATTGAGACCTTATTTACAGTCGGAGTATATTGATTTTCCCACAGATTACACAGATTTGCACAGATGTTTATGTTATACCTTATTTAATTGTCAAATTATACGCAATCATCTGTGCAAATTTGTGTAATCTGTGGGAAATAAAAACATTATTTCAGTTTATAAACCTCACTTGCAGCAAGCAACAAACAGCCTAATCCATAATCTTCAAAATCAGGTTCTTTGCTTACAGAAAGTGGTTGACCATCTTTTGGTTCCTTTCCAGTTCCCTGTACCCATCCTAAAAATCCATTAGGCTGAACAGAATCTTTTGCAATGGCATTCCAGGCTTTGATAGCAACAGGCAAATACGTTTTTTTATCAATCAAACCGTTATTGATTCCATAAGCCATTCCATATACGAAAAGAGCGGTTCCTGTCATTTCTTTTCCTCCGAAATTGGTTGGATCATGCAAACTTGCGTTCCAAAAACCATCTTCTCTCTGAATCGGAAGCAATGCTGATAACAAATCTTTGTAATCCTGTAAATATTCCTGATAATGAGGATCGGATTTCGGGGTATCTTCCAATGTACGAGCCAAAGCAGCAACTACCCAACCGTTTCCACGACTCCAATAACAATCTTCACCGTTTGGTTCTTTATAAGGCGGAACAAAACTTTTGTCTCTCCACCAAAGTTTGTCTTTAGGATTGTAAAGACCATTTCCTCCGTGTTTGTATTTCGTGAAGGCATACATTTCGTAATTTTTATCGAAATATTTTTTCTCGCCTGTCATTCTACCCAATTTCGTGAAAATTGGCATTCCCATTTGAAGCGCATCGATCCACCACCAGTCATCTACTTTATTGGTAGCCATCATGCTGTCTATGGAAGCTTTTACCAATTTAATTCTCTCTGGATTTTTTTTACCATCGATTTCATAAAGATCCAAATACGTTTGCCCACAAGCCTGATTATCAGCGTTACGAGTATAAGTGTCGCGCATCATGTTCCAATTATGCTTTTCTGACCATGACATTGCGTAGTCATAATATTCTTTTTTAGGATCTACCTTATATAATGCGATTAATCCTTCATAATAAACTGCACGGGTCCACAGGTTGCTTGGCCAAACTTTTTTTCCTACAATTTCTTTTCCGGTATCCGGCCATTTGTTCATGAAATATTGGTTGGCTCTTTCTGCAGTTTCCAGAACTTCTTTTTTATTGGGAAGATCAACATTATTGGCTGCTTGCTTTTGAACTGAACATGAGGATAAAGCACCAAAAATCAGTGCAAAAACAGCAGTTCTCATGAGTATCTTTTTCATAATTATTATCTTTTTATTTAGTTTAATTTAAATCTTATTTTAGACTTTGGCTAAAGCCAAATGGTTATTTTAAATTTCTGAAACGGGCTTCCTTCGACAAGCTCAGGATTAAAAAGCCCATTCCTATTAATTTAATATAAGGGAACTTAATGCTTTACAGTAATAATATTCGGTTTTGGAATTTTTTTAACCGATTCATCCAAATAATAATCCGTGTGCGGAGGCTGATTGTAACCTACATTTTGCCAAACGATGCTCAATCGATACTGTGGATTGTGCATCAAAGTGTACAAACGGTGCTTCGTAGGAATTGTCGAACTGAAAATCCGAAGTTCCTGATTATCTGAGGTTCTATAAATTACCTCTTCCCTCCAGTCTCCAAATAAATCTGCAACTAAAGAAGGATTTTTCTTGGTTCCGTTGTTTGATTCACACTGAAAATCTTTAGCATCAAATATCAAGTTTGATTTCTCATTTTTCCAGTCCCATTTTGATATGGAAGTTCCGTCTAAAATTTCACTTAAAAAATCTCCATCCCAATAAATTCCCATATTAACTGACGGATTTTTTTCACTGATTTTATTTCCTTTAGCATCGTAAAGACCTTTAACTCCGGCTCCGGCAGCCCAACATTCTGAACCGGCATAACGAGGGTCAATATTTAAAGACAAACCTCTTCCCGGACCTTGGAATTTGCCTTGCTTACTGTAAATTAAAGAAGGTAATTTCCATAAAACCTTTCCTGTTTTTCCATCTCTGAAATGTGCGCCTGCATCGTCAAATATTTCCTGAATGTCAAAAATTTCCAATCCTGGATTTGAAGGATCTAAGTCACCAACGTGCAAAGCATCGCCATGACCATAGCCTGTGCTGTTTAAGACTTTTCCGTTGTCGTCGACGGTCATTGCACCATAGACAATTTCATCTTTTCCGTCGTTATCAACATCTGCAATGCTTAGATTGTGGTTTCCTTGTCCACGAAATTTTTTATTTTCTTCTGAGCTTTCAGTATCAAATAACCATCTCAGACTAAGCTTTTTATCTTTATAATCCCAAGCTGCAATTGCAGTTCTTGTGTAATATCCTCTTGACATCACAAAACTCGGATGCTTACCGTCTAAATAAGCTACTGCTCCCAAAAACCTGTCTATCCGATTTCCTTTTGCATCGCCCCAGGTTTCGGTCATTTGTTCATCTGTTGGATTTAAACTCCCTGCAAATCTTGGAACCTGATAATTGACTGTATTAATTTCCTCTCCCGTTTCGCCATTAAAAACTGTCAGATATTCGGGACCTGAAAGGATAAATCCGTTTTCATTGACGTAATTTTTTGTGGCATCTCCGATAACTTTTCCTTTGCTGTCTTTTGATCCATCTGCGGTTTTCATTACGATTTCTGCTTTACCATCTTGGTCTAGATCGTACACCAGAAATTGTGTATAATGAGCGCCCTCTCTTATATTTTTTCCTAAATTGATTTCCCATAAGAAAGTTCCATTCATTTTATAAGCCTGAATAATTGGCTCATCCGTGATACCTTTCTGACTGTTATCACGGGATTCTCCGGTTTGATGGAGGATGATTTCATATTCACCATCTCCGTCCAGATCTGCAACTGAAATATCATTTGGGGTATATCCGGCCGGAGTTTTTAATGGAATTGAAAAATATGGCTTTTGAGAAGCTACATATTTCGCAGAATCATCATCTACCGTTTTATCCTGAGTGTTGGATTTCACGAAATAGGTATAATTCTTTGCTTTATCTGCCGTTTTGTCTAAAAAATTAGTCTCATTGAGCAATGGCTTTTCATTCAATTTTTTGGTTGAATTATTTTCAGTTCGATAGAGATCAAAATGAGTATTTTGAGCTTCTGTTCCCAATAGACGCCAGCTTACAAAAACGCCTGATTCTGCAGGTATGGCTACGATTCCTCTTTCCAGATATTCCATTTGTCTTTGCGCAAAAATTGTTTGCGAAAGAAAAATAGCAGATGTAATAAAGATATACTTGATTTTCATAATTCTACATTATTTTTAGTAAAATTTTTATGTTTTGGCTTCCTTCGACAAGCTCAGGATAAAAAAGCCATTTTATGTTGATTTATCCTTGTCAAGGTTTAAAACCTTGACAAGGATTGTTGCATTGAATCTCTCGCAGCCCGACTTGAACGGAAATCCTTTTTGTGAAACGCAGTGTAACAAAAAGATTGGGAGTGGAAGGCGGATTAAGCTGCCCAAAATATTTATCAGATAATTCAATCGATTGCACAGATTTAATTATTTTTTAGAAACTTGTTCCAGTAACCATTTTACCCATTCTTCAGTTCCTTGATAATTGGTAAAATCGGCTGGTAATTTTTTGCCATCGATATATTCATTATAACACCATGGATCACCCAATGCGAAAACCGTCCCTTTTCCTAATTTTGCAACAGCTCCAATATTTTTATTCTCTGCTGTCAAAATAGCTTTGGCAGGCGATTTTACATCGATCGAACTCACTTCTTTCATGTATAATTTTTGTTCAGAGAACACTTCGTTTCCTGCAGGAACCATTACTTTTCCTTGCTCAAATTCTCTTTTTTGAACGCGGTTGTAACTGTCATCATTGAAATGAATTCCGAATTCTCCGGCCAATTTGTTAAAATGTTCAAACTCAGAATTGCCGTGATCATTGCTCAGCAAAACTAAAACACCACCATCTTTAACCCATTTCACCAAATTTTTGATGCTTGCCGGATCAATTAAATTTGCTTTTCCTCCATAAGCTTCTTTGTCAATATCTGCATCGACAATAATGTAAACATTAGCCGTTTTCAGATCTTTTTTTGAAGGAGCCGTTTTCAGAGTACTGATTTCCGCACCTTGCTTTGTGAAAATTTCTCCTAACAAAGAAAATCCACCGTTTGTTTTATCTTCCCATGTATAATGCATGGATTTTAATTCTCCGGTTTCCTTATCTTGTTGTTTTTCGTTATTAAAAAAGTTATCCAACACGACTTTTGGTTTGTTTTGAGAATAGTAAAAACCAGCCACCAAAAAACAGGTTCCTAATGCAATTTTTTTTAAAATAGTCTGCTTCATTATGTTTAAAATTTATTTCGAGTAAGTTAGTGGAATTATTTGAATCTGCCCATCCAATCCGGAAGGCTGAACTTTCCAGTTGGATGCATCAAATGGTTTGTAATCGATGTTTACAAAATTGATTTCATTGTAATTTCGCCACGTGATTTTTTTCTGATCCATATAACGAATTCTATTCGCCATTAAATTACAAACTTCTATTTGAATGGTATTTTTACCTTTTTTCAGGTATTTTCCAATGTTGATTTCAAAAGGAATGCTCCAGACAATTCCCGCATCCTGACCGTTGACAATCACTTTTGCGCTTTCGTACAATTTATCAAATTTTAAAAGATACTCGTCTGCATTTTTTTTCTTTACATTTAAATTTATGGTGTAAATTCCCGTTCCTGAAAAACTTTGTGTTGCAGGATCGTCAGAAAAATTCGTCCAAGGTTCCAGCTTTTTTAAATTTCTGGATTTTGGAAGTTCGGGACCGCCTTCTTTGAAACTCAATTGCCAAGTCTGATCTAAAACTATCGGAGCGTCTGTCTTCTCCGCATATTTCCATTTTGAGATGGATGAATCAACAGTTTCAGAATTTTTCAGAATTAAAGATTCTCCGGATTTCAACTGAATTCGAACAGAATTATTTTGCATTTCGGCAACACCAAAATCTCCGTTTTCAGGATTCATTATCGTCGTTTGCTTTCCTGTATAATTAATAGGAACAAATTGATTAATTTCCTTTGAAGTATGATTGACAATGTAATAATATTTTCCGCCGTCAAACTGTCTTCTCACAAATTTCAATCCTGTGTCCGTTAATTTTTCTCTTTGAATTTTCAAATATTCTAATCCTTTTTCAACATCTGAACTTAAAACAATCTTTCCTTTTCCAAAGCTTGCAATTTTCACATTTTCAGCTTGATTCTGAAACGGAATTTGATTCCACAAAGATTTTAATTGATTTCTTCTTTTCTCCACTTCAAAGTTTCCGGGAATATCTTTTGGTTCGTTTTGAAAAATAACCGAAGCGCCATTTTGGGCTAATTTCAGAATATCATTCAAAGTAGTTTCCGGTAAATACGTCAATTCCGGAATGATTAAAACCTGATAAGAAGATCCTTCTTTTGCAGTCTGAATTTTCTGATTTTCTGATTTTGATTCGTTAATCATTTTATCCGAAATCATATCCAAAGAATACCCCATTTTGCTTAGTTTATTCAAATTCTCATACATCGGAGTTGGTTGCAACCACTTTTCAACATTATGAACTTTAAAGGCAATATCTTTTCCTTTTGGAGTTGCCCACTGGTCGTAAATTGGCCAATACATCAACAATTCATTATCGGATTTTCCACTTTGTAAAACACTTTGAGTACGCTCAATGTAAGAATTTAATCCTGTTAAATGTGGCCACAAACTGTTTTCCGGAACAAAATTAACCGAAGCATAAAACAGCCATCCCGGAAAAGGAACATCGGCAGGTGTATACGTTGTACCGTGATAAAAAACGTGATTGATTCCTGATAAGAAAACCTGTTCAACTTCTGGTTTTGCCTGTGACCAAGAAGTTTTGAAATGCTCAGTCAGCCAAGTAAAAGTCTCGTTTGAAGTTAGTTTTTTGCCCGTCACATTGGCTACTGATGAAGCAAATTTCAACATATTGAAATCAGGCATATCCGATTTTTGAATATCTGCGGTGTCCCTTTTCAACCCCGGAATTTCAAAAATAGAGCTTCCGAAAGTTTCAGATTCAGGAATATCGACTGCGGCGTACAAATCCAGCAAATTTCCGGGTGAACCGTGCGCCTGATTCGTATTTTTTGAGTTTTTGGAATGTGCCCAGTTCGTGAAATTATCGGCAAAATTGTTTAAAATCAATTCGCTCAACGTCTGTCTGTAATCAGATTTAACTCTTGTCGTTACCTCGTTTTCATCATTATTAATCAAATATTTGATGTACGGACTTAGATCATATCCTCTCCTTTTTTTAAATTCATTTTTAAAATCAGGCGTCCAGTCGGCATTGTAAACTTCGTAACTGTCATTAAAAAAAGAACGCACGCCGTAATTGGAGTTTCCAAAAGCTTTATCGAAAGTTTTAAGATAATTTACCGTTGCAACAGGCGAAAAATGATCCAATGTATATCCTTCACCACCCGGAGCTGCACGTTTTACTTTTTGTAAAGTTTTACCTGTAAAAACGGCATAGATCGTCCATTTTCCGGAATATGGTTTCCAATTGAGAGAACCGTCGTTTGTGATTTTATCGTTTAAGACAACCGCTTCATTTTTTTCATTGTAAGCGGTAACAATATCGAGTTTTATCGTTTTTAAATTTTTAAGCTTTTCACCATTTAAAACAATTTTTTCTGAAAATTTTTCGCCTGATGAAATTGTATAAGTCTGAACAATCATTTTCGTGGCAGCATCCTCTTCACTTACCTGCGGTCCTCCGATTGGCCAACCTGTTCCGACCGCCATATCAACGCCCATATTCAGGCTTTTTGCTTTGTTCGTGGTGAACTGTAGCATTTTCATCCATTCTGAAGAGAGATAATTAATATATTGATTTTCAAAACCTTTTGCTCCGTAAATCGGAACGATTTCAACACCTCCAAAACCTGCTTTATTAAGTGTTGTCAGCTGTTTATCCAATCCTTTTTCATCCACAGCATTTCCCATCCACCACCAACGTGTCCATGGTTTTGCGGTTTCGGTAGTTTTTGGCCACGGATTTTGTGCAGAAAGATTTCCGAAAGCAAAACAGATTAAACTTAAACTGATTATATTTTTAATTTTCATTTTTGATTGATATTTTCAAATCGGGATTTATCAGATGTTGTTCATTTTTTAACCCGTTTCGTATGATGTTATTCATATTTTTCACCGGGTTTCACCCGATGCTATTCATATTGAACCACTTCGTGGTTCTTTAAACTTTATGTTTAAACACCAATTTTCAATTTCCATCAGGTTTTAAAGATTCCATAAAGATGCTTTCAGGCCAATGAAATTTTTCAACTGCATCAGGTTTATTTGGATCAAAACCTTTGTAATTGTTGGAAACAAATTTACTCAAAGGCAATTTTTGGTCTACAATACTTTTTACCACACATTTTGCCAATTCATAAGCGCCATACGTATTAAAATGAGTATCATCCGCCAAAGCATTCGGCTGATTTGGATAAGAATTTGCAGGATAATAGACAAATGCTTTTTTAGAATTCTCCGGTCCCATCGCTTCAAACAGCGTTTTACTCATGGCATTTAAATCGATTAAAAATACATTTTCTTCTTTTGAAATTTCACGCATTGCGGAAGGAAAATCATCCAAAGTATTGACAATTTTATTATTTTCATCAAAATCATGACGGTTCATTGAAGTCACCAAAACCGGAATTGCTCCCAATTGTTTTGCTTTATTAATCCATTCTTTTAATCTTTTTCTATAGCCGGATTTCGTGCTGTTCCCATACTTTTGGTCGTTATGTCCAAACTGGATGAACAGATAATCTCCGGGTTTTATCCTGTTCCAGATTTTATCAATTCGGTGGCGGTCTTCAAAGGCTTTCAATGTTTCCCCGCTTTCGGCATAATTGGCAATTACGACTTCTTTCGGAACAAAAAAATACGGCAACATCTGTCCCCAAGAAGCCCAAGGCTCGTACTGCGCATCTACAACCGTAGAATCTCCCGTAATATAAATCGTTTTTGCTGTTTTGTTGGGTTGAATGATTAATGCACAAACTTTTGGAGCTTTATTATTAAATTCAATGGTCAACAGATTATCCCAATGCAGATATTTTGTTTCTCTCGGTTTTAATTTTACAATCCCAATCTGAGTTCCGTTTTGATTACGAATGATGCTGTCTTTAACATGAACGGTAATTGATTTTTCAATGATTTCCTTTTCTTTTGTTTTCAAATCATCCAGCATCAGACGACGGTTTTCTACACGAACTGTTGTTTCGGAAGTGCCTTTGCTATCGCCTAACGTTAATTTTATGTCATAATTTCCTTCAGGAATTGCCACTGAAAAATAGAAAGGTTTGTCGCTGGTGATATAGTCTCCCGTCAATGCATTCCCTCCATTGTCAACGGATTTTAAGTTGGAAATATCCATAAATCCATAGCCAATTTTCTTGTCAAATTTTGAGGTTGAAGTGATTGGAATAAATCCGCTTTCTGCTCTTTCACCACCAAAATCAAATTTGAAAATCGTCTGTTGCGCGAACAAAAACGAGCTTAAAAAAACCATTAAAAATCCTATCTTTTTCATAATTTAATCCGTTAAAATGTTTTCTTTCGGCATTGTAAACTGTTTTTTTTCATCATCCAAATCCGGCAAACCGAAATAAAAATAAAGCGTTCTTTTAAAAGTTCCGTTGAGATGGTTCAATTCACTTTCTGGTCCTAAAGATTCAGTTTTATCATTAATGTTAAAAGCCAAAACAGTTCCCAAAGGCGGTATCGTATCCAAAAATGAAATATTTCCGCTTGGTAATTTCGGAAAACCTTCTGCTCCGTAAATTCCATAAAAATCAAAGAGCCTTACAAACATCTTTTCTTCTTTTGTTCCGATCGTAATTTTTCCTTCTGCGGTATCTAGCTGCAACCAGGAAACATTGTCATAATATCCTTTAAATTCAGGATAAATCCAAGGTGAAGAACCTGTTCTTGTTGAGTTTTTCAAATTGTGCCAAACATTATACGTCTGTCCCTGAGTGCGGTTTTTCCAGACGTGATAAGGGCCTTTGCCCAACCATTTTGCGCTGATGACATAATTTTCGGGATAATCAAAACTTACGCCTGCAAACGGATAATCTCCTGAAAGTGCATATTCGTAATTTAACTCTAAAATTCCGTCAGGATTCAGCTTCCAAATTATTTTATTTCCGTTTTTATAAGATACTTCAATGATTTGATTTTTCCCTTCCGCAAAAGATTTTATGGATGATAATTCTGTTTTTCCATTCACGAAAACCGGTCCGTTTCGGAAGGTCATTTTCTTGCCTTTTTTATCTAAAATAACTGACTTTAATAATCCGTTTTTTTTACCGATTGAAAATTCTTTTTCTTCTGATTTTAAAATAAATAATGAATCATTTTCCGCAACAGAAACCGGAAATTCTTTCGTTAAAGTTTTCTGAAACTGTTTTGAAATTTCATTATTAGAAGAAATTTTCCAAGTCCATGTGTAAATCTCTTTTCCGAAAGGGTCGGTGGCGGTTAATAATAAAGCCTGACTTTCTTTCCAGTTTTGAGGAAGATTTAAATTGATATTTCCTTTTTCTGTTGGTTTAATATTCGGAGATTCTGCTTTTCCTTTTTGCAGAACATCAAATCCTGATTCTGAGGAATATGGAGTTTTAAATTTGATCAATTTCCATTCAAACTGACATTCATTTAAATTCGTAAAATGATATCGATTTTCCACAGGAATATTTCCGTTAAAATCGTTTGAAATCGTTTTAATATCAATTTTTACCGGACTGTAAATTTCGCGGATCGCATAAAAACTTCCTTCTTTTTCACGATGCGGACCCACAACTCCATCCGGAGCATTGATCGCATTTACATCAATCTGATTATTGAAATCGGTTCTCACTAAGCCTTCATCTGCAAACGCCCAAATAAAACCTCCGGCGCCTTTTTTTGAGTTCCAGTGAAGCTCCCAATAATCGGCCAGAGAAGTTCCGCCACCGCCATCATCCTGAGCGTGCAAAAATTCGGTCGGCATATAAATATTTTCTCCTTCGAGAATCGTTTTTGTACTGTAATAGTCTTCGTAATGGTTGCAATCAATCCCGTTAAAAGCATTTCCCGGTTTATGATGTGCGTGAATGACCGGGCGATTTGACACATCATATTTTGCAAATTCTGTATCCAAATCAAAATTATGTCCGCCTTCGTTTCCGTTGCTCCAAAAAATGATCGAGGGATGATTGGCATCTTTTGTAACCATTTCTCTCACAAGTTTTTTCCCAACTTCTGTGCTGTATTTTTTTTGCCAGCCCGCCAATTCATCCAAAACATACAATCCTAACGAATCACAAGCCTTTAGAAATGATTTATTGGGCGGATAATGCGAACAGCGAACGGCATTCATATTCATTTCTTTGATGAGCTGAACGTCCATTAAATCGATGTTTTTGCTGACGGCTCGACCTGTTTCCGGCCACCAAACGTGACGATTGATGCCTTTCATCTTGATTTTGGTTCCGTTGATGTAAATTCCGTCGCCTTTTCGGATTTCAATGGTTCGGAAACCGAATTTTTCTTCGGTATCGTAGATGTTTTTTTTATTTTTCTTTAAACTGAATTTTGCTTTGTATAAATTCGGAGTTTCTGCCGTCCAAAGTTTGGGATTTTTAACGGAAAACTGGATTTGTTTTAAAGTATCTCCTTTTTCAATTTTAATTTGAGATTCTCCAATCAGAATATTTTTAGCATCAAATAATTCTACTTTTAAATTATTGACTGCTTCAATTCCTTTTAAATGAATATTCGAACGAAAAGTTCCGTCTGCTTTTGCATCAATTGATGTCGATGATATATTTTCTTTTGGAGTTATTTCAAGATAAACAGGTCTGAAAATTCCTCCCAAAATCCAATAATCTGCCAAACGTTCCGCATTATTTACAGATTTGTCGGCGGACATTTTGGAAACTTTGACTTCAAGAATATTTTCTTTTCCGAAATTTAATTTATCGGAAATATCATATTTAAATTCATAAAAAGCGCCTTGATGAATTGCTCCGGCAAGCTTTCCATTAATTTTCACTTCGGTATCCGTCATTGAACCTTCAAAAACAATGTTGACCGATTTTCCTTTCCATGAATTTGGAACCAAAAACTTATGTTTATATAAACCTACTTCATCATTAAATTTAAAATTTTTCCCATAGGTCACATAGTCCCTTCCATAGTTATACGACCCAAATCCCTGCTGTTCCCATTGAGAAGGAACCTGAATTTTATCCCAATTTCCGGATTTCCGACCTCCATTTATCCAAAAATCCCACTCTTTTGTATGCTCAGAATCTGTCCCGCTCAGGAATTTAATTTCCTTACTTTGAGCATGCAGCAATTGGAAGCACAAACATAGCAGAAAGAATATTTTGGAAGAATAATTCATTATTTTTTGCCTTCGTCGGAATCGTCTTTTTTATCGTATGATTGACCTAAAGAAGTTACTTTGGTAACGTTTACATTCGTTTTCTTTACATTTTCAATAACATTTAAGTTCTGCTCTTCAGGTTTTAATGCTTTGATTTTCAGATTTTCTAAAGTAAAATCTTTCAACTCGTACAGGTCTGATTTTTCAATATCGAAAGCCATTTCACAACTGATGTCTATATTTTTTAAGACAATATTATTTGCTAACCTCCTTTTCGGCGCTTCTTCTCCTTTTAAATCAAAAAACTGGCTCCAGCCTTTTACAAATAAGAAAGTTTTTACGTTTCCTTTGATATTGTCAAGCGTGATGTATTCGTAATGTTGCGGCGTGTCCGGACGCATTTTCAAATGCAGTAATCTCGAAGCATCATTCACTGTCGAATTTCTGAAAATAATATTGTAATTGTGAATCGATTCGCTACCGCAAGTCAATGCAGAATGGCAGAATCCGAAAGTGTTGTTTTCAATGATAATGTTTCTGTTTTCACCATTATTTGGATCTTTATCCGCTTTTGGACCTTTTCCACCTTTTAATGCAATGGCGTCGTCGTTTACTGATAAATAACAATTTTTAACTAAGAAATTAGAACAAGCATCAATATCAATTGCATCTGTACTTGGTGCTTTTACAGGCTCTTTTGGAGCTAAAATTGTTAAATTTAATAACTTTATGAATTGACTTTTATAATAATGTGTACTCCAGAAAGGTGAATTTTTTACGGTAATATCTTCAATCTGAACGTTTTTAGAATTTGAAATGTAAATGATACGAGGTCGCATTTCATCCATATTGGTGCATTTAGGATTCCATTCGCGTCTTTTCCAAAATGATTTCCAGAAGCGTAAACCATTTCCGTTAAGCGTTCCTTTCCCTGAAATCGTAAAACCATCCAATCCGTCTGCATTTACCAATGCCGGAAAATATTTTACGGTTTGTCCTTCCATTCTTGTTGTTACGACCGGATAATCGTTGATGTCATCGCTTCCCTTTAAAACTGCTCCTTTTTCTAAATGCAAATGTGTTCCTTGTTTAAAAAAAATAGAGCTTATCAAAAATGTGCCTTTTGGAACAATAATAACTCCGCCTCCATTTTTAGCAGCATTATCAATGATCGCCTGAACTTGTTTTGTCTGAAGAATCGTGCTGTCATTTTTAACTCCAAAATCCGTAAGAATATATTTTTTTCCTAATTTGTTGATGTCCGTCGGTTTGTTATCTCTAAACCATTGCGGAATGGCTGTTCCATCAGGAAATTTATCCTGACTCTTCACCGCTGATGAAAAGAAAAAAAGTGTAAAAAGAGATAATAGGAATTTTGATATATTTTGAAATTTCATAATTATTTTCAGTAAATCCTGAATTATTTTAATTAAACTAATTAACAAAAATAAAAATATACATTTTAGGAACTTACAGCATCCTGCTCTTTCATGTGGAAAAATTTTCTTGTTTCTGGTCTCGTTTTGTTGGAAATCGCAAAGGCGCAAAGTTTTTATGTTTAATATTCTTTTTAAGGCGCGAGGATTTTATCTGTGATAAAATTTAGTTACAAGAGTTTGTCATACTGGAAGCTCCTAAGTGTAGTATTAGAAAAAAGAATAGAAAGATTTGTACCTAGATGCTTCTAGCACGACAAACTTTTGTAGAGACTTTCAATGTTGAAATAAAAGACTATAACCCTAGCCCCGATTGGCGCGACATCCTTTTTGGTTGCGGCCGGAGCAAAGCGGAGGCCGTAACCAAAAAGATACAGCAGAAAGCGGGAAATTGCTCCTTAAAAAAATTAATTACAATTCGACATAGCCAAAAAGCTTCAAATAAATAGTGTAAATTTGCCCTGAATTACCATGAAAGTTCATTTTTTTAAGTTTTAATTATAATGAAAAAAATAAGATTTTCTTTATTTGCTATTTTGTTATCCATTGCTTCTCAGGCACAAAATTTTGACCTTATTCCATTAGGTATTTATGGTGGAGAAAAGGAAGATAATTTATCGGCTTATCTGGTCGGAGCGCCCAATGACAAGTCGTTTCTTTGTCTTGATGCAGGAACAGTAAATGCAGGAATCCGAAAAGCCATTGAATTGAAAAGTCTGACTGGAACAACAGAAACTGTTTTAAAAGATCAGATTAAAGGATATTTTATTTCTCATGGTCATCTGGATCATTTATCCGGGTTGATTATCAATTCTCCAGCTGATTCTAAAAAGGATATTTATGCTATTGCTCCAGTAATTCAAATTCTTCAAAATCATTATTTTATAAATGATACTTGGATTAATTTTGCTGATCAGGGGCAAAAACCGATACTCGGAAAGTATCATTATAATGAACTGCAGGAAGGAGTGGAAATTCCAGCCTCAAATACTTCTTTTTTCTTGAAATCTTACGAACTAAGTCATGTAAATCCCTATAAAAGCAGTGCTGTTTTGGTAAGAAAAGACGAGCATTATTTGCTGTATTTTGGAGATACAGGAGCCGACAGAGTTGAAAAATCTGATAAATTAAATACTATTTGGGACGACATCGCTCCATTGATTAAAAAAAGACAATTAAACACGATATTAATTGAAGTTTCTTTCCCAAACAATCAGTCTGAAAAGTCTCTTTTTGGACATTTAACACCTAATTTATTAGTGGAAGAATTAGAAAAGTTGAAAGAAAAAACCGGACAAAAAAATCTTGAAAACCTTAATATCGTAGTTACCCACAGAAAACCAACAGGTGACAATCCAGAGATTATAAAAGAGGAATTATTGAAAAATAATCCGTTAAAAATACATTATATTTTCCCTGAACAAGGGAAAAAAATTAGTTTGCACTAGATTATATTAAAAAAAAGCCTTGGAAAGATTTCCTAATTCCAATGTGAAAATTTTGCAACATTTCAGCAATTAAATTAAAATATGAACGAGCAGTTTTCTGACAGCAGCCAAATTGGATTAGTTTCTACTTTTTCTGAACTTGTAAATACCGATTTTCAGGGAGAAATGAATGCAATTTGCTGGGAAAGAAATTTAAATGGGGATTTCAAAGAAATTGTATCTAAACTTCAATTAAAAGAGAACATTACGGAAGTTTCTATTGAAGATCTTTTAGCATTACAACTTTCAGAAAAAGGAAATATTGCAAGAGAAATTATCTTAAATGATTTACAATTATTAACTGATTTTGGAGCCTCACCTTCTCTCAATTTACTTAAAAATTACGAAAGAGATGATGAGTTCGACTTCATTTCAACAGATGTATATTCTTATCACATAGATCGCTCTCCCATTGGAACGGATACTTTTTTATGTACCTATCATGGTACTGCAAGCGATATTCTACCCAATCATCAGGTTGAACAAAAAATAATAATTCCTGAAATCCGAGAAAAGCTTAAAGAATTACACGACGGTTCAGAAGCAGAATTTGAAACCTTCTTAAAGGAATATTATTTTGATTTGCATTATCAACCTAAACCCAATGCAGAGCCTATCAATTTAGGGTTAGGGCATCTTTGGCGGTTGGCAGTAGATCATCCTGAACAACAGGTTTTACCTTGTGTTCATAGAGCTCCGATTGAAAATGATGGTGAGTATAGGTTACTTTTGATTTGTTGAGTGATTATTTTACTGGCCTTTCTTACTCTTAATAGATTACTGTTGAATATTATACCACCATATATTCTCATAAAAGAAAAAGCCCTATCAATAGAGCTCTCTAATAAATATTATGGATTTTATATTATTTTATTTTGCATTGGTTACTTCCCGATACAAAAATAGTTACTATTGATTATCAATGTTTTATAAACAATAGTAACATTATAGAATCAAATAAATTTATTTTAGAAATTTTGTAACAAAATTTCCATAAAATATTTCCTAGAATTTCATCATGGTAAAAGTACCATATTAGGTATATAGAAATAATAAGGAGGTCGATATATCTAAAGGGGTAAATCATCCCATTTCATGCACTTTCTGATTTATTGATAGTGAAAATTATATCTTCTTTGAGCGGTGAACCCTTGGGTTTTCTCATTTAAGGAGCAATTTCTATTCTTCGGATAGGTTTTCTTGTTGAGAACCATTCTCTATCCTTCTCTTATCTAAAACATACCCTAATGCCAAAGAATAGTTTTGCATATTTTTGTAGTTGTTCTTCTTCTCATTGAAACTATTTCTAATAAACATTATAATAGGAAAAAAAATTGGACTAACAAGCAGGAATGTTTGGAGAACAATTAATTTTTGTTGCCTTCCTTCTTCTGCCCCAACAGCAAATGATATAAAATTTAAAACAGAAACAAGTATAACAACAATTGAAATAACCTCAGATAGATTAATGGGAAATTTTGGAGCTGTACTAGTGGCTAAGTCTTTATCATTTTGGATTTTGAAAAACTCAAGTTTCCAAGTTTCCAATTCTCTATTAGATGCGTGAAGCTTTTCAAACCAATAATATTTTAAAATTTTTGAATCCCAATCTATTCCGAATAAAATTACTTCAAGCATATTCTGTTTAAATTTTCCTACTTTTTGTTTAATATTTTTAAAAAGTCTTACTCTTTCATAAAAAATAAATCCATAACAAAAAACAAAGGAACTAACCATTAATATAAAATGCCATCTATAATATGTTTCTGACAAAGGTGTTTTATTTTTTACAGTATCTTCAGTAAAAAAATATACACCTATGCCCATTGTTACTACAATCAGAATCAAAACCACTAAATCAAAAGTGGTGTTTCTTTTAATTGTGCTAATATTTTTATAAATATTATCCTCTCCTAAAAAACTGCTGTAATGTTCATGTAATTTCATCTATTAAATATTTTTTTTCAAAAATAATAATTATACTGAACTACTTATAGCATTTTTAACTTTCTGAACAGTTCCAATGCTGACCGAGCAAATTTTTGCAGTGTCTCGGATTGAATTTCCTTTCTTTAGGCTCTTAATCACCTCTTTATACTTGAAAAGGAAATCTTCTATACTTTCCATAGAACCTTTCTCACGTCCTTTGTAAGTTCCACGAGCCTTTGCAAGTGCAATTCCCTCTCGCTGTCGTTCTAAAATCGTTTCTCGCTCCATTTCTGCAATGTTAGCCATAACAGAAATGATAAGTTTGAAGGCTTGATTTTCTTTGCCTTTGATTAGACTTTCTATTCCGAGATTATCCACTTTGAGAATAACGCTCTTTTCTTTGAAAAATTCCAGAGTTGTTAATATGTCGTACAGATTACGTCCTAACCTGTCAATAGAACTCACAGAAACGTAATTAATTCCTCCGTCCTCAATAGCTTTTATAAGTTCCTTCCCATGTTCCCTATCCTTAAAGGGAGTAGAACCACTAACAATATCAGTAAATACTCTTTCACCTACTGCTTGTCGTTCCTCTTGTCTTGCAATGTTTTGTGCACCTGTGGAAACTCTAATATATCGTGCTTTCATAATTTTAAAATATTATAAAGCACCCTGCATTTAAGCAAGGTGCAAAGATTCTTGTTGTAATTAGTTTCTGAAATAATACCCGTTAGAACTCATATAATCATACATCAAATGTCTGGCTGTTGCTTCCCAATCAATGTAAATGTAAGACGGAAGGCTTTCAGGTATTGAGCCGTCCTGTTCTAAAGTAGTCTGTGCAAAATATTCGTCTGAACTGTACTCGCCATAATAAGAATCTGAAAGGCTCTCTAATAGGTCGCTTACGTCCTCATGATAATAACTCATGCACTCTGCATAGGCTTCTATAACCTCGAAATCATAATCTGAATTGTTGATTTGTTCGGCTATTTCGTAAATGTCAACTGAAAGATGACTTTCGCTGATTAGCTTTTGCTTGATAAAGAACTGACTGCATTCGTAGTCCTGAAGCATAAATTCAGGCTCCTCTTCATCTTGGTGTAGTTTCTGCATAGCCTGTAAAAGCTCGTCATAGTTTGAATAATCTGATAATTTCAGCCATGAGCCATAAATGCTCCCTGAATTGTACTTAAAGTAAGTACCAACATAGATTTGGAAGTCCTCCAAACAATTTTGTAACTTTGTCATTGTAGATAAGTTTTAATTAGCGTTAGAATTTTTTACACTTCCCCATTCAATATTAGTAGTATTGATGGGGTTTTTTGTTGGTTTTTATTACTCGAAAACCGTGCCAAGTGTGTGAATTTTAGGGTACTTTTGAATGAAACAGAAGAAATATTTTAAACCTGTAAAAAATTCTCTCAAACCCGTTCTAACTTTGGATTGTAGTCTAAAAATGTTCAAAAAAAGTGTTGAGGTTTTTAGACCTCCGAAAACTTTTGACCGACTTTAAAGAGGTGGGGGTACTATCGAAAACTTGCCCTATGGCGGGGTACTTTTGCTTAGATACCTCTTAATTGGAGATATATTAAGTATATTTGAAAATATTGAAAAAAAATAGAATGTCAGAAAACACATTAAACAACAAATTGCTACTTAGGTATTTAGGAGGGTTAGATGAAAATGATTTAAAGTTCATTGAAGAGCAGTTTGATAATTTAGACGTTGACTTTAAACATATCAGCTATAACGGACAAATTACAAATTCTCTTACAGACTTTTCGCTTGAAGCATTTTATACCCTATCCTTATCTTCCATCTTTTTGCGAGAGACGATTCAACATATTGGAAAAAATGTAGTATGGGAATCGTTAAAAGCAATTTTTATCTATACAAGAGACAAACTTAAAAATAAGGAATACAGTCAAATTACAAAAGATGATGTAATAAAGAAGCCCATTAAATTTGGAATCAATGCTATTTTAGATGATAATACAACTTATAATTTTGAGCTGAGCGGAGAGTTAAGTGATGAACTTATTGATAAATCGCTTGATAAAATGTTGGAGTTTTTGAAGGAACAAAAACCGAATGAAAAATATGAGCATACATCTTATGCTAGATTTTCTTCAAAAAATGAGGAATGGGAAACAGAGTCATTACAGGAATATATTTTAAAAAGAAGAAAAAATAATTAGTATTATGACAGATGTAGATTTTGTTTATTCAAGAATGGGAATGGCATTAGTTTCAGCACAGAGAGTTGAATTTATTTCAAGTAAACTTCTTGAATATCTTGTAGAATTTGACAATGACTTTTATGGCTTAACCACATCAGAATTTCTTGAATCAGCTTCAAAATCCAAAGGAAAGAAAACACTTGGAGAGATTTTTAGGATATTAAAACTTAATCCAAAATTAATCATTGAAGACGAATTAAATTCTTATCTAAAGAAAAGAAATTTACTCGCACACAATTTTTGGGCTACATATTTAAATAATAAGTCAGCAGGAGAAGAAGCTGTTAAATTTTGTTATGATTTTGGGAGACACTCTACTAAGCTTGAAAGTTTTTTCAAGGGGTTTACTTACTTATTAGCTTTAAAATATGTTGCTAATAGAGATAGTTTAGAAGACGAAATAAAACAATGGAGTGATGATTTCGATTTTTTCATGACTTCACTTCAACAGAAAAAATTAATATAAACACAAAATCAGTTTCAGAATATTGATTTTTTTCATCATTTTTGCAAACTATAAACAACTAAAATGGTTTAATTATTGATATAGAAAAATTTATCTAAAAAGCTTTATAGCTTTTTAGAAGACATCGACGATAAAAAAGTGAAAACTTTTTTTGTATTGTTAAACGAATCTGCAACATTCTCAAAAGCACAATTACAAAAATGGTTATCGCACTTGCCTATGGTGAGTAGCGGTTTCCGTAATTGTGCTTAGGCTTTGCAGAGCCTGTTTAACATTGCGAGAATACTTGTTACTCACTTTTTTGTTGCCCAAAATCAAACAAAATAGAAACAATGATATTAAGCATCAAACAACAAAAGTTCTTATTCTTTTGGATCATATTCAATACAATTGGATATGTAAGCTATCTTACAAATTGGCATCCATTGTACACAAACACCCTTAGGGGTGAAGGAATTGTAATATATGAAGAATATTACCTAATCACTCCCGATTACATTTCCTGTCCTTTATGTGATACCAATTATTCGCCTGCATCTCATTTTTACCCTTTCCATAGCTTCAGCTATAAAACTTACAAAGGAAGTTATGTTTATGACGGATTTATCGGACTTTGGGGCTATTACGACCATCAGGAATATATCATATATGTAATTCTCCCACTCATTATTGTCTTACTTATTTACATCTATAAAAGATTATTTTCTAAGAGTAACAATTCAACAACTATTAACAATCAAAAATAATTACAATGAAAAAATTACTATTTACTCTTGCACTAGCGTTGCCAACACTTTATTTCGCACAGGAAACACAGAAAGACAAGAAGTGCGATCTTCCCTCAAACTATCAAGAACCTGCACCAGATAAGAAAATCCAATCTTTTTTGAAAAAAGTAGATGCAACTATTTCTGACCTTAGAAAACATGTTGCAATAGATAATGACTGCATCGAAAGCGATGTTATTTTCTTACGCATTTCAGAACAAAAAGGAAACGGGCTTTATGATTTGTGCGTGAAAGGTAAATCTCTCAAATATAAACGTATGGGAAGCGTGTTCATGAAGGCAGACCAAAACCCTTTTGATACTGCAAAATGATAACGCTCATTTTAGATTCAAATTTCTGTGGAACTTCTCTCCGACCACTCAGAGAGCCAAACAATTGGGACTATCTTTTATTAGTCTCAATTGTTATACTATATGTAGGTGGTGTATACTATTCACTGCTGATATTGAAATTTATCACCGACAAGTTGAAACAGCATTTTAGTAAAAGACGAAAAGTAAAGCATTAATCAAACTATTTGATTTACAAGCAGTCGTAGTTTTACTACAATTTAAAAGATTTATTAAAAATCTCTATATTTGGCACAGTATTTTATCTATATTTAGTGATATAATACCAAAAAACACACAAAATATACAATGAAAAGAAATATCTCAAATTCTGAGAAGATTTTGGAGAACCATATATCAGGGATTAACCGCGTGGTGAAGCTTGATATTGTGGTTAATGGAAATCTAATCAAACACTTTAAACATTTTCGTCTGCAACAAAGTGCCAAAACACACCACAGTTTTGAACTTACTCTGGCGCATGATTCTCTGGATGAAATACAAAACCATAATTTAGAACAGGCACAGCAGTTCTTTGGCAAAAGACTGACCGTTACTTTTAAATATAAAGATGCTGAAAATGAAAGTCCCGAACGTACATTTGTCGGTGTGGTTACAAAAGTGGCATTCAGTCAGGATAAAATGAGTCTGGGAAATATTGTACTAAAAGGACACAGTCCAACCATATTGATGGATTCTGCACCCCATACCCAGAGTTTTGGAGGCACTCAGGCTGTAAACACATCTATTATTGCTGACAACATCATTAAAGAGACATTAGGAACAAGCAAGTTCGATTTCAGAATAGACACCCAGAATAAAAGCTATATTAATTACAGTGCACAGTACTGTGAAACTCACTACAATTATCTGACAAGAATTGCAGAAGCTTACGGTGAGCAGTTCTATTATGATGGTGAAATACTTCATTTCGGAAAGCTACCACCTAATGAAAAGCCTATCCAACTTATCTATGGAAGCAATGTTAATGATGTGCAGGTAGAATTAAAAGCAGTACATACAAAACCTGAATACTTTGGATATAACAGTAGCAGTCATGCTAAAATGCTTGGCACGAATGATAGTATCAAGCATTTAGGAGATTTGTCAGCAAAGTCTTATGAACTGAACGATAGTATTTTTAAAACCCGTTCTCTTACTCCCACTCCTTTAAATCCCAATATTTTTCTGGATGTGGATGATGCCCAGAAAAGTGCAAGAGGAAGCGCTGCCGTAGAGGTTTTTACAGTATCAGGAAATACCTCTGTGCCTTTTCTTTATATTGGCTGTGTCACAGATTTAGCTATGAGAAAACAAGACAGCAATGAGACCTCTCACTTTACAACTTTGATGATTACCGAAGTCACCCATGAAGTAGATGCAAGGGGATATTATACAGGAAATTTTGAAGCCATAGCCGAGGGAACAGGCTTTATGCCTAAATCTGATTTTATCCTGCCTAAAGCAGAACCACAGATAGCAACAGTAATTTCCAATATTGACCCCTTGAATCAGGGAAGAATACAGGTGCAGTTTGACTGGCAATTAAATGATACTACTCACTTTATAAGAATGATGAGTCCAGATGCAGGGGGAACGGATGCCATAAGCCAAAACAGAGGATTTGTGGCTGTACCTGAAATTGGAGATCAGGTAATGGTAGGCTTTGAGTACAATAACCCAGATTTTCCTTTTGCAATGGGTGGAATGTTTCATGGAAAAGTCGGTTTAGGCGGAGGCGCTGATAATCATCTTAAATCTATACAGACCCGTAGCGGAATCAAAGTTTTAATGAATGATGCCAACGGTAGTGTGACAATTCAAGACCCTAGCGGAAACATATATTTTATGGATGGCGGAGGAAACATTAATGTTACCGCTCCAAATAAAATAACGATGAATGCTACGGATGTTGAGATTAATGCCAACAATAATTTTGATATTAATGTTATAAATAATATGACATCGACCGTTGGAAATACGGCACTAATGAATTATCTTCAGAAAACATTGGTAAATACACCTATCATGTTACAGACTGTATCAGAATTTTTCCATACACAAGCGGGAAAAGCATTGATTAATTCAGAAAATGAGATAAAAATTGAAGCTAAAGAAACTAATGTTGCAGGATTCAAAAAATTACATATACATTCAAATGAAAGCGCAGTTGTTAATTCAAAAGGCACTGTGGAGGTGAAAGGAGAGGAAGGAACAAGTAACACAAACGTTGCAGAAGAACGACCACCATCTTCAACAACAGATATTGGAGAGTGTATTGTAGAGTTTAGACCGAGGACTCCAAATTATGGTAAATTCGGATTTGATTTTATGCGAATCGGAGATAATACAGGAGGAGGTGTGCATGATATTACCTATTTAGGAAATATGGGTACTCATGCGCAAAATGACTACAACGCTGCATTTACAGCAGAAACCTCGCCTTATAACAAATTTAAAGGACTTATCACAACTGAGTACAATCCTACTGCTATCTCCGTAACCGAATTTAAGAAAACGGATATAAGAGAGAGGTATGCCACTCCATGGTTGAGCCTATATAGAGTGCCTGAAGGAAGGTTATTGGTAGATGGTACGTCAGACCCCGAAGCAGGAACCTGCATTGCTGCTACTCTGAAATTACTTATAGAAGTAAAAATAGAACCTGACGAGTTGAGATTAGAATTTGATGACAGATATTTTACCATTACAGGTGGTGGGGCAACTACTAAAGCTGAGGCAGCAAAGCCCAATTCAAGCTATTTCAGCATACCAAGTAAAAGCGTTACCGTAACAGGTGGCACAGCGGGTACGCCTCATACGATGGATATAGAAATTAACTGCATCAAAGAAATCCCTGTTATTGCGAGCATAAAAGCCTTTGCCATTACAAAAGATGCTACTACCAATATAACCACAGAAACATTGGCAGGAAAGTTATTGATAAAAGCCAACAACAAAGCCAACAGGAAAACTAAAAAAATTGTTCTTGTAAATGTAAAAACATCTTTAGCACCTTCAGGAGGAAATATAACGGGGCAGGAAGATGTATTGAAGCATGCGTTAAGACAGGCTTTAATTGACCCAAGAATAAAGACGTTTGAATTAGATTTAACCGCTGAAACAAGCTTTAATAACTATCTCCACACACTGCCACTATCTGCAGGCAGTGCGTTAGGTACTCCACCATCAAAAGTAATCAAAGGATATTATTTATATGATTATGCCAACAGGAGAGAAAATACTCATAAACCAAGAAGCTGGAAAGATCTTTGGAAATACTTGAATGAAAAACTTCATAGAGCAAAACCTGAATACACAAATTATATCAAAGTTTATTATTTGGGTTCCACAGGTGGAAATATTAAAATTGATGGTATTTTTGAAGCTTTGAGCGGATACTCTCAGCCAGGTGAAAAGACAACAATCTTATTCAACGGATACGACACTAATGCTACTACAGCACACGAAGTATTACATGCTATGGGATTAGACCATACATTTGAGAGTAAAAATATTATACCAAGTGGGATGTCAAGAACCAATGCTCCTAATGGTAAATATACTTTCAGATATGCTGTTACGGATAATATTCTGGATTATTCCCACCGTGTAGGAATAACAAGAAAATCTTTAATGGAGTGGCAATGGGAAATCATAAGAGACACTTCCCAACCCGAACCTTAAAAATATTTTTTATGAAAACAATACTTATATCCATATTATTTTTAGTATTAAACTGTAAAGGACAAGAGCCTAAAAAAGGATTAGAAAAAAATGGGATTACCATCTTAAAAACAGCAACAATGTATTATATACCAACCATAAACTCCAATTTCGAAAAATTTGAGTTTCAAAAAACCAAAGAAAAATATATTAAAACAGATTTAATTTCTTCTGAAAATGATAAAGTCTATAATGGGACATCT
This sequence comes from Chryseobacterium glaciei, assembly GCF_001648155.1. Classification (NCBI taxonomy): domain Bacteria; kingdom Pseudomonadati; phylum Bacteroidota; class Flavobacteriia; order Flavobacteriales; family Weeksellaceae; genus Chryseobacterium; species Chryseobacterium glaciei. The sequence goes on along the minus strand of NZ_CP015199.1, from coordinate 3,520,377 downwards.
TATAAACTTGAAGAAAAAATAGATAATAGGCATGTAATTAAATATTATGGACTTCTTGAGAATGGAAAAATTATAAATCCATACGAGTTAACTTATTTTGATAATTCTCCTTTTGAAATTAGAAAAACGTTTTATCCCAATGGTAATATCAAAGAAAAGGGACTATATATTTTGCAAGGAAATGTTTATAAAGGAATTTGGTATTACTTTGATGAAAATGGAAAGCCTACACATAGTATAGATAATGACAAAGCTTATAACTTTAGATGGGAAGACATTGAAAAATTTATGATTGAGAATAAAATTCCAATATTATTAGGCTATAAAAATAAATTTGGCAGCACGGAGGTAAATAGGGCATCACCATTATTATTTCCTGAATCTTCGGTTAAAGATGCTGCTTTAACAGTAGAAAAACCTATGTGGAGTATTATATGGAAAGGAGAAACATTCAATCAATATTATATGATTGTTTTAGACGGGAATACGGGCAAAATACTCTATAGAAAAAAATACTGGGTATCAGAAGAAGGGGAAAATGTTCCTGAACCTATTATAGAGAACTTTACTAAATAATTTATATTTTCTTAATGCCACAAAAGATCACAGATACCGCCCAATTATCCTGCAATCAGGGAACAACACCGAGCAATCTTAGTGTTACAAGTCAGAATTTCTCTACAGCCGAGGGAAAGTATATTGCTACGGAGCAGGATAAGCAAGCAAACACCAATATAAAACCTTTCGGACAATGTAAATTAAAACCTACTTCGGGAGGATATTTACCTTGTATTCCTGCTCCAACGGTTTGGCAAAAGACCACAGAAAAAGATACAATCAACAATTACAAAATTCTTACTGAAGATTCTTTTTGTATGTGTGGTACGGGTGGTAAAATTGAAGTAGCAGACAAAGGACATGGTGAAAAACATGAGATAAAACAATAAATAAAAAACAGAGTATATGGAAACAGAAAAATTAATTAAGCAACTTACCAAAATTGCTGAAGAAACAAGTTATTATGCTAGAATTAGAAGGAGTCCTTCATCCAAAAAAAAAGAAAAAGAAGATGCTATAGAAATGCTTTCCACTCTTAGCGAGAATACGGTGAGTTTATTTAAACAACACAATTTATTAGATTTGATACAGCCAAAAAGAGACAAACTTTATGATAAACAGTGGTATGAAGAAACATTTGGCAATGGTGCTGTAACTGACATAAATAATGCAATAATAGAGTTAAAAAAAATAAAAGCCAACGAAGCGGAACATTCACAAAATAATGAAAATCAGTAACTTAAATACAAAAATAAGCAAAACCTCAAACGCTTAATTCATGTTGTATAATTGTAAATAATTTTTAAATTAATTAAAATGAAATTACAAATTAATTACAGCGGAGCAATCTATGAAGCTCAGGTTACAAAGGAAAAATATTTCTATATTTTCAGACTGCAAAGATGCGGTGGATTTATTGATTATTACGAGCCCTTTGGCTTCGGCAGGTTTAAATGTTCAATCCAATGCAGGTTGAAACATTATAAGGATTTTAAAAAAGGAATCTTTAGCGGAAATTCAACTCCAAAAAAATTTAAACCGATAATTAATTCTTAAACTAATACACAGACAGGCTTATTTTAAGCCTGTTTTTTCACTACAATAAAATAATAATATTTTATGTTTTCATTAATTGACCCCATTATAACTGAAACTCTTAAAGGAATTATAGAGTATTTTAAAAAACACCAGACAATTCGAAACTATTCATTTTTCGTTTCTCCTTTAATTTGTACAACATGTTGTATAATCCTTAATTTTTATGGTGATAATTTTATAGAACCTATACAAGTCTTATTAGGTGCTTTAGCAGTTACTTTTTTCATTTTAACCTCATTAGCTCTGATTTCATTGGGCGATTTTAAAACTAATACGGAAATTTTGGCTAATAATTTAAATGATATAAAGCAAGAAAGGGAAAAATTAATTGAAAAAATTGGAGATGATAGCGTTACTAATATGGCACGTTTGACACTTAATCGTATGGATGAATATTACACAATTAATTTAGACCAAGCAAAGACAAGCTATCAATGGAGTATTGCATCAATAATAATAGGATTAATCACATTGGTTACTGGAATTTGGCTACTTTTCTTTATGGAAAAACCTAATGTAACAATGGGGATAATCTCAGGTGCAAGTGGAATTTTAGTAGAATTTATTGGTGCATGTAACATTTACATATATAACAAAAGTTTATCACAATTAAACTTATATTTTAGACAATTAGCTACTGTTCAGGATACGATGTTAGCGGTAGAACTTTGCGAAAAAGTATCTGACGAAAATCCTAAAAAAATTGAAATCACTGAAAAAATAATATTAAATTTAATCAATAGAACTAGAACTTCAGAAGATTCATAATTATGGGAAAAGACGGAAAAAATTTAGAAAAGCTGGTGAGAATTGTCGAAGAAGTTTACAAAACAAACCCTGAAACAAAAATATATAATAACTATAAAATCCCAAATCAAAGCGGGAATAAACGAGAGATTGATATTTTAATAGAGTCAAAAGTTAACGGCTTTGATATTAAGATTGCTATTGAATGTAAAGAATTTAAGAGCAAAGTTTCTGTTGAAAAAATTGAAGCATTTAATTCTAAATGCCAAAGAATTCCTTTAATAAATAATAAAATTTTCGTATCTCAAATTGGATTTCAAAAAGATGCAATTGCTGCTGCGGAAACTTTTGGAATCAAATTATATACTTTTGACCAAATTCAAAGTAATGCCAATAGCATATTATTTCCCATTTCTCGTATAAAACCTGTATTTCATGGTTTTGAAATTGAAGAAATTTATTGTGATGAACATCCAAAATTGTCACAAATTAAAATAAATAATATTCAAGAATTACAGTTAATCTCGATTTCAAAAGAAAAGCTAGTTCTGTATGATTTATTGGAAGAAGCTGTTAAACCAAATTGGAAATACATAAGTTGGCAAGCATTTAACAATTGGCTAAAAGATAGCTCAACCACACACAAAATTCAATTTGCTGTTAATTTTGAGGGAATCTTTTTTGAATTTGAAAATGAAAAAATTATTGTTAATCAATTAGTTTGCAATGCTAAAATTTGCTTTGAATTTATAAGTGCCGAAGTACAAGCGAAAGAATACAAAAGCTTTTCAAATGGAGAAATTAAGGCTCAAACAATCTCATTTGATGACGGGCATTATAGCGGTAGCGTTGTTATTGATGAAACCAATAAAGCGCATTTTTTTGATACAACAGATAATCAAATAAGAGAGCTAAAGCTTCTTGCAAAGTATGACAAAAATACGGACTCATTTGAAACGTTTGAGTAAGAAAACAGGCTTTTTTGAGCCTGTTTTTTAAATCAATAATAACAGTTACGGTTGCTTATACAATGTCCGTAAACTAACTATCTAATAACTCTTCAAACTTCCTATCCATAAGGTCTAACAGTGTATTTTTGTGTTCCAATAAATTATTTTTATCAAAATATGAATGGACTTTTTTTGATTCAATTTTAAATTTATCATCATCCAATTCTGACCAAAACTTATGCGCACAATATTTGTATAGCTTATTTTTCTTGTAGCTTGTGAATTGCCTGTTTTCAATATCATCTACACACATTAGCTTAAATTTCACAAGATTGTATAGTTTATCATACAAGAAAATAAGATTATCCCTATCTTCCAAATCACTTAGTACAAAGATTCCATTTCTATTAAATTCTCTTTTATCTAAAAACTTAACTTCAACTCTCAAAATGTTTTCTCCATTACATTGTTGTCTACCTTTGTGATAAATTTTTAATCTGTAATTACCTTTTTCAAATTCTTTATACACTTGTTCTTCATTGGGTGGAGGTAATTTTGATGCAGGGCAAAAATTGTAAAGCACACATTCATTAAGAATAAAGTGGTCTAAATCAAAAGGTAATCTTAAATTCAAACCAAATTCTAAACTTTGTGAAAGGTGTAGATTTTCAGGAGAAAATTTAATTTGTTCTTCCAAAAAATCAATGGAATTTACAATCGCCGAGCGACTAAAATCATTAAAATTTCCATCAATGTCATGCACAAACTTATTATAAAAATGATGTAAGGAATTGTGAATATATGCACCTTGATTGGTAATTTTTAATTCCAAATTTTCAAATTCCTTTTTGTATGTTTCATACAAAACAACTTCATTTTTAGTCTTATCAAATCGAGAATAGCTGATTTTTTCGAGATTGTAGTTTTCTTTCATAATTTCAAGAATTCTATTTTTATCGGGAAAATATGCTTTGATATAATCTATCATGTCTGTAAGAATTAAGATTAAACATATTTTCTACTATCAAATCCACGATTTACTTCAGCACTTATCATTGAAATTGATTTGTACTGTGTTCCTGACGCAATCTCTTTGATTAATTCACGCTTCAAAACAAGAAACTTATTGGTAATCTTGCATTTGTAAGCAGGAATTAAACCTGAATTAATCTTTTGAACTATTACTCGCTCGTTCATATCGAGAAGTTCTGCAACATCTTTTACTGTTAAAACAGCTTTTGAAAGAGCTATTTCACTCAATTTTTCTAATTCTATTGCATAAGCAGTTAAGTATTTAGTTACTTCTGTCTGCACCAATTTTTCGATTATAGAACCGAAATTTTCGTTATGGCTGGTTTTCGCCGTCATGATTTCTTTTGTCATGAATCGGTTACATCAATAACTTAGCGAGTATGCCAAAAACGAAAAAACTCTCACCTTACAGTAAGAGTTTTAAGTATTTGATTTTAATAACATTATAATATTTATAAAATACTATTTGATTAATCATCTCAAATTTTATCGGAAAAAATGAAAAAAAATGAAAAAATTTTCAAAGGTAGAGTGAAGATTATGCGATAATTTTTTTCAGCAAGTCAAATCCACTTTCAAGGTCAGCTAAAATTTTAAAATTGGTTGACTTCTTTTTGCTTTTAAGTTCTTCTCTTGAAATTTCGGAATCATTTTTAAGAATAAAATAATCAGCCAAAATTTTCCAATGTTCACCTTCTGCATCCTGAATAATTTTATCATCTTCCATTATCTTATAAAATGTAGCCAAAGATGTAATGTCTTTCAGCCAAATGATTTTTGGTAATTCTCTTCTTTTGTTGTCGAAGAGGTCATAAACCTGTTCAAAAGTTGTTATCTCAGAAATAAATCCTTTATCTATCAAATTTTGTTTAATGGATTCAACAATTTTTTCTCTTGCCTCCATATCTTTTAAATTCCTATATGTTTCTCTCAGTGCAAATCTAAAGGACTGAACTTCTTTTTTTGAAGGATATACAAGTTTTTTTAAAGCTTCAAAATTTTCTGTTGTAAGATAATCTACAAAATTTGAATAAAAGTCTCTAAACACCTCCAAATAAACCTCCTTAACAGCCATTCCATATTTTGCAAAAACATTTTTCTCTTTCCTAATTGCATCATCTAAATCATAGTAATCATTGAAAAGTATTTCAGTGAGCTTATTTATGTATAAATATTTATTTTTAGATACAATATATTCATGTCGGAGTAATTTTTGGGATTTAATTTTCTCGTCTATTAAAGCATTATATAATGGCTCAAAAAAGGAAATTGTTTTTAATTCTCCATTTTTATCTGCAATTTTCATTCTTCCTTCAACTTTGTATTCAAACTCATACTCCTTAATATTTATAAAATAATGATAAGCAATAAGATAAAAATAATCTCCTCTGATAAATATATTTCTAAACATATCAAAATTCTCGATTTTTTCTTCATCAATCTTCAATGTCACTATAGGTAAACTTTTTCTATCCAAAAAGAAATATCTAAGCCTGAAAAATGGGTACATACCAAATTCAGTGGCATCTGTATGACCTTCTTCGTAATTTTGAAATAATGATGAAAATTCAAAATCATCATCTCGAATTGGTAAAAAATCTATCATATTCCTAAAACTATATTATCAATTGTACCAGCCTTTCGTTTATCAACTATTTTTGCATAAATCTCAGTCGTTGAAACATTTTTATGCCCAAGCATTTTTGAAATAAGATAAATATCCGCTCCTGCTTCTAGTTGTGCAACAGCATAAGAAGTTCTGAAATTGTGAAAAGTAACTCTCTTTTCAATTTCAGCCTTTGATAACCATTTCCTTAGATTATCATTAAGTGAATGATATGCAATTCTATCAAAAACAAAATCTGTCCTGAACCTTCTGTCTCCCATAAGCTTTACAGCTTCCTCCGAAATGGGATGATATTGAAATGCTGAGGTTTTTTTCATCCTAAAATATATATAATTGATCCCTTCTCTTTCAACCACATCACACCATTGTAAATTATTAATATCACTATATCTCAAGCCCGTTAAAAGAGCAAAAATGCAATATTTCTTTAAGACTTCATCAGAAAAATCAGTAGTAAACAGTTTTTTGCACTCTTCTAAAGTTAAGAAATTTTTCATCACTTCTTCTTCCTCAATCCACTCTATATGCGCTTTAAAACTTTGAGAAATATAATTTTCTTCATAAGCCATTTCTAAAGCTTGTATAAACCTGATAAAATAACTTGCTGCTGAATTTCTACTAATTTTATGTGTTGTACTTCTTAACTGATAAGCATTAAGTAATTTGGATTTAAAATCTTCAATTAGAGCTTTGTTAATATCTTGAAACAAAACATTTCCATAACACTTAACAAAGTGTCCGTAACAACCACTCCACACTCCTTCGGAACTGGTTGCATTCTGGGCTTTTTCCTTAAAATATTCTGTAAAGATTTTACTTCTATTTTCTGCCAACTCCAAAGCCCTCAACTCTGTTTCGGAATAAATATCTGGATTGATGACTTCTTTAAACCTTTTAGCTCTATACAGCTCAATCATTTCATTAATCTCCTTATTATGATGTTTTTGAGCAGGAGTCAATGTTAATTTCTTAGGATTACCATTTTTATCCGTTAAAATTTCAATTTTTGACTGTTTCTTCCCATTCGCATCTGTATAATACACCGTATCACTTTGAAATTCATTATAAATAAAGTAACTCGTTTTTTCATATCGAGTTTTTTTTCCAGTTTTTCGATTAAAAACAGGAGGATAAAAATTTAGTGAAAGATTACTTTTATTTCCTTTTACAAGCTTTTTCAGTACCGTAACTTTTTTACTCATTGTTAAAGATTATATTTACTAAGTTTTTAGGAACATACACATTTTTACCTTTGGGAATTTTCGGAACATTATGTTTTTTACACAAATAATAAAACGAACCCGAACTTACATTAAATACATCTAAGACTTCATTAATAGTGTAATAATTATCATCGCAGAAATATGGTAAATTATACTGTTTTTCTTCGTTATTTTCGACTTTTTGTCTAAATAGCACATCTAAGTCAACTTTCCTAATTCTAATCGATTTAAAGCCTTGTAATTTGCTTAATCTACCATCTTTTAGCATTCGATAAATTGACGTTCTACTAATATTTAGTAAAAGCATAACTTCTTTGATTGACAAATAGTCTTTCTTTTGGATTTCTTCAATATCATAACCCTTAATCTGTACTTCTAAATCTTTATCACTTGCTTGAATTTTTTCATCACGCTTCCTCTTTTTGTAGAATTTCTTAGCACAGTCATCAGAACAACATTTTGTTGTAGTCTTTTTAGCTACAAATCTATTTCCGCAGAATTGACAAATTTTATTGACTTCCATAACCTCTAAATTCTCCCAAAAATGTTTCACATTGTTTCCCCATGTTTCTCACTGTTTCAAAATGTAACATTTTTTAACGATAAAATAACAAATTTTATTCCAAAGCAAATTCATAGAAACTAAATAGAAACAAATAGGATGTATATATTCTGCAATATTAAATTTTGAAACAGAACAGAAAACAAATAAAAACCCCTTCAAATATAACATTTAAAGGGGTTTTTGTATTGCTATAGGTGCAATCTATTTACAATCTAAAACATTCTCTACTTTCCGATACAAAACTTAGAAAAAATATTCCCCAACACTTCATCATTCGTCACTTCACCAGAAATCTCACCAAGATGCTCCAACGCATTTCTCAACTCATAAGCCAATAGCTCTGTTGAAATTTGAAAAATAATCGCCTCCTTCACTTTATTCACAGCATCCAAAGACTTTCCTAACGCTTCAAAATGACGCTGATTGGTAATCACCACATTGTTTTCTGCAGATTTTAACTGTTCCACATAAGAAGACAATTCATTTTTAAGATCCTGAATATTCTGATTTTCAACGGCAGAAATTTTAATAAAATCAAATTCCTGAGAAATTTCGTTTCTGAAAATAGTTTCCACTTTTTCGTAGGTTGTGGGAGAAACTTCATCAATTTTTGTAGCGCAGATAATTAATTTTAAATCATCTCGTTGTAAAGATTTGATCATTTCAATATCGTCAGAAAAATTTTCAGTTGCCGCATCAGCTAAGTAGACTAAAATATTGGCATTTTCAACTTTTTCTTTGGCTTTTTTGACGCCAATAGCTTCAATTTCATTCTCTGTTTCACGCAATCCTGCTGTATCAATCAAGCGGAAAGCATGACCTTTAATGTGTAGAATTTCTTCAATCGTATCTCGTGTTGTTCCGGCGATGCTGCTGACAATTGCTCTTTCCTCTTTTAATAAAGCATTTAGTAAAGTCGATTTTCCGGCATTGGGTTTCCCGATGATGGCAACGGCTGTTCCATTTTTGATAGCATTTCCGTATTGGAAACTGTCGATCAAAGAATTGAGTTTTAATTCAATTTTATCAAGCAGCTGATTCAAAGCAGATCGGTCGGCAAATTCTACGTCTTCTTCTGCAAAATCAAGTTCTAGTTCAACTAAAGAAACAAAATTCAATAAATCGGTTCTTAAAAACGATATTTCATTCGTAATTCCCCCTTTCAATTGGTTAATAGCTACTTTTCTGGAAGCTTCATTTTCCGAAGCAATCACATCTGCAATCGCTTCAGCCTGAGAAAGATCTATTCTACCATTAATGAAAGCACGAAGTGTAAACTCCCCCGCTTTTGCCATTCTTGCACCATTTTTGGTCAAGGTTTCAAGAATACGTTTTCCAATGTGTGGGGAGCCATGAAAAGCAATTTCCACAGAGTTTTCAGTTGTAAAACTTTTCGGCGCCAGAAAAATAGACAACATCACCTCATCAATCGCTTCATCGCCATCCATAAAATAGCCGTAATGAATTGTGTGAGACTTTTGTTTCGCCAAATTTTTCTTAGGAAAAGATTTTTGAACGACAGATAAAGCATCGTTCCCCGAAACTCTGATAATGCCTAAAGCACCTACTCCATTGGCCGTAGCCAGTGCACAAATGGTATCGTTATTCATGGTCCAAATTTACGATTTTTAATGGCATAGAACTATATGGTTTATCTATTGTACTTATTTTTAGGAGCTATTTGACTACGTCGAATTGCAATTTTGTTTTTTTGAAGCAATTTCCCGCTTTCCACTATATCTTTTTTGCCAATTCTTTTGCCATTGCAAAAAAGGATGCCGTTTCAATCGGGGCTAGGGTATTTGCCGTAATTAAAAATATTCGTCATAAAAAACTGCTGGCTTCGAGAACCTCAGCCACCAGTTTTTCAGAACTTTTCTCAATCATATTAATCATTTCCGTTTTACTCCCAACAATTTAATTTTCTCGAGCCATTTTTGACGCTGTTTTTCATCTGAAGTTTTAATAACTCCTACATAAGTAACTTTCACAGGTTGTATTCCGCAAAATTCTAATGTAGATTTTTTAAGCTGATTCACACTCGGTCTTCCAAAGAAAAACCGGTAATAAAAACTTGGCTGATCTAATGTTGTGATGATATGTGCTGTTTTTCCTTTCAACAATTTATCCCACCAAACTGAGTTCTCTCTGTATCTGAATGCAAAACCTGGCAGAAAAAGTCGATCAATAAAACCTTTTGTGATGGCAGGTAAACCACCCCACCAAACAGGATGAATCCAAACCAAATGATCCGCCCATTGAATCTTTTCCCAAGCGTTAATTAAATCCGGCTCTAACTCCATTCTTTTTTGATATCCAAATTGCAGATTCGGATTGAAATCTAAATCTGCAATTACAATTTCCTGAACTTCAGCTCCCGACTGCAACACTCCATCTTTATACGCTTTTACAATTCCAAAATTGAAAGAATCTTTGTTGGGATGACCGTTAATAATTAGTATTTTTTTCATTCCGTTACTTGCATATTGATGGTTTTATAAGCATTCAGTGATTCAAATAATGAAGAACCTTGATAAAGTTGATGACTGAAATAAATTTGAGTCTCATGATTATTCTTCAACAATTCTTCCACATGCAAAACAGCAGATAATGCGGTTAATTCGGCTTGTCCTTTTGTACTTTGCAGACTTATTTTTTTATTTCCATTTTTAGTTTTTACTACAATTTCAAAAACTGACTGATCGCCATTTCCACTTGATCCGAAAATCATTTTCCTTTCCTTTAAAGATAAGATATTAAACAGTTTTATTTTCTGAAATGCACCCAATAACCAAGTAATAAATTTTGAATTATAAGTCATTTTCACACTTACGTTCGGAATTTTCTCAATTTGATTTAAAATATACAAATCAGGAACATCAAAATTATAGGCTTGTCTTTTTCCAATCCCAAAAGAAAATTCGAATGGTTCAGCATCCAAAAAATGTTTAATAAAGACTGGTTTATTATTTTGATAATTAACAAAAGGTTTAGCCACATTTTCCGCCATAAAATGAGCCGAACTTTCTCCTGCTAGGTCTTTAACAGAATAATAAACGAAAAGCTCAACAGATTGAATATTTTTTATTTGATCCGAAAATGAATGCATTAGTCCGCTTACAATTCCGCCCATCCAGCCTGAACTGAAAACAATCCGACTGTTGATCGTCTGTTTTTTAGCAAAATCATAAGCCTTCGTAAGATCAGGAGTTGGTTTGGTAATATCCAGATAATCGATTTTATTTTCAATCGCGAAACGGAGAACATGATCTTCTTTATCATTCACAGAAAGTATGATCACATCTATTTTTTTATCAAGAATCGCTTGAAAAGTCTGAGGTTTGGTAACATCAATGATTAAATCATTTTCCGTTTTTCCTTGTTTTCTGCCTCCAATGAAAATATTGCTGTTTGGATTTCTGGATGAAAAAATTCTGGCAATGGTTTTTCCTACCATTCCATTTCCGCCGATAATTAAAATGTTTGACTTCATATATTTTTTTTCACAAAACTATAAAGCCGGAACTTCAATGTATAGGACAAATGTCTAAAAAGAAATCTCTTTTCGGATTCGGCTTAAATGTCGCTGCGTAATTCCCAAATAAGAAGCCAAATATTGCAACGGAATGTCCTGAATATAATTGGGTTGATTCTCTAACAAAGTAACATACCGCTGTTTTGCATTGTCTCTTTGCAACTGAAAAAAACGTTTTTCCAATTCAAGATATTCCTGTTCGGCAATTATTTTTAAAAACTTCATCCAATTCGGATGATTCTGAACCAATTCATCAATTTTATCTTTCTTTAAAATTAACAAATCAGCATCAGAAATAGCCTGCATCGTTTCCACACTTGGAGCACCGGAAATAAATGATGAATAGGAAGCCAACAAATCGTTAGGAAATCTGAAACAATATGTGCTATCCTTCCCTTCCTCAGAAATATAATAAGAACGGAAAATTCCAGATCTGATCAATGCAATTTCTTTACATTTTTCGCCTTCCTGTATAAAAATCTCATTTTTATACACTTTTCTGACTTCAAAAAGTTGGGCGAAATCGTCAATTTCATGCTCTGAAAATATATTAAAACCGTGAAAGAAATCCTGTATCATTTTAGACTATGTATAACTTTTCATCAAAAATAAGCAAAACTCAAAGCTTTATCCACTAAAAAACAAAAATCACTTCATTAACTGAAGTGATTACCGCTTTTGAATTTACTAAGTATATATGAAGATATGAAAATGATGTCTTTTTGTTGATACAAAGATAGATCACCTCATATTTTAACCACTCAGGGGAATCCCTAGAAATTTATCCGTGAAAATACGGTTGTTTATATGAAAAAGCCTTGCAACAAGAGTCACAAGGCTTTTAAAATTTATCTAATATCTATTTTACTAGATTTTTTTTCTTTTTTAAATTAATTAAAGTGGACTCACCAATTCTAAGAACCATTCTTTAACCTCACCTTCCAAATATGGAGAAATTTTTTCTTCACATGTTTGGTGATATTGATTTAACCAAGCTATTTCATTTTCTGAAAGAATTTCTTTCACGACCGTATCTTTAAAGAACGGACAGAAAGTCAATGTTTCAAATTCATAGAAAGTTCCGTGAATTGTTGTTTCAGCTTCTTTTACAGCGATCAGATTCTCATGACGGATTCCGTAATCTCCTTCTAAATAATAACCTGGCTCGTTTGAACAAACCATTCCTACCAAAAGATCCTGAGGATTCAAATCTTTTCTGATGTTTTGAGGGCCTTCATGAACGTTCATAAAACTTCCTACACCGTGACCAGTTCCGTGGTTGAAATCTTTACCTTCCATCCACAACGGAAGTCTTGCGATTGCGTCAAGATGAACTCCTTTTGTTCCTTTTGGAAATTTCACCATCGATAAACGGATCAATCCTTGTAAAACTAAAGTCGAATTTCTTTTAAAATCGTCGGAAACGGTTCCTAAAGAAAACGTTCTTGTAATATCAGTCGTTCCTTCAAGATACTGACCTCCTGAATCTACCAAGATACTCGAGTCGTTCGTAACGTCTTTACTACCTTCACTTTTTGCGGAATAATGCATGATCGCACCATTATCTTTATATCCAACAATGCTTCCGAAACTTTCTCCTACAAAATTTTCTCCTTCTGAGCGAAAACCTCTTAGTTTTTCGCCGATAGAATATTCGGTCATTGCTTCTTTTCCGGCGTTGTGTCTTAGCCAATAAAGGAATTTCACCATCGCAACACCGTCTCTTACCATTACTTTTCTGAAACCTTCCAACTCAGTTTCGTTTTTCTGAGCTTTCATTAAGTTTCCGGGAACAGCAGCTTTGATGAATTGATTGTAAGATTTTAAAGCATCATAAATCGATTGATTACTGTTTGGAGAAACTAAAACCGTTTCGTTTTTAACCGTGCTCAAATGATTGTAGAATTCTTCGTAAGGCATCATTTTCACGAAAGATTCATCCATTTGTTTTCTTGCTTCAACCTCTAATTTTTCAAGATCGGTGAATAAGATTGCATCATTTTTAGTGATAATAATGTAACCTAAAAATACTGGATTGCTTTCAACATCGCTACCTCTTAAATTTAAAGTCCAAGCTACATCATCCAAGCTTGAAATGATATGAACCGTTATTTCCTGATCTTCCATTTTCTGGCGAATTGCAGAAACTTTATCTGTAACCGACTTTCCAGCCCATTTTACAGGATGCACGAATATTGGATTTTTTGAAGGCGTTCCTCTGTCTGTCCAAATGGTTTTTAAAAGAGGAAGATCAACAATCGTTATGTTTTTTGAATTTAATTTTTGAGAAAGTAATTCCCAGTTCGCATGAGAAGTTGCTACAGCATTTACTGCTACTTTTCCGTTAGTTGGAATTTCTGAAATGATCCAGTCGATATAGTTGGGAGTTCCTTCCATTCCGTCTTTGAAAAGATCGATTCCTGAACCGTCCAATTCCAGGGCAGCTTGTGTGAAATATCTTCCGTCCGTCCAAAGTCCGGCTTTATTTTGAGTAACAACCACAAAACCTGCAGAACCTAAAAATCCCGATAACCAAGACCTTTCCTGCCATTCTTCAGGCAGATATTCACTCATATGCGGATCCGCAGAATATACTATAAATGCATCAACATTATTTTTCTGCATTTCTTCACGAAGCGCAGCTACTTTTTCCTTTGAAGTCATTTTTTTATTTTTAAAACACCGAAAGTTACAAAATTTTTGAGTTTTGGAAATGGATTTTCTGTTTTTATTTAAACCTAATGTTCGTAAAAATTTCTTTGAAAATGTTGGCTGTTTTTAATTTCGTAAGGGCGTTTTACTCAGTAATTATTTTGTCATCTTATTATTTCCTAACGTAAACTAAACAGATCTCTAATACTATATTTAGATCCTTTCAGGATGACAAAATGGGCGTTGAACTACATAGATTGAAAAGGCGACTGTAATCCTAGCCCAGATAGAAACGGTTACCCCGCAACAAGCGTTGGAAAAGGCATTGGCGTGAGGAGTATGAGTGGATAGCTGGATTTAGCTTCCAAAAAATAAAATAATTGGAGATTGCTTCACATTCGCTTCGCTAGGACAAATTTTACTTATTATCTTACTCATAAACAGCTTATACTATCATCAAAAATTTTCAATCATTTAATACTAGCAAACAATATTTAGATATCACAATTATCAATTATTATTAAAAAATTAAACTTTTGGAAAGATTCTTGCTACATTTTACATTATGGAGAGTCAGAATTACAAAAATCACAGGAAATTTTATCCACCTCATCATTTCATTTATCTTCCATTATTAATTCTGTTGGAAGTCTTTGGAGTCTATAAAATTTTTAATGATGAGGAGAACAAGTTGGCTTGGGAACTATTTTCGATTGTTATTTTTCTAATTTTTTACCTGGCTTTCATGCTTCGGCAACATTATGCCATTGGATTGCAAAACCGTTTGGTAAGGCTTGAATTTAAGCAAAGATATTTTGAGATCTTCAGTCAGAGATCAGATGAAGTAGAGGAAAAATTAAGTTTTAGTCAGATTGCAGCACTTAGATTTGCTTATGATGATGAATTTAAAGACCTTTTATATAAGGCTTTACATGAAAAAATTTCAGGAGACGAAATTAAAAAATCCATTAGAAACTGGCGACCAGATCAGCACAGAATTTAGAATAATAAACATCAAAAAATAAATTATCATGAAAAAATTATCATTATATAGTATGACAATATTCAGTTTGTTATTATTAACAAGCTGTGAAGCAGTAGAAACAATCTTTAAAGCTGGAATGTGGTGGGGAATAATAGTAGTGGTAGGCGTAATAGCTATTATTTTATGGCTATTTTCTAGGGGTAAGAACTCGTAACCAAATTTTATATGGACAATTCAGACTTAGACATCATTTCTCACCTCAAACCTTCTAAGATTGTTAAAATTATGAAAGATCCGGAGGCTTCTGCAAGGGCGGTAAATCTAATTTACACGTCCGACGCAGAATCTGCGGGTATTATTCGTAAAAAAAAAGGTAAAAAATACTCTTATTTTAAAGACGGTGAACGAATTAAGGATAAGGAAGAAATTAAACGAATCAATGGATTGGTCATTCCTCCGGCATGGGAAAATGTCTGGATCTGCGCTTTGGATAACGGACATCTTCAGGCGACAGGTTTCGATGCTAAAAAAAGAAAACAATACCGCTACCACCCTCTTTGGAGCGCGTTGAGAAATCATACAAAATTTTACAGAATGTTGCAGTTCGGGTATGCTTTACCTGAAATTCGTTTGCATATTGAACAGGATTTAGCTTTAAGAAATTTCGAAAAAAGAAAAATTTTAGCTTTGGTTGTTAGTTTAATGCAACGAACCAATATCCGTATTGGAAATAATGCTTACGAAAAACTGTACGGCTCTTTTGGATTAACAACTTTAAAAGACAAACACGTTAAAATTAAAGGACAAAAGATGACTTTTTCGTTTAAAGGCAAAAAAGGAATTATGCATAAAATTGATCTTAAAAGCAGAAGACTTTCGAGATTGGTTCAGAAATGTAAAGATATTCCAGGGAAAGAGCTTTTTCAGTTTCTGGATGAAGATGATAATCGCCATTCGATTGATTCTGGGATGGTGAATAATTACATTAAAGAAATCAGCGGTGAAGATTTTACTGCAAAAGATTTCAGAACGTGGTCGGGAACGGTCAATGCTTTAATTGCTTTTAAAGAAATCGGTTATGCAGAAAGCAATTCTGAGTATAAAAAGAAAGTAAAAGAAGCGTTAGAAATGGTCGCTTCTCATCTTGGAAATACGAGCACGGTTTGCAGAAAATATTACGTTCATCCTTTAGTTATTAATCTTTACGAAAATAATTCCATCAAAAAATATCTTGATGAATTAGAACAAATTGAAGAAAATGATGGTAAAGCGGATCTTACTCAGGAAGAAAAGCTTGTGTTGAAAATTCTTGAGAACGAGAAAATGTAGGTTATTGCAAGACCTTAATGCCCAGGAACCGTAACTGGTGGGGAATATTCACCTTCTTTTATTTCCATAACATCTCCGGTTTCGTTAAAAGAAATATCCAGCGCGCCCGATAAAAATCCGGATAATTTAACAACACATTTCTGATAAGGTGATGTGATTTTAAAAGGTTGGTGTCCCTTTTGTACAGTCGTACTTCCATCATTCATTTTCATGATTTGGTAGGTTCCTTTTATTAAACTTTTACAATTCTTCTGATTAATATTAATCTGAAAATTCTTAGCATTAAGAAAATATAAAACATCAGGTTTAGTTTTATCTTTATCCAAAATAATTTCTGTTTCTGAATATTTTTTTAGATCAAAATACCATTTTGAGCCTTTCAAAGTACCATTCAACAATTGATCTTCAGGAATCTTATATTCTTCTATTTGTTGCTTCACAGGAATTTCCTCAACATTTTTTTTCTTGCGCTGTGCAAAAGCAGTTTGTGAAAAGCATAAAAGAATGATTATTATTTTTTTCATTTTATAATATTGTAAGGATAAATCAAATATATCATTATTATAAACAATAAAATTGAAATAGTTTCTATCGATTTTCAGTCCAAATTAAATGTTGTAAATTTGTATCATTAGCAAATTAAAAAATAATACAACGTAATATGTCAAAAGCAATTTCGCAAGTACCATTTGCAGTAAATGAACCGGTAAATTCTTACGCACCGGGAACTCCAGAAGTTAAAAGCCTTATCGCTCAATACAAAAAAATGTGGGCAGAGAAGATAGAAATCCCAATGGTTATTGACGGTAAAGAAGTGAAAACTGGTGATACAGTTCAACTTCAGTCGCCTCAGAATCATGCTCATGATTTTGGTTTTTACCACAGAGGTACAATGCAACATGTAGATGATGCCATCAATTCTGCATTAGCTGCTAAAAAAGAATGGAATGAGCTAGGTTGGGAACACCGTGCTGCAATCTTCTTAAAAGCTGCTGATCTATTGGCAGGACCTTACAGAGATGTAATCAACGCGGCTACAATGATCGGACAATCTAAGAATGTTCATCAGGCTGAAATTGATGCAGCTTGTGAGTTCATCGATTTCTTGAGATTCAACGTAGAATTTATGACAGAAATGTATTCTGAGCAACCAGTTTCTGATGCAGGAATCTGGAATCGTGTAGAATACAGACCATTAGAAGGATTTGTTTTTGCAGTAACTCCGTTCAACTTTACGGCTATTTCAGGAAACTTGCCAACTTGTATGGCAATGCTTGGAAACGTAGTAGTTTGGAAGCCTTCTGATAAGCAAATCTATTCTGCAAAAGTAATCATGGACGTTCTTATTGAAGCTGGTCTTCCAAAAGGAGTTATCAACATGATTTTCACGGACGGAAAAGAAACTGCTGAGAAAGTATTGGCACACAGAGATTTCGCAGGACTTCACTTTACAGGTTCTACAAAAGTTTTCCAGGGAATGTGGAAAATGATTGGTGATAATATTCATAACTACAGAACATATCCAAGAATTGTTGGAGAAACTGGTGGAAAAGATTTCGTTATCGCTCACCCTTCTGCTAATGTAGAAGCTGTTGCGACTGGTTTAGTGAGAGGTTCTTTCGAATATCAAGGGCAGAAATGTTCTGCTGCTTCAAGAGCTTATATTCCTAAATCTCTTTGGACTGATGTGAAAAAAGTAATGGAAACTCAGATCGCTTCAATTAAAATTGGTTCTCCAGAAGATCCTTCAAACTTTGTAAATGCAGTTATCGATAAAAATTCTTTCGAAAAATGTAAAGGATATATCGACAGAGCGAATGCATCAAGCGAGGCAAACGTTGTAATCGGTGGAAAAGTAGATGATTCTAAAGGATGGTTTGTAAATCCAACAGTGATTGAAACTACAAATCCTCAGTATGAAAGTATGGTTGAAGAAATCTTCGGACCTATCTTATCTGTTTTCGTTTACGAAGATGCGGATTGGACTGAAACATTGAAAGTTGTTGATTCTTCTTCTCCTTATTCATTAACAGGTTCTGTGTTTGCACAAGATCGTTATGCGGTAAACGAAGCTTTCAAAGCATTAGAAAATGCATCTGGAAACTTCTACATCAATGACAAGCCGACTGGTGCCGTTGTTGGTCAGCAGCCTTTCGGAGGTGGTAGAGCTTCAGGAACTAACGATAAAGCAGGTTCTAAAATGAACTTACTAAGATGGACGTCTGTAAGATCTATCAAAGAAACTTTTGTTTCTCCTAAAGATTACAAATACCCATACCTAGGATAATATGAGTAATAAATAATGGGCAATGAGTAATTTTGTCCGTTAATTAAATACAGCCTCGGAACTTTGGTTTCGGGGCTTTTTTTTAATTATAATTGATAAATGGCTTTAAAAATCAAATATTATTTTGAAAACTAATTATTTTTCTACATTACAATCAATTTTTAACAAAATTTAAACTATTTTATTGATATTTTAATAATTCATGACCCCATTTCGGAATAGTTATTGAATACTTACTCATACACCAAAGGATAAATATTATGAAAAAGTTTTTGTTATTAAGTTTAGGTTTAGGATTAATTGCAGTGAGCTGTGGAACTAAAGAATCATCAATGTCGTCAAGTAGCTCCGATTCAGCTGCGGTAGATACCAATAAAATGCAATCTTCAACATCTACCACAGACTCGACAGTTACCACGACAAATCCTGATAGTATCAAGATTAAGATGGACACTGTTACTGCTCCTGCAAGCAAATAAAGTAAAACTTTAAGTCTAACTTTAACACGGAAAATCCACAGATGAAAGCTCTGTGGATTTTTTTACGCGTTTTTGAATATCCTGATTTCTTTAATAGGATTTTATCCTATTCTTGGTTAAGTCGCCCCTTTGGGGCTCCCTGTTTGATTGGAGATATATTTAACATCTTTTATCTTTTATCTTTTATCTTTTATCTTTTATCTTTTTAATCATTATATTTGATTACTACTAAACAATTAAAGAAATTATTATGAAAAAACTATGGATCGGAGCCGTTTTAGGTTTATTTTTTTTAGGAAGCTGTGCAGATAAAAAAGCAAACAGAGAAGAATTTAAAGATGAGCATGATAAAAGCGCCATGAGAAACGATATGGGAGATTCTGCCGTTGCCAATTCTGAACATGCTCCTGCTGACACAATGAAAGCAAAAACAGATACTTTAAAAAATAAATAAATAAATAAAACAAAACCGCAGTAATTCTGCGGTTTTGCACTTAAAAAAACTTGACTGAAAAAACCGGGCAATCATCCCGATTGTATTGTATAAGAATTTTCTTATTCTATTCTCCGCCTAAATAAATAAACGTATTTACGACCAAATAAGCAGACCTGTTATCCACAGAATTTCCGGTTCCTCCTGTAGGAATTGTTGCAATCCCTGCCAACGAGTGTGTATGCGCTCCTCCAGATGCTGTATTCCCCATGATACCAACTCCACCCCAAGAGGTAGGCGTACTGTTACCTTGATAATTTCCGGAGCCGTTATTTCCTACCGTTGTTCCTCCTAAAAGAAAACCACCTTGTCCCGCAGCGTGGCTGTGTGCTCCACCACTTTCAGCGATACCGCTTACAACACCTACAAAATTAATGTTAGGTAGATTTGATCGTGTAAGGATAATTAAGTTATCACCGCCTTCACTTCCCAGCATTTCAGTACCACTTCTGCTTTTCAGCACTCTATCCGTAGCATCCGGTAAGCTTTCGGTAAAACCTAAACTTGCTGCTGCTGACTGTGCTTCTGCCGGAAGTGTGGAAATATTTCTTCCATTCAGTAAATACCATCCATTATGGTCAACTGATTTTACTGAATTTTTAATATCACCGGAACTTTTAGCATTCAGCGTTTTTTCGTCTCCCTGCATCATTTTCTGCCAGATTTTTCCATCGAAAAAATAAAGTCCAGAAGAGGTTACATTCGTTGTTTTTGAAGTTGCTGAATTTACCGGAGCGGTTGCATAAACAATAGTTCCGGCATGCATGTCTGAGTATTTAGCATCTCCTGCTCTCATTTGATCTCCCGTTAGTCTCGGGGGCAATATACCCTCCGCTGTGGATCCGTCGCGCTTTTTTGCGGTTACATCCAAGCTCGCTATTGGTTCAGCTGTATTAATTCCTATCTGCGCAATGGCAAGATTTGATAATACAGATGCCATAACGACTGTTAAAGTTGTCTTCATCCGTTTAATTTGTTACTAGTTTAATGGTTATTGATTGGTGAAAAATACTCCTCAATATTCTACATCAGTTAGTAGTTTTTGGTTTTAGTGTTTAGGTGTGGTGTTACAAGACGCCCTTAAAAAATTTCTAGAAAAATTAATAAATATTCGTCCCATAAAACTGAGGCAAATATATGAAAGTGACCACCTTACGTAAAACAAATGGCTGTCTGTTTTCAGGAAAATGGAAAGGATCCGTTAATATTCAATTAACATGTTTAATTATTTTCCTGAAAATGAATACTTTTATCTAATTGATTTTCAGTGTCAAGCAATTTAATATAAGCAGAAGGAGAAAAGTCGGTAACCGCCCTAAAGATAGAAGCAAATTTACTGTGAGAAGAAAAACCACATTCTTCTGCCAATATACTGATCTTATATTGCCTGTATTTTTCATCATTAATAAGCTTATCAACAATGTAATTGATCCTCAACCTATTGATATATGATTTAAAGTCAGCGCTTTTATGCTGGTTGATCACATAAGAAAGATATTTCGTATTCGTATTGAGCTCTCCCGAAAGGAAAGGAAGAGACATGTTTTTGTTGTTGTATAAATTTCCTTTTTCAAAATCATTAAGGAGTTCCAGAAGCTTAGTTTCTGTTTCTGCCGTCATCAAAGATTCACTGCGTTTTTTACCGGTTTCATTTTCTTTATCATCAAGCTCTTCTACGGAAATATTAGAGAAATCAACATCTGGGGATTCTTCTTTATCTTTTTCCGTGAATTTTTGCTGACTTCTAATGATACTTCTAAGTTTTGAACGCTGTTTTTTCTGTTTAGATCTAAAAAATACAAACAATCCGCCCAACGCAATACACAAAATGACAATCGCAATATTTTTCGCTATACTTATCTGAACATTTCTCTTACTTGATACTTCCGTATTTAGTTTTTCATTGGCAAATGCATTGTTTTTAGCATTAATCTGCTCATAGATCTTAACATATTTTACAGCGTATAATGAAGCTTTTTCGGTGTCCTCTATTCCCTCATAATAATCATTAATATTAGCATAAACACCTTTTCTGAGATCTAACTGATGATTGTTTTCTGCAATTTTTTCAGCTTTGGAGAGATAAATTTCAGCTTCTTTCCATTGTTTTTGTTTTAAACGGATTCCGCCCAGTCCATTATAGATCCATCCTAAAAGACATGATGGTTCTTTAAGCAAAACTTCTGCTTTCTTATAATAGCTTTCAGCAAGGTCATATTTATTTTGTTTAAAATAAACATCTCCCAGCAAACGGTAGGAAGCTGCGGTAACAACCTCTTCTCCTATTATTCCGACTTTTTCAAAAAAACTTAATGAGATTTCAAGATATTTTACAGCATTTGGATAATTTCCAAGTTCCATTTCATAATGAGCCAATTCTTGGTTAAGAACACCCTGCGTTTCGTTATATCTCTTCGGATCTTGTATTTTTTTTGCTATTTCAAAGCCTTTTACGATATATTTTTTTGATCTTTCATGAAGCCCAACCAACCTATATTGAAGGGCAAGAAATTCAGTGATTCGGGAAGCAAGATCTGGATCGTTTACTTTAGCAATTAAAACATCAGCATTTTCTGCATAGCAGATCGCTTTTTTAAAATCTCCATTCTTTTGATATAAATTCGCAGAAAGCATCAGGCTTTGGGCTTTATGTAAAGGATCTTTGGAAGACTGGTAAATTGAGTCTGCGGTTTTCAAAGCCCCCGACCTATTTTTTTGAGACGTTTTTGCTAACGTTTCGTCATTGATACAGTCAATATTATTTTGAGCATATATTGGAGCCGTTGTGATTAAGAAAAACACAAGACTTTTTAGAATTTTGAGCATAAATTAATAAATTATTATTTGGATTTTATAATAATTCATCATTATCATGGTGTGTATTTTTAGTTTTTTACAAAAGTAGCGATATTTTACTTTTTATTAAAACATTCTTAATGATTAATTAATTTAATTATAATTCATATTTAAATTAATTTTAATAATAAGATATGAATAGTAAATCCTTCTTTCCAAAAGAATTATTATTTCTAAAGAAAAGTAGTGTAACTATTTTTTATCTATATCGACTCATGTGTTTACATAATTATTACATTTGTAATCATAAAAAGTATACATGAAAAAATTAGCAATACTCTCTTCCCTATTTATCGGGGTTCTTGCATTTGCGCAGGGAATTAAATTTGAAGATTCCAACTTCGCTACTATTTTAGCAAAAGCTAAGAAAGAAAAAAAAATTATATTTGTTGACGCCTATACAACTTGGTGCGGCCCTTGTAAACTAATGGCGAAGAATATTTTCCCACTTCAATCTGTTGGAGATTATTATAATTCCCACTTCATCAATGCAAAAATTGATATGGAGAAAGGTGAAGGCATCGATATTGCAAAAAAATATGGTGTAAGAGCATTTCCAACCTACTTATTTATTGATGGAAACGGAGAAGAAGTACACAGAACTTTAGGATATGTAGAAGAAAAAGATTTTATACAGTTCGCAAAAGATGCAGAAGACCCAAGCAAAAGACTAGGCGCTTTAAAGCAAAAATTTGAAAACGGAGAAAAAGATCCGGAATTTCTAAAAAATCTTGCAAAACTTACAATTTATACAGATTCCGAGTTTGCAGCAAAAGTTTTGGATCGAAAGTTTAAGCAGAATCCCAATTTAGATCAGGAGGATATGGAAATGTTGCTTTCAGGAACGAGAAGTTCGGACGGTTCTTTTTATAAATTATTTCAGGAAAGGAAAGCTGATATCATAAAAGTGTTTCCTGAGAGTGAGTATAATAAATTTGACAAGAGTATAAAGATTGGTACCATTCTTAAAAACGCTTATAATATTGATACAAAATCTTATAACGATACCTATTTCTTCACAGAAGCTCAGAAATTTTTAAGCAAAGAAGAAGCTGAAAAGGCCTTAAAAAAATCAAAATCTACCAGAGCTTTATTGGCTAAGGATTTTTCAAACTATGAAAAAATAAGCTTAGATCTTTACAAAGATACTTCTACTGCAAGTTCAGACGAATTAAACTCAGTTGCCTGGAATTTCTTTGAAAATGTAAACAACAAATCTTCTTTAGAAAAAGCTGTAGCATGGGCACAGGAATCTGTAAAAAAGAATCAAAGCTATGCAAATACAGATACTCTAGCTAATCTTTACAACAAAGTAGGAGATAAAAATAATGCTAAAATATGGGCAGAAAAAGCGATCGAACTTGCGAAAACTGCAGGAGAAGATTTTTCTGATACCGAGAAATTATTGAAAAGTCTGTAACACAACTTTTTTTAATAGCACGAAAAAAGACGAGTCAATTATGGCTCGTCTTTTTGTTTTGAAGATTGTATAACAACTTGTTATTATTATGTTTAAAAATATATTTAACAAATATTCAAATTATCGTTTTATCAATAATTAATCTATACGTACAATTGCCACTGAATAATTAGCAGTAACATTTCCTGTTGTACCATAGGCTACCGCTTGAAACCTCAAGACATCACCTGCACTCATTTTTACAATAGTAGGATTAACCACAGTCATGTTTACAGGAGCCCCTCCAACTTCAGGAGAATTTATTTTTGTAGCTGTTAAAGAATATGATGAATTATTCAGCAGTATGAAAGTTAATCCTGTATATCCATCTCCTGAATCTTCTGTCGTTGGTCGCTGAGGATAGCTCACTACATAATCTACTTTATATAACCCGGCTGAAGATGCGGTAAATGTAGACCCATTAAATTCATTAAGATTATCAAAAGTTTCTGTTGGCAATGTTGTATTATCAATATTATAAACTGTATTATTTGATACTAATGTTACGTTGCCTATTACTCTTGATGCACTTATACTTGAAGAAGTCTGTAGCTGAGCTACTCCTGTACTATTTACCACTAATGTCCCCGTTTTACCGGAAGAGGGCTGCAACCCTTCCAATCTCAAAGGATTAGTACCATTTACATGCAAAAGATTAGTAGGGGTAGCTGTCCCAACACCTACATTTCCTGTTCCTTTGATACGCATTAATTCATTAGAACTAGCTCCACCCGTAACTCCTGCATAGAATACATGATCGGTAGTTGTTCGGTCTGCCTGATAGCGCATAATTCCTGAATTCACTCCAAAACCGTAGAATTCATGATCATTATTACCCGTTTCATATAACACTATTTTACGGTTACCTACTGTATTTCCAAACTGTAATGGTGCGTGCGGGGCTGCAGTGCCTATTCCTACTCTATTATTAAGAGCATCTACCGAAAACGTACTTCCATCTACAGAAAACCCGTTAACAGCATTTGAACTAAAGGCCAATGTATTTGTACCTTGTGTTACCAGCCTGTTTCCTGTAAGGCTACCGTCTGTATTGTAAATATTTACAGAAGGAAAAGTAGAATTTTCAGGATTATGCAATTTTACCCATGCCGTTCCATTAAAATAATAATATCCTTCTGCATCTACATTAATCGTAGTATCTAATTGCGTTCCCGTAACAGCATTATTTATATAAATCATGGTAGAAATAGGAACTGAAGCCATACTTTGAGCTCTCAATCTGTCTACACGAGGAACTAAAAGACCGTCTACATTGTTTGTAGATCCGGTAGCATTTTTTGCAGTAACATCTAGTGTAGAGGCAGGCGCTGAGGTATTAACACCTACCTGAGCATTGCTTTTTATAGATAAAATAGAAAAAGCAACAATAAAAGGTAAAACTATTCTTTTCATATTTATTTTATTTTTATATTATTATTGTAAATCTACAAATTTTTACCATATAAAGTTCAAATATATAGCATTATCAATATTTAAATCGAAAATTTAAACAAATATGATAAAATAATTAATAATTAATTTATATTTTAAACTAAAAATAAACATTGATATAATAAAATTCTATTGGATATAGAATAAGTAAATCTTATTTAATACAAAAAAATTATTATTAATTAAGAGCCTGTTTAAATTTTATTGAGTAATAATTTTATAGCAGATAATTTGACCATGTTTTCAGAGGATTCCATTAGGAGTTCATAATTTCTGCATAATCTTCTATCATTATCAAACCAGGAAAGAGTACGTTCAACAATCCATCTTTTATGTATGGGTTCAAATTTTTTTTCTTTTTTATCGTTTCGCATAACGATTTGAATAATATAACCAAACTTAGTTTTTATTTCTTCAATAATATCTCCTCTGTAGCCTCCGTCCGCCAGGATTACCTCAAGCGGAATGAGTAAATATCGCAGCATTTTCATCAGTAACAATATGCCTTTTGACTCCTTTTACTTTTTTACCTCCGTCAAAAGCCATTGAGTGAACGATTGTTTCCCCAGCGAACGCTTTGACTGTCCATAATTCCCAAACATGTCTCTGCTTTCTGACCTCTGTTTCGTCGTACTTTTTCCCTTAATTTTGATAATAATAAATCGAAAATTTCCAGATTTGACCATTTTGAATAATAGTAATAAACCAATTGCCATTTTGGAAAATCATGAGGTAAGAGTCTCCATTGGCAGCCTATTTTTATCAAATAGCTGATAGCATTCCAAATGATAATCAAATCATATTTTCGTTTTCTGTCATCAAAATCTAATGCTTTTTTTATAAATTGCCACTGGGTTTGGGCTAAGTCCGTTGAATACATTGATATTTTTTGTTTTGCAACTCTAAAATGGCAATTTTTATTCAACTTCTTACCCTTACTCTTTTATCTTTTTATACAGGCTCTTAATATTAAAAATTAATTTAATAATCACTTAATAATCGCAAAACAAAAAAGTAGACATTTCTGTCCACTTTAATTTATTATTTAAATGAAATTTAATACCATCATTGATATCGGTACCAAGATCAGGATTTTTTCTTGTGGATAAATCCATTTCTTCACTACATTATTTGATTAAAAGTGTTTTCTTACGGTAATACTAGAATTTGTATTTATAGATATTGTACTCGAAAGTGTATCTCTCATTCTAAACTGTATTTGTATTACTGTATTTGCAGGAAGTATTCCCATCCAGTATAGTGGCATATCACCACTAGTTCCACCAATTGATGTACCAAAATAAGAAGTAGACAAAACAGTATTAGTGGTTACATTCAGGATACGTGCACCAAAAGATTTAGAAGTACCATTATTATTTGACAAACTTAATGACACATCTCCAAAAAATGAATATAACCCTGTCGCAGGTATTGTAAATGTACCACCGCCGTGAATATTTCCATTATCAAATCTTTCAGTAGCAAAATTCATTGTTGTCCATGTTGAATATGCGGATGCTATATAAGATACAGATGAAGCTAGAGGACTACCTGAGAATAATAAATGGGTAGTGTTTTTATTATCAACCTCGGCTCTTACATCTGAAACTTCTCCTATGTTTTCCCAGTTCATTCCAGTCCATATATAAAAAATATCTTTAAATACATTGGAAGGAGAAACTCCTGCATCAGCTAAATTATAAACAATTGTACCCTGCTCAGGTGAAGTGGCAGAAGAAGTCACAGGGATCGTAGTCATATCATTAATATCTGTAAGCTGTACTCTCGGAATTAGCAATCCTTTATTGGTACTATTCAAATCTAAAATAGTATTCGCATCAGGTGCGCTTGTGCCTATTCCCACCTGAGCCTTCATGAAAAAGCTAAGCAATAGTAATGATATATATAGAAATTTTATCTTCATAATTATTGGTATTTGTAAATATTAAGTGTTCCCGTTTGTATGCTATAATTATTATCAGTATATACATATCTAAAATCCAGAAGATCGTTCACGGATAAATTTTGAGTTGTTATTAATGTAGTATACATTCTGTTACTCACATTGTTAAACCTTCCTGATATTGAAATCAGAGTTGTCCCGCCTTTGGTTATCCTTAAAACAGGTGTACCTCCATTATTTCCTGTGTTAGACATATCTGTAACAAATTCTAGCATATAAATTCCGGTAGAAGGGATTTTAAATTGATTATTTGTCATATTCCATCCCAAATACTTATCAAATAATATTTCTGGCGTAGATAAATTAAGTACTGTATAGCCACCTCCTGCTGTAAATCCAACAGGAACATTAGGTTTTTGCCCGATCGCCGCACTGAAAATAAGTAACGGAATCTGTGAAGATGAAATAACAGCTTCTGTCGCAGAATAAGATGCCTGAGAATGATATTTGCTATCACTTCCCCAATAAGTTATCCCTTTCGCAATATCATTATTAATATCTGTATTGGTATTATAAATCATTACACCGTTAGCCGGTGACAAAATAGGAGTGACAGCATTTGTTCTGTTGGTAACAGATAAGTTTGGGATTCTTAAAGCTTTATTATTTGCATCCAATTTTAAAATCGCTGCCGGTGAAGAGTTAGCAGAGCCTATGATTACCTGGGCACTCCCCATAATGGCCATTATAGTAAGTAATAAAGTAATTATTATTTTAAATTTCATAAGATTATTAATTATTAGAGATTCTTGAAATAGAAACATTAGTGTTGGCAATTTGATAAGCCGTATTTGATGATTGAGCTCTGAATGTGATAACATCTCCCAATGCAAGTCTTAAAGTACAAGTACTAGACACCCCTCCAAACTGATATCTTTTATCAGTACCATATGTACAAACATTATTGCCGTTTTTTTGTACAAATACTAATGCTCCGCTATCAATATCACCGGATGTATTTCTGATATCGACCGCATAGGAAATTACATAACCTCCGGCTTTCTGGATAGTATACCCTGTAAATACTCCTGCTGCCCCCTGAGCTCCTGCCGGTGAATTCTGATACAAAGTATTGAATGTAAGATTTGTAATAGTATTTGCAGCTATACTTGCTGAAGTACCAATATTACTTGCCGCAAATACAGGAGTAATAAATGGAATTTTATCAACTTCTGCCTGTATATTGGTTTTACTCCACATTTTCTCCCATACTGTTCCATTAAAAGCATATACACCTTTATCAACAGCATTGGTCCCTGATCCTACAATAGCTTTATTATAAACAATAAAACCAGTTTTAGGATTGGCAACAGTGGTAACATCAGCCGTTGAGGTAAGGGAAACTACAGGGAGAAGAACCCCTTTATTAGTAGCTTTTACATCTAAAATAGCAGAAGGATCAGGTGAGGTTATTCCTATTCCTACACTTCCGTTTTGGGCATACATAAAGCCTCCCAAAAGGATTAATAAAATACTTTTTTTCATTTGTGTGATAAATTTTAATAAATAGGTAAGCTTGTACAGCTTATTGATGATTTCTAAGATTTATTAAATTGATACTTAGATATGAAATTTTACTTTTGTGCATTAAAGTAACATGCACGGAAATATCAAGGGTAGCCATTTTGTTTTTAAATTCTGTCATCGCTTTGTGTTTAATAATTATAGCAAATAGATAAAAAATTAGACCAAACTCAAAAAAATGGGTATACCATTTATATACCACTTTCGTTTAAACAACTGACAATCTGTTAATTAAATTTATTTAATTAAAAATTAATATATAAATTAATAAATAATAGCCATCTATCTAAAACTATAATTATTAACAACAAAAAAGCACCAATTATATTAATAGTATTTTTATTTCGTAAGAATAATGAAATACATATACCTTTCAGCATTATATAACAAATAATACTCTGAAATTTGGAAAACAAAAAAACCGTAGATCTATTATCCACGGTTTTTGTTTTATTATATTGATTTGATTTAATATTCAAATAAAATACTTCCCCAAGTGAATCCACTTCCGAAAGCTGAAAGAAGAACCAAATCCCCTCTTTTGATTTTACCTAATTCAATCGCTTCATTTAAAGCAATTGGAATAGATGCTGCAGTAGTATTTCCGTATTTCTGAATATTATTATGAATTTTTTCATCCGGCAGTCCGAATTTTTGCTGTACAAATTGAGCAATTCTCAAATTCGCCTGATGTGGAATAAACATATCAAGATCTTCAATCGTTTTTCCTGCTTTGTCTAAAGCTTCCTGCATCGTTTCAGGAAATCTTGTTACCGCATGTTTGAAAACGAAATTTCCGTTCATGATAGGATACACTTCTTTATCAGTCACGTTTTCAGGTTCTTTTCTCATTCTGTCGCTCCATCCGTATTTAGAACCCGGGAATTGAGTACACAATTCATCTGCGTATTTTCCTTCAGAATGCATATTCATTGCTAAAATATCACCTGCATTGGCATCTTCACTTGCAGAAAGGACAACCGCCCCTGCGCCATCTCCGAAAATTACGGAAACTCCCCTTCCTTCATCAGAAAAATCTAATCCGAAAGAATGAACTTCAGCACCAACCACCAAAATATTTTTATATGTTCCGGATTTTATGAAAGCATTGGCAACACTCATTGCATACACAAACCCTGAACACTGATTTCTCACATCCAAGGCTCCGATCGTATCACAACCCAACATATCCTGAAGCAAAACACCACAACCAGGAAAGTAATAATCCGGAGAAAGCGTTGCGAAAACAATATAGTCTATATCTTTAGCCGTTAAACCCGCTTTTTCCAGTGCTTTTTCTGAAGCTTTAAAACCTAAATAAGCGGTAGTTTCCTGAGAATCATTTCTGTTTTTACGGTGTCTTCTTTCTTTGATACCGGTTCTTTCCGTGATCCATTCATCATTTGTGGTCATTAATTTAGCTAAATCATCATTTGTTACAACATTATCCGGCACATAAAATCCGATTCCTTTTATTGTACTTTTAATCATATAGTTTTTTAATTTTGCCAAAGATAAAACTTATTTAACACATAGTTTTTCAAAATATTAGTATTTTTACTTTATGCCAATTGATACGATATACAGAGACTCCCAATGCGAATGGGTAGATGTAGAAGCTCCCACAGCGGAAGACATGAAATTTCTTCATGAAAGATATGAGATCAACAATCTCCTTCTGGAAGATACCTTAGACCCTAATCATTTACCAAAATATGAAGAGGACGGAAGCGTAAAGTTTTTCCTCTTCCGTGAAAGCACCGAATTAGAGAGAAAAAATCTCAACACCATCAGCGATATCAGCACCAAAATAGGTGTTTTTCTTTTGGGTAATACCATTATTACTGTCCACAGGATGAAGACCAAAAGTATTAATGAAACAAAAAAGCAGCTTTCTTGCTCAACAACTGAAACAACTACGCAGAATATCGCCTTAATGATCGCTTTATTAATGATGAAAAGTTTCGATGATGAGTCTGTAAGTTTAATGGAAACGATGGATAATATTGAAAATGAGATTTTTCTTAAAAATACAAACCATACCAATCAGATTCGAAGATTATACAAACTGAAAAGAAAATCAGGATTAAATTCAAGAGTATTGACGATTTCCACAGATGCGATCGATAAATTTAAACTTTTGGGATTACAGGATTCTGAAGTCGTCGATTTAAAGGATAAACATAAAGATGTTGTGGCAGATTTTGATCATCTCAATATACAAATCACCAACTTAATCGGAATGTTTTTAGCACTTTCGGATCAAAAAGCGAATCAGGTGATGAAAGTTTTGGCGATTTATTCGGTTTATTTTTTACCAATTACCTTTATTGCAGGGGTTTATGGAATGAATTTCGATAATATGCCTGAGCTACATACAAAGCACGGGTATTTTTATACTTTAGGTTTAATGGCGCTAATTGTGATCTGTACCTTTATATATGCAAGAAGAAAACAGTGGTAGAATCACTTAATGGTTAGGGTGAAAATACGTATGTTTTTAAGATTGATTTTAATTAATTTTAATGTGTAGAACTGATTATTATACTGTTGATTGATGTTGGTATACACAAAGGCGCAAAGCTAATTGAATATGTTGTTTTTAAGGCGCAAGGATTTTATCTTCGATAAAATTGATTGTGTTATAATTGAACGTACACTTTGTCATTCGGGAGGAATCTATACATGGTAATTAAACTTAATAATTTAGATTCCTCTGGAATGACAAAAAAGGGTTTTAAATAATTCATATAAAACGAAAATCTTTGATTTTCTTGCGCCTTAAAAACACGCACAAAGTAAAAAACTTTGCGCCTTTGCGTTTACCAACATTAAGCAAAAAAAAATTAAGCATCAAGCAAAAAAACTAAAAACCACCAAACCAACTATGAAAACCGAAATTCTTAACAAAATTCTTGATGAAAATGTACTTTCTCAGGAATCAAAAGACAAGCTCACAGCTTTGCATGAAAATATTTCGTCCAAAGAATTTTCTGACCTTCTGGATGCTCACGGAAATCAATATGTAGAATTTGTGCAGGAAGGTGGCGGTGTCTGGGGAAGTGCACTGGTAGGTTATCTCTATGGTTTGGAGATCTTTGGAGTTCGTTTTCTGAAAATTGCGGGAACGAGTGCCGGAGCCATTAATACGATGTTGATTGCAGCCTGCAGAACTAAAGAAGAAGCCAAAAGTGAGGTGATAAGAGAAATCCTTTTCAATTGGAACTTCGCCGATTTTATGGATGGGAAAACGTATGTAAAAACCACCATTCATGCGATGCTGAATAACAAGAATTTCCTGAAAATAAATGCCATTATTGCGGCTGTGCTCATGATTATTCTGGTCGTTATTCCGTTTGCGCTTTCTTCGGAAACTACTTTGAACGCGAAATTGCTTTTCCTTGTTCCGCTCATTCCGATTATCATTGCATTTTTTTGTATTAAAAAGTTTTATAATGATTTCAGGAAACAAAATAGCGGACTCAATCCCGGAAAAGCTTTTTTAGATCAAATGACCGATGTGATGAACGGGTTTGGGATAAAAACCGTTGCCGAACTTAATGATAAATTCATCCAAAAGGAACGTCAGCTTAACCTCAACTACCGCTACGGAAATGAGCAGGAATATTATGCCATCGCTCTTAACAGTATTGAAGAAATTAAGGTTAATAATTTAGAGCATATCGACCAGACCCGCTACAGAATATTCTACGAAAGCGCCGTAAACAATGATTATTATAAAAACAATCCTTTCTATTTACTAAAATCAGAATACATCGTCATCACAACCGACATTAATGCTAAAATTAAAGTTGAACTTCCTACGATGGCCAATTTATACTGGTCTGAGGAAGAAATGAAACGCATCAGTCCGGCCGAGTTTGTGCGTGCTTCGATGTCGGTTCCTTTCTTTTTTGAACCTTTCCAAAAGAGAATCGATAA
Source organism: Chryseobacterium glaciei (assembly GCF_001648155.1). NCBI lineage: Bacteria > Pseudomonadati > Bacteroidota > Flavobacteriia > Flavobacteriales > Weeksellaceae > Chryseobacterium > Chryseobacterium glaciei. Next base: position 3,487,621 of record NZ_CP015199.1, on the reverse strand, counting down.
AGATGATGATTCTGTGAAATATGCCTGGAAATTCTGGATGAATACCAAACAGGAAGACATCTACCCTGTCGGCGTTTTTATTGATGGCGGAAGTATTTCTAATTTCCCGATCGATCTTTTTCATTCGAGTGATGTTTTTTATCCGAGGATGCCTTTGTTTGGGGTACAGCTCACCAGCGACTCCGATATTCTATCCGAAAAAGGAAAAACGAGCGAACAAATCCTAAAATCACCTTTCTCATTTGCCGGAAATATCCTCAGTACTTTAAAAGGTTTTAATGATAAATCTTTCCTTACGAAGCATACTTTTTACCATTCTTTCAGCATTCAAACCGTGAATTGCGGTGAAAGCAGCTGGCTGAATTTCTTCATGAAAAGAGAGGAAAAAGAAGATCTTTTCAACAGAGGCTTTGTGGCAGCACTGGATTTTCTCAATCAATTCGACTGGGAAAAATACAAATGCGAAAGAATGATGCTTTCTATGAAGGAGAAAAAAATCTTGAAGGAGGAAGATACGAAGACGGTGGGGTAAGGAAATTTGAGTATTTTTAGCTCCTAATTATTTTGTAAAATATATGAAGAAAAAACATTTTTTAATTCTCGGAATTGTAGTAATTCTAATTTTCATTTCAATTCCTATTATTCATGTTTTCAAAACTAAATGGGCAGAATCTGAAAATAAAATTACTATTCCCAACGGGTACACTAATGATGCAAGCCAGTTAAATTTAACCAAAATAGATACTTTAATAAAAGTTCCGGAAACTAAACCTGAAATAGAAAAACAGCTTCGCCAAATATTAAAATATGCAAAGGAGAAGAATTTAAAAATTTCAATTGCAGGTGCGCAACACAGTATGGGAGGGCATTCTATTTATCCGAACGGAATTCTCCTCAATATGCTTCCTTATAAACAAATGGAGCTTGATGCAAAAAATAATATTCTTACTATAGGATCAGGTGCGCTTTGGGAAGATGCTATAAAATTTCTGGACAAGCATGGAAAATCAATTGCTGTGATGCAGGCTTTTAGTTCATTTTCAGTAGGCGGTTCTATGAGTGTTAATGGTCATGGCTGGCAAAAAGATTCGCCTCCAATTTCTTCAAGTGTAGTCTCATTTACTTTAATGAAAGAGAATGGAGAAGTGATTAATTGCAGTAGAAATGAAAATCCGGAGCTTTTTAAATTAGTTATTGGTGGATATGGACTTTTCGGAATCATTCTCGATGTCAAGTTAAAAGTAGTTGATAATCTTGCTTTACAATATAAATACATTCGTTTAAGTTCAGACAATTATGTTGATTATTACAAAAAATTTATTTCAGATAACCCGAATGTGAACTTAGTTTTTGGAAGATTAAAAATATCTAATAAACGTTTTCTAGAAGATGCAACGATTAATTATTTTGAAAAAACAGATGAAAAACCTTTATCACTTCCTGCACAGGATGCAAAAAACGAAGAAACAAAACGTTTAGTTTTTAGAAGTACTGTGAACAGCGAATATGGAAAAAGACTTCGTTGGGATTTGGAAACAGGAATGAACAGAGTTACAAAAAATGCTGTTTATTCGAGAAATGAATTATTGAACGACCATGTTTCTCTAATTGAAAATAAAGATCCAAATTCTACAGATCTTTTACAGGAATATTTTATTCCAGCACGAAATTTTAACCAATTTATAGAAGATATAAAACCTATTTTAAAATTTTCTCAGATTGACTTACTCAACATCACCATTCGAGCTGTAAATAAAGATGAAGATAGCCATATGAACTATGCAAAGGAAGATGTCTTTGGCTTTGTTTTTTTGTTTAATCAAAAGAAAACAGATCAGCAGGAACATAAAATGAAAATTCTTACCAACAAATTAGTTGATGAAGCCATAAAAAATGAAGGAACTTTTTATCTTCCGTATCGGCTTCATATAGATCGAATGAAAATGAGAAAAGTTTATCCTCAAACTGATTCATTTTTTCAACTCAAAAAGAAATATGATCCTAAAGAAATCTTTGAGAATAAGTTTTATCTCCATTATAAATAAAAAAATCTAATGACGAAATACATCTGCCAATGCTGCGGCGAAGAAAAAGAAGATTGGCCTGCAATAGCCTATTCTGCACCATATCCGTATTTCCAATTGACCGAAGAAGAATTGGAGAATTCTGAACTAACTTCAGATTTATGTATCATAAAATATTCTGATGAAACGTGCTACTTTGTGCGAGCAGTTCTCGTACAGGAAGTCAATAACAATTGCCAAGATCTTGAATATGGAATTTGGGTTTCATTAAGTGAGAAAAGCTTTAATGAATACGTTGAGAATTATGACAATGACGATTTTGAAGGAGGATATTTCGGATGGCTTTCAAATTACCTTCCAGACTATGATTTTCAAGAAACTATTCCTACCGATGTATTTGTCAACAATAAAGTAGGAAGGCCTTTTGTTTATCCTCATGAAAGTTTTGAGCATCTTTTTGTTAATGATTTTTATAGTGGAATTTCAAAAGAGGAAGCAGAAAGGAGAATTGATATTGTTTTAAATAGAAATTAAATGAACTGGATCATCAGAAGCACAAAAATTGTAAAATTTCATACCAACCTACTTGAAGTTTTAAAACCAATTTGGAAAGATTTTATTGATTATGATTGGGTTTTAACAGATTTAGATTTTATGACAGATGATGAGATACCTATCAATTTTGACAAAGATTATTTTGTTTTAAATAAGGAAGAATTTGAAACGCTTTATCAATCTAGCACTCAAATAATTTGGGGAATTATTTCTGCTGTTCCTAAAAACACTCAAATAGATTTTAATCTTATTTCAAATTTATCTGCTGAAGATGAAAAAGCATGGAAACCTAATGAGTTTTTAATTGAAAAAGCCTTTCTTGAAATTGTAGCATACGACAGCGGATATACTATTGTGAAATTTAAAGATAAAAAACTCTCAAATCAGTTTAAAGAGTATTTTCAAGAAGAAGCAATTGATTTGGCTACATTTATAGAGATTTCTTCTACGTTGAAATGATAGACAGTATAAACACTAAAATTCATTTTTAAACGCAAAGTTTTATTATGCAACTATATTATTTTTAGAGAGCAAAGAAATGCGACAAAGTCGCTGATGAAGCAACCTTCTTAAGAATCAATTATATTGATTCACTTCTTTGCTCCCTTAAATATCCAAAATTTCAAATAAATCTTTGCGTTAAAAAAACTTTCAACCTGTTCTTTAAATTCTTCAAAAATTCATCCTAAAGACTAATAACAACAATTAATTTGTCTCTTTTTCCTATTTGGGTGGGTTTATAAATAGTAAAATACTTTCCTATGCAAACATAGGATACAAAATCAGTATCTACAACCCATCAATAAACTCCAAATACAACGGCACACTCCTTTCAATGGCTTCTGCAGAAGAATCCTGTTCAATTCCGTAAAAAACAAATGGTTCTTTGTAGTCTGCTTTTATGTAATCGAAAGTCAGTTCAAAAGGAGTCGTTAATTCTTTCATCGTGTATTTATATTTTCCGGATGCGCTGTAGCCTTCTTCATCAATTCCGGCGGTGATCGCCAAAGAAATCTTCTTCCCCCCTACTTTGTAACCGCTTTTGCTTCCGTACGCCCAGCCGTATAACACAACCTCATCAAACCATTTCTTTAAAAGTGGCGGACTGCTAAACCAATAAAACGGAAACTGAAAAACTATTTTATCATAAGATTCTATTAATTCCTGCTCTTTTAGAATATCAATCTTTTCATCTGGATATTCTTTGTATAATTGGTGAACTATGTATTTTTCGGGATATTTATTTAATTCATCGATCCATCTTTTATTGATTACAGATTTTTCTATTTGTGGATGAATGACAATAACTAATGTTTTCATTATATTTAAATTTCTACTACAAAAATAATATATGTAACTTACATTATAAACAGTAGTATCTCATTGTACGGTACTATAAAAAATGTAAGTAATGACTAAGATAAAGGAAACATCAACCAATTTTGCCAACAAAAAAGCCCTTTCAGATGAGTGTCTTGAAATTTATGCTTCAAATGTCATTGGCGGACAATGGTCTTTGGCGATCTGCTGTTATCTCATCAACGGAAAACTAAGATTTGGTGAATTGAGAAAACGTCTTCAAAATATTACGGAACGTATGCTTACCCTTCAACTTCGAAAATTGGAAGAAGATAAAATCATTAGAAGAACCGTTTTCGCAGAAGTTCCTCCCCGCGTTGAATATGAATTGACCGAGATTGGTTATAAATTAAAACCCATCATAGAAGAACTCGAAAAATGGGGAAAAGAACATAAAGAAATCTTGACAGAAAAATAGATTCGTTTTTCTAATTAGTTATAATGCTATTTTTATTGTTCCACAAGGGCAGGCGCCTGATGTTTCTGTGAGAAGTTTCAAGTAATATCATTCATTTTTCCTTCAAAAATATAAGTTTAGTTTGTCGAACTCTCCTATGGGTTAAATCAAAGTAGTTTCGTTTCGCAGGAAAGTCCGACAAAGAGAATCGAAATAAGTTTAAACTTTCGGAAATTCCGACGGCCTGAACTTATATTTTAGACATAAAAATTCAAAAAAATATTATTTTTTATTCCACATCGGATCATGTTTAAGAACATCCTGAAAAACAGGGCAACCTTCATCATGACATCCTTTTAAAAATCCAATGCTCATCAGAAATTCGTTGACAATTTCACCACCTGTGAATTTGAATGTTTTTTTGAATATTTTCATCCATTCCTGTAATGTTTTTGGATGATGATGCTCCAGCCATTTTTCGAAAGAACCGAATTCTTTTTGTAATTCGATGATGGTTTTGGCGTTTTCGATGGCAGCGTTTACTTTTAATTTATTTCTGATAATTCCGGGATCACTCAGAAGTCTTTCGCGGTCTTCTTCTGTGTAAGCCGCCACTTTTTGAATATCAAAATTATCATAAGCTTTTCTGAAAGTTTCTTCTTTCTTTAAAATCGTTTCCCAACTCAATCCTGCCTGATTGATCTCCATAACTAATCTTCCAAATAATTCATTATCATCATGAATCGGAAATCCGTAATGGTTATCGTGATAATTTTTGTGAAGTTCTTTTCGACTTTCTGGTTGCATTCCTGCTATGGCTGAACAATAACTCATTTTAATAAATTTTCTGTTTTGGTTAAAAACTTTTCTAAGGCTTCTTTCATATCAATTCCGGTTCGGTCTGCTAAGATAATCAGCCACCAGATATTTTCGCCTAATTTATGTTCAAGTTCTTCTGCAGCGTTTGATTTCCCCCATATTTTTTCATGTGACATTACATCTCTTCCCACCAAACCCGCATCCGTGAGATAAGCTAAAGCGTCCTGTTCTAAAGTCCATTCTTTACCATTTTGCTGAATTTCCAGCTGATGATATTTTTCTCTTATTTCTAAAGAGCGTTCTATGATTTTATCTAAATTATTTGGATTCATTATTAAATTTTTGAAGAGATTGTTTGTATTCGTTGGGGGTAACTTCTGTTTTCTTTTTAAATAATTTACTGAAAGACTGTGGATGTTCAAAACCGAGTTGATAAGCTGTTTCAGAAACCGAAAATTGAGATTCCGAAAGATATTCCTTAGCCTTTTCGATCAGTTTATCATGAATATGCTGTTGTGCGTTCTGCCCTGTATGATGTCGAAGCATATCACTCAAATATCTTGGCGTAAGGTTGAGTTGTGACGCTACAAATTCAACTGTCGGAAGACCTTTTATTCCTTTTTCTTTATCGAAAAAATCATTCAGAAGATCTTCCATTTTAGACAACAAATCATTATTTACGGATTTTCTGGTGATAAATTGCCTGTTGTAAAAACGATTGCTGTACGTCAGCAACAATTCTATCTGAGAAATGATAACATCCTGGCTGAATTGATCTATCCGCTCATTCAATTCATTCTGAATATTTTCAAAAACATCAGAAATCGTTTTCTTTTCTTTTTCAGAAAGATATAAAGCTTCTGCCGCAGAATAAGGTCTGATGAAATCGGGATGAATATGCAAAGACATTCCGCTATAATCAGCTTCTTCATGATCCATTCTGAGGATCTGACCGGGTGATACGAAAGACATTCCGCCATTTTCGAAATCATAATATCCCTGTCCGTACCGAATTTTCCCGTTGAATTTTGTTTTAAATGAAATTTTATAGAAATCCGATTTTGTTCCATTTTCAAAAATTTTAGGATCAAAACGTGTTTCTCCGTAATCAATAATACTGATCAAAGGATGCAACGGCGCCGAAATGCCCATTGCTTCATGCAAAACCGACAAAGATCGAAAATGAACTGGTGATTGGCTGGTTTTCATAATACAAATATAAGTTGAGATTGTGACAACTGTTTGTCAGGAGAGGGGAAATTTTGGATGGATGTTGGAAGTGCAAAGCTAGAAGTATAAAAGTCACGAATTAACTTCAAGCTTCCGTCTTCAAACTTCTGACCTTTAAAACTTAAAATCCGATTTTATTTTCTGTACCTGAGCCTCGGCTCCGATCTCTGCTCTTTCGTTATATAAAGTATTGGCGTCTTTTCCGGCAACGTATCTTAACTGATCTTTTCCGTCTGTAGCTGCTTCATAAACAACATTGGCAATATCTTCCGGTGTTGAATAATTTGCAACCTGCTCCGGGCTGTATCCTTCCTGAACTTTACTCATTAATTTTTGATAAGTGGCATGCTGGGCTCCATCCAGAGAACGTCCGGCAAAATCGGTTTGTATTCCTCCGGGAGCTACTACTTTTACTTTAATTCCAAATTGGGCTAATTCGTAACCCATACATTCTGAAAATCCGTCAACCGCAAATTTTGTTGCGCTGTAAATGGAGCATGTCGGAAAACCAATTAATCCAAAACTTGAAGTAATATTGATCAAAACACCCTCTTTTCTCTCCCTGAAATATGGTGTAAAAGCTTTTGTAATACGGATCACTCCCATCAAATTGGTTTCAATCTGCAATTTGATCTGATCATCCGTAAAAGCTTCCAAAGGTCCAACCAAACCGTATCCAGCATTATTTAAGGCTACATCTACTTTATAATTTTCAAGAACATAATCGATCGTTTCTTTAAGTTCTTGCGGATTGGCAACATCAAGTTTTAAAACCGTTACGTTTTCAAGTTGGGTAAGTTCTGTTTCGGCTTCAGGGTTTCTCATGGTTGCGATAACATTCCAGCCTTTGCTCTGAAATAATTTTGCCGTTGTTTTTCCTAAGCCTGATGAGGTTCCTGTAATAAAAATTGTTTTTTGCATTATAGTAAATTTTATACTGCAAAGTTGCTCAGAAGTCAGGATTTAAAAGTAGCCAAATTGAGTTTGGTTGTAGCTGTTTTGACGAAACATCTTCTCAAAATAAATCTTAAAAAGAAATTCTATATTAAACAATTAACTCCTTACATTCAAAAACCGTAGTTTTGTAAAGATGCCAATCACCAGAACATATATTAATTTTTATAAAACAATTGTAGTCATTCTACTTTTGGCTTTTTCATTATCTCCATGTTCTGTAAAAAGAAATGTTTTAGGTGTTTTTGATATTCAGCATATCAGTACTTTAAACAAAGTAAAAACGACTATTAGCCCGATGGGAAATTGCGATATTGCCCATCATAATTCTTCTTCAAAAACATCAGTTTCAAAGGCAGATTTCAAGTTTAATGAAGCTTTTCCTTTTAAATTAAACTCAGTTTTAAATTTTTCTGAGGATACAATTTCTCAAAACAACTATTCCGGAATGACTAGCGGAAATAGTCCGCCAAAGTATATTTTATATAAACAATTGAGGTTGAATTTGGTTTAGATTCAGTTCTAAGATCATTTTTTAACAATCAATTATTTAGTAAAATATCAATTCAATGAAAAATAGTACCAATCAGCCTACTGATATGGCTGGTTTATATACGTTGTCGATCCGTATGGTTATCGGGTGGACTTACTTCTCAGCTTTTTGGCGCAGACTCGTTCTTGAAAACAAACTCGATCCTGAAGAAGCAGGATATATCGGAGAAAAATTCAATCATTTTTTACCCAACGCTTTAGGCATCAAACCAATTATCGAATATTTGGTGACTCATCCGGAAGCTCTGCATACTTCAATGGTGACTTTTACTATTGTTGAAGCGGTTGTGGGATTATTCATTATTTTAGGTCTATTCACCAGATTAATGAGTATCGGAATTTTCGGGCTGGCTTTGGGAATCTTATTAGGTTCAGGCTGGATAGGAACAACTTGTTTGGATGAATGGCAGATCGGTGTTTTAGGAATTGCGGGTGGATTCACCTTATTTCTAACAGGAAGTGGTTCTTATTCACTGGATCAATATTTTTTGAAGAAGAATTTTAATTTCACTCAGAAAATAGGGTTCAAATGGTTAGGTTCAGGGACATTTCCTATTTTGAATCCTAAGCTTTTTGTATTGATCGGATCACTCCTTATTTTTGGACTTACGCTTTATACCAATCAATATTTTCATGGTGGAGTTTGGGGAACTTTGCATAATAAATCGGTAAAACCCAAAGTCGAAATTTCAAATATTTCGCTAAATAATTCAGATTTAAAGTTTGAGGTTTACAGAACGGAAGGCGTAGATGTTTATGGCTCTTTCCTCATTGGAATTCATATTTTAAATGAAAAAGGAGATATTTTAAAAGCATTAGATCAGACCGAACTTTCAAATTTTTCAAAAGAAAATATTAACAATCATTATGTAGCGAAAGTGAAAAATGGTAAATATAGCTTGATTATTCCGCTTGGGGCGAAAGCTGATTTAACCATTAGTATCGATGATCTTATGACTCAAAAAGATGAGATTCATACGTTGAAATTAATTGATATTAGTGGGATTGAATGGACGACAAGAATTAAATGATGTTTTTGAACCATTAAGGTTTTGTTAAGTTGTTAAGAATATTAAGTTTAGATCCTTCGACTACGCTCAGGATGACATCCCTAATACTAGATGTCTTTATTTATGCTGAAAAATATTCTTGTAATGAAATAATTTCCACAAAAAATCCTCCGAAAAGTTTCGGAGGATTTGTATTTATTTCAATAAAATTTAGTGTACACCACTTAAATCTATTTTTTCTTTGCTTTTTCGCTCTTTAACCAATAAGATAAACGGAATACAAACCAGGAAAGCAATTCCTAAATAAAGGAAAACGTCCATATAAGACAACACCGTTGCCTGTTTCGTGACCGTAAGATCAAGCATTTTGTATGCTGCATTCATTGCTGCATCGGGAGTCATCCCTTTTGCCATGAAGCTTGCTTTTAATCCAGCTAATCTTTGCTGGACATCAAAGTCATTGGAATCTAAATGGGAAACCAAATTAACTCTGTATTTCTGGCTAGCATTCGCAATAAATGTGGTAATGGCCGCGATCCCGAAAGATCCTCCCAGCTGTCTCATCATCCCTGTAAATGCTGCTCCTTGTCCAATTTCCTGACCTTTCAAAGTACTTAATGATAAAGAAGTGATCGGAATAAACAATAATCCTAATCCTGCTCCTCTTACCATCAACATCCAGAAGAAGGCGTCTTTACCGGTATCCGGAGTTAGAATTTTATATCCCCAGAAACTATAAACGAAGAACGTAAATAATCCTAACGATACTAAAATCTGTTGTTTTACTCCTTTCGAAAGCAACTTACCAATAATTGGCATCATGAAAGCGGTTGTTAACGCCGCCGGAATCATTAATGCTCCAGATTCTAAGGCCGTCCATCCCAAGATACTCTGAGTATATAAAGGAACAATAAATGTTGAACCATATAAACCAAATCCTAATACAAAGGACATGACCGTTCCGATCCTTAAATTACTGTTTTTTAAAACTCTCAGCTCTACAATCGGATATTTGAACGTAAGTTCTCGCCAGAGGAATAATATAAATCCTAAGACTGCTGATACGGTAAATAGGACAATCCATCCGCTTGCAAACCAGTCTTCTTCATGCCCTCTTTCTAAGATATACTGTAATGAACCTACGGTAATGGCCAATAAAGCAATTCCTAACCAATCTACATCTGAAGCTTTACGTTTTTCAGCATATTTCGGACTTTTTATAAACTGTAATGTCATTAAAGTTGCTGCAATCCCGATTGGAATATTAATATAGAAAATATATGGCCAACTGAAATTATCAACAATATAACCTCCTAATGGCGGACCTAATGTTGGACCAATAATTACTCCCAAACCATAAATAGCCTGAGCCATACTTCTTTTTTCAATCGGATAAGATTCTGTGATAATGGTTTGTGAGGTTACCAATAAGGCTCCACCTCCAATTCCCTGACATAATCTAAAGAATACCAACTCCCAAATATTATCTGCATTACCGCATAAAAATGAGAACACAGTAAATATGATAATAGAAGCTGCAAAGTAATTTCTTCGTCCGAACTGTTGAGAAAGCCAACTCGTCATCGGCACCACAATTACGTTACCAATGGCATACGCCGTAATTACCCAACCAACTTCAGAAAGTGTAGATCCCAGGTTACCTTTCATCTCGTTCAGGGCAACGTTCACAATCGTGGAATCCACAATTTCAAGCAAAGCACAAAGAATAGCTGTGATCGTAATGATCACTCTTCGGGCTCCATATTCTACTAATGAATCTTCCATAGTTTTTTTATAGGTATTAAAAAATTATGAGATTATGAGATCTAGAAATTTTAGAAATAAGAACAAGCATTTTTACGAACTAACTTTGTTCTTTATTAAATTCGGCTGCAAATTATTTAGTTATTAAATATTTAAATAATTCAAATCAAACATCAATTTCTAAATCCCTTAATTTCTTATTATTTTTAATTATTTTTTAAAAGTGAATTGTCAATTATTAATCAACTTCATTGTCAATTTTACTACTTCATTTTCCAAGTTCATCATTGATTTCCATCTACAAAACCGATATCAACTTCGTTTGTCAGTTTTCAACTTCATTATACTTCTCCATTGAACTCCATCTGCAAAATCATCTTCATCACCTCATTTCCCTCTTCATCACTGAATCCTTCCACAAGATCGGCATCAAACTTCATCATCAATTTACTGCTTCATTTTTCTTTCACAATTGACTTGCTTCAGCAAAATTGACAATCCACTTATTTAAATATTATTTCAAAGAAACTTCGGCTTTCACGTTCATTCCTGTTCTTAGTCTTTTAGCAACGTTTGGATCTAGTTTTACAAAGTCGATTTTCACAGGAAGTCTTTGTACAACTTTCACGAAGTTACCACTCGCGTTATCCGGAGGAAGAATAGAGAATGTAGAACCTGTAGCCGGAGAGAATGAACTTACTACTCCATCAAATTCGGTGTCTGGGAAAGCATCGATTTCGATTTTTACTTTCTGACCTTCTACCATTTTATCAACCTGAGTTTCTTTAAAGTTAGCCACAACCCATTTTTGGTCATTTTTAACTAAACTAAATAACTGAGATCCTGCCTGTAAATACTGTCCTGCCTGAATTGGAACTTTTCCTACATATCCGTCTTCTGAAGCAAGGATAATTGTGTAAGAAAGATTCAATCTTGCATTTTCTACATCAACTTCTCTTTGTTTAGCCACTGAACCTGCAACACTGATCTGTTGAGAACTTGCAGCCGTTTGAGAAGAAGCAATGCCCGTTTGTTGAGCAATTTGATTTCTCTGATCAACTAAAACCTGTAATTGTCTGTCAGCAGATTGTTTTGCAGCTAAAGCCTGCTCGTATTGTTGTTCTGTAATTGAGTGGTCTTTTACCAAAACAGAATATCTTTTTAAATCCTGATTTGTTTTCCAAACATTTACTTTTGCAGCTTCGATTTGAGCATTTGCTGTTGTTACAGCTGCTTGTGAGCTTCCTATATTTTTAGATGTTGCAGTAGTACTTGCCTGAGCGTTTGAAATATTGCTTTTTGCAGTCGTTAAAGCTGCTTCAGCCTGTACCAAAGCCATTTTTTGATCTCTGTTATCAAGGATAACCAAAGTATCTCCTTTTTTAACTAACTGATTATCTTTTACTTTTATCTGCGTTACATATCCTGAAACTTTAGAAATTACAGGGCTCATGTTTGAAGCAATCTGAGCATCGTCAGTTTCTTCGTGAAGCTGTCCGTAAGAATATGTTCTGTATCCGTAGATCCCTCCCACTACTACGACAACCGCTAAAATGATTGGGAAAACTAAACTCTTTTTCTTTTTAGGTTCAGTTACTGGTGTATTATTATTTTCCATTTTTGGTCTTAATCTTATTTAATTGTTAAAGTTCCTGTAGTTTGTAATAGTTTTCTGTAAGCCAATGCTGCATCTGCTTTTGCATTAATAACTCCAACATTTGAAGAAATCTGTGCTGCATCTGCATCCAACAATTCGGTCATGGTAGCCAAACCGTTGTCATATTTATTTTTTGTAATTCTGTAATTTTCATTAGCCTGTTCTGCAGCTTTTTCATACACTGCGATTCTCTTTTTAGAGTAATCTGTGTTTTGATATTCTCTGTTTACGTCAAGCTTAATATTGTCATTTAATAATTCATCGTTGGCAGCTAGCTGCTTTTCTCTTGCCTGAGACTGTCTTAATGAAGAATTTTCTTTCCAAAGATTTGATAAATTATAAGAGATCCCAACTCCAACGTTTACCGCATTGTAAAGGGTAAGGAATTTTGGAATATCCGCAGCTACATAACCTCCTGTAAATGCAATTGATGGAAGATTTTCAGCTTTTGCAGATTTAGATCCCAACTCAGCCGCTTTTCTTTGTTGAGCTAAAGCCTGTAAATCTTTACGGTTTTCTCTGGCTTCGTTTACATAAAAGTCAACTGCTTTTACATCAGAACCTTCGTCGATATAATTTTGATCAACTTCAATTTCTGTATTATCAGCTAATCCTAACAACAAATCCATATTGATGTTGGCAATATTATAGTTGTTTTTTGCTTCCAATAATTGCAATTCGATATTTGAAGTCTGAAGATTTGCCTTTAAACGATCGTTTCTAGCGATAACTCCATTATTTTCAAGTTTAAGAAAAGTATCATCTCTTTTTTGAGAAGCAGTAAGATTTTCTTCTAAAACTTTAATGGATTGGTTCGCTTTAAATAAATTATTGTAAGCCTGAGCAACGTTATAAGCAATCGCTATTTTATCATTTTCTGTGCTTAATTTTGATGCTTCCACCAAATATTTTGCAGACTGAATACCATATTTAATTCTTCCACCGTTGTAAATCGGAACACTAAGATTCACAGATCCATAGGCAACCTGATGTACTGTCGGGCTTTCTGCGCCAGCACCTGATCCGGTCGAAAGTTTCAGATCAATTGTTGGTTTAATGGGAAGATACATATAGCTTCCGGAAACTTTCAATTCAGGAAGTTGTTTGTTCTTTGCTTCCAAAAGATCTGCGGTAGCTTCTTCAATTTTAGCTGCATCAATCTTTAGGCTCTTGCTATTTTGGATTCCCAACTGCACAGCTTCATCGAGGGTGAGTTGTTTTTTCTCCTGAGCATTTATGTTTGCAATTCCTATAAATAGAGAAAGTGCAAGAACTGAATTATTTATTCTCTTCATAACCTAAAAGGTCTTTTAGTATATATTTAATATGTTTATTGAGCTCCATGTAATATTTTTCATCAAAAACGCTTTCTTCTTCCGTATCGTTTAAGAATTCTTTATACATTTCCTTGCCATTTGAGGCATAAAATAAAGTTCCACTCACCGTTGCATGAAGCAAATAGATTGGAGGGTTTTTTGTAAAAACACCTTTTTTTAATCCACTTTCTAAAATCTTTGAATACATGGCAATAAAACCCATTTTCGTTTGTTTAAGAAACTCAACGATCTGAGGATTCTCTGCATGTAACTGCTCTCTCTGCATGATTCGGTAAAAACATTTTTGATGTCTTATTCTTCCTGCAAACTGATCTATTATTTTTTCTATTTTTTCCCATTCATTGATGTCGGTTCTTTCTAAAATATCTTTGGAAAAGAATTGCCCTTCACTCATTCTGTATTCAACTAATTTTTCATACAGTTTTTCTTTAGAACCGAAATAGTAAGATATCATAGAAATATTCACATTCGCGGCTTTTGCGATCTCCCGGGTGGAAGTTCCCTCAAAACCCTTCTCAGCAAAGAGCTTCTCGGCAGCGAACAATATATTTTCTTCTTTTGAAATCATTATACTCTCATTTTTCAAGGTGCAAATTTACACAAGATTTTCAATAAATCAAACGATTGATTGATTATTTAATTAAAATTTAATATTCCTTAATGTAACTCACTGAATAGTATTAGATTTCCGTTAATTAAATTTAAACTGATATGAATAAAACATTATTAATTCTATCTATTGAATTATCCATTTTAAATAGAGACTATCCCCAAAATGTTAACCTGAGAAAGAAAATTGTGCTAAAGATGAATGACAAAATAACTCTCTTTAATGAAAAATAGAAACTCCGACAATAATGCCGGAGTTTCTATTTATGTGCTTTTATGAATATATCTTGATAATTTTATTCCTAAATCTGTCCAGATTATTTTAGGATTTCCGTTTCGGGTTAAATGTAAATCGGCTGTTGAAATTTCTTCCAGAATACTTTCGATATTGGCTCCGCTGATGAATTTTGAAAATCCTGCCCAGTTAAAACCGTTGGCGTCAATTTTTTTGTAAACAAGGCTTTCCGACTGATAATTTTGAAGCAAGGCCAATCTGAAAATCTCTGAACAATAATTTAAAAAGTTCTTTTGTTTTTCTCTGTTCCAGCCTGCAATTTCTCTTGCCCAAAGAATGATACTTTTAAGAAATTCAGGTTTCTTTTTCACCATAAATGCATCACGAACCCATTGAACGAACAACTTTTCAAACTCATCGCTTTTATTTTCTGAGTTTAAAAGCTTGATGGCATCATTCAAATCTCCCTGAGCCTGGTGAACAATTTCTCTCACCTTTTCATCAGATACAGAAAAATTCTTTTTAAGATAGTTTTCTATATCATTATCATTAATTCTTGGGATCTCCACAACCTGCGTTCTGGAAAGAATTGTCGGAAGAATATCATTAATATCTTCGGCTGTAAGAAGAATAATTGTTTTTGCCGGTGGTTCTTCTAAAAATTTCAGGAACTTGTTGGAAGCGGCAATATTCATTTTATCTGCTCTCCAAACAATCAGAATTTTAGTTCCGCCTTCAAAACTTTTAAGAGAGAATTTTTGATTTTGATCATCAACTTCATCTGCAGAAATAAAGAGTTGCTTATTTTCAGACTCCAGAAAAGCCGCCCAATCATCATAGCTTGCATATGGTGAAGCCATGATCATCTCTCTGAATTCTTCAAACTTATTTTTGCTTAAAGAGTTTCTGTTATCCGTAAAAACCGGGAAACTGAAATGCAGATCAAGGTGATTTAAATGTTCCACTTTTGATGCTGCGTGCTCGTTTTCACCTTTTAAAATTTCTTTTGCATACGCCAAAACCATTGGAAGTGTTCCATAACCTTCTTTTCCTATGAAAAGCTGGGCGTGGCTCACTCTGTTTTCAGCGATACTGTCTTTAAGAAGTTTTTTCAGATTTTCCTGTCCGGCGATGTTCTCCCAATTCATGTCCCAAAGATAAAAAATCTTCGCTCAATTTTTAAAAATTAAACTCGATTTAATATTCAGAAAAGTTGTTGGCATTAATTTTTCATTGAAAATCTACATTATATTATAGGTTACATCAATAATTCAATTAGAATAAAATTTAAATTAAATTGTACACAATTTAATTTTTAACAATAAATTTGCTTAATAATTTTCAATCAAAACATTGCACAGTTTTAAATTTGCAATCATAAAAAAAATAAAAATGAATACAGAACTGGAACAGAAAATAAGAGGAATATTTGAAAAGCAAAAGGCCTTCTTTAAAACCAATCAAACTAAAGATATTGAATTCAGAAAAACTCAACTAAAAAAATTCAGACAAGTATTTTTGAGTCATACTGATGCTCTTTGTGAAGCTTTAGATATAGATTTAGGAAAAAGTCGAAAAGAAGCTGAATATGTAGAAATCCAAATCGTTGTCAGCGAACTTGATTACCTTTTAGAAAATGTTGACGAATGGGCAAAACCAATTCCAGCAGAATCAAAACCGCATTCTTCGGGAGCTGAAGTGACGAGTAAAATAATTCACGAACCTTATGGTGTTAATTATATTATCGGCCCTTTCAACTACCCTGTTCAGTTGACTTTCAGTCCGCTAATCGGAGCTTTGATCGCAGGAAATACAGCTATCTTAAAACCTTCTGAAAATACACCTCACGTAGCAAAAGTTCTTGAAGATATTGTAAAAGAATCATTCGACGAAGCTTATGTAGCCGTCGTTCAGGGAGCGATTGAAGAAAATACTTTATTATTAAGCCTGCCGTTTGACTATATTTTCTTTACAGGAAGTCCAAATGTTGGAAAAATCGTCATGAAAGCTGCAGCTGAACAATTAATTCCTTTAACTCTTGAATTGGGAGGGAAATCTCCGACAATCATCCATAAAGATGCAGATCTTGACAAAGCCGTTGCAAGAATTTCTTACGGAAAATGGATCAATTGTGGACAAACTTGTGTGGCCCCAGATTATATTTATATTCATGAATCTGTGAAAGATGCTTTTGTTGAAAAATTTAAAGCTTATTTAAAAACAACTTATCCAGATGGATCATTAGGTAAAATCGGAAAAATTGTCAATCAGAATCAAATCAAAAATCTTGCGGGTTACCTTGATGCAGCTCCTGAAAAAGTAATTTATGGCGGAAGTTATGATCTTGAAACCCGTCATTTTGAAGCTACTTTAATGGATAATGTAACTTGGGATGATAAAGTGATGCAACAGGAAATTTTTGGTCCGATTCTTCCAATCATGACCTATAATGATATTGAGAAAGCTTTAGATGAAATAAATAATCGTCCGAAACCATTAGCCTTATATATTTTCACCGAAAATCAGGAATTTGCAAATGATATTCTGAACCGAACAACGAGTGGCGACGCAGAAATTAACAGTACAATTGTGCATGTTGGATCACATTATTTGCCTTTTGGTGGTGTCGGAACTTCCGGAATGGGAAAATATCATGGGAAATTCAGCTTTGAAAACTTTAGTCACACAAGATCTGTGCTTCAGGTGAAATAATTTCCATCTTAATTAAAACTATATAAAAGGTTGCTCTCATACGATGAGCAGCCTTTTTGATTTAATAAAATCGATATTTTAATTTACTGAAAATTAGATTTTTTGCTTAAAGAGAAGCCCTTAACAAACTTTAACCTCATGAAACTTTTACAATTCATTAATATTTAAGATATTTGCGCATTATTTTAAAAATAAAGAATGAAAAAAATCTTTGTACTATCATTCATATCAGTTGGATACTTCCTTAATGCGCAGAGTCTGAGTAACTCACCTTATGCAACTTACGGAATTGGAGATGTAAAATATGATAATACGATTGAAACTGCTTCTATGGGAGGGATCTCCACCGCTTATATAAGTGACTTTACGAGTAGTTTCAACTTCGCAAACCCTGCAAATAATGCAAATTTCGAGCTTACAAGTATAAGATTGGAAGCTACCAACGAAAATAATTATTTCAAAACTGATTATAATAATACGAAGTCTACAAAACATTCTACGTATTTGTCTAATATTTCATTGGCCTTTCCTTTGTCACCAAAGTTAAAGATGGGACTTTCTTATCAGCCGTACAGCTCTAAAAGCTATGACATCCTAAATTCTACAACTAGAGATAGTGATGGAGTTGTAATAGCCAACAGATTTAGAGGATCAGGTACATTGAACGCTGCACAGATCGCCTTATCTTATAAAGTGGCAGATCAGTTCTCAGTGGGAGCTAGAGCTAATTATTACTTCGGTAATCTTTATGATACGAACGAAATTGCATATTCTAATGCTGAATTGATCAACGGTTATGAAACTAAAAACAGTATTAAAAACTTCAACTTCACATTAGGAGCAAGTTACCAAAAACTGGATACCCGTAACGACCGTAAGCTGACAATTGGTGCTACTACTACTTTTGGAAACACAAGTAATATGATGACTGACTATAAAAACAGTACTTACTATTACGCTGCCGGAGATGTAAAAACTGGAGAAAGCATTATTGAAGAAAAAAGTACAAGTTCTAAAAACCTTTTACCAATACAGGCTTCTGTCGGTGTAGGATATGGTGAAGAGAACAAATGGTTCCTTTCCGGTCAGGTAGACTATAAAAAAGGAGAATCAATTACTTATTTCGGAAAAAGTTTAGATCTACAAGATTCTTATAGAATTTCTGCCGGAGGTTGGTATTTGCCAAACTACAACAACTTTAGAAATTATTTTTCAAGAGTTGTCTACAGATATGGTGCTTTCTATGAAAAAGGGAGTCTTAAAATTGCAGGAACAAACATCAATAAATTTGGTATTTCTGCCGGAGTACTTCTTCCATTCAAAACAAGCAGCATAACAAGAATGAGTGGTCTTGAACTTGGTTTAGAAGTCGGAAAAAGAGGAACACTTGACAATAACCTGATTAATCAGAATTACGTTAACTTAAAAGTTGGTTTCAATTTTGCTGATAAGTGGTTCAGAAAGCGTTTACTTGAATAAAACAATGAAGTTTATAAAAAACATATCATATAAAAATATAGCATACCTTTTTAGTTGTGCTATATTTTTTGTTTTGACATCCTGTGAAGAAGATCTTACCAAATCCAAAGGTCTTCAAAGCAAAAATTTTCCTTCAACGATCATTCACAATGCTAAGATTATTCAAAGAGATTCCGGTTTTATAAGCATGAAAGCCCTCGCTCCTATCATTGAAAAATATGAATTGATAGACAGCCCGTATACTGTTGCTAGAAAAGGAATTAACATTGAATTTTTCGACAAGAAAAAACCTAAAATTCCCGGAAGAATTACTGCAAAATATGCCCGAATTTTTGAATATAAAAAGTTCTACGAAGCAAAAGGCGATGTAAGAATTACAACAAATGAAGGACAGAGATTTGCCATGCAAAGTATTTTTTGGGATCAAAAAAAACAAAGAATATTTACGCGTGATACCGTTTTTGTAACAATGGAAGACGGATCTACCCTTATCGGAGCCAATGGAATGACGGCAAAAGATGATTTTTCTGAATATACTTTCTATAAAAATTCTGGAAACTTTAGTACTAAAAAGTTAGCCGAATCTAAAAAATAAATATCTGTTATGATCTTGCATGCAATAGGATTAATGTCTGGAACCAGCCTGGATGGCTTGGATATCTGCTATGCAACATTTGAAAAAAAGGAAACCTGGAGTTTTCAGATCATAAAGGCAGAAACAATTCCTTATCCTAAAATCTGGGAAGATAAACTCCGCAATTCGATTCAACTTTCGGCTGAAGAATTATTAGAATTACATTCAGAATACGGTTTTTATTTAGGAAAACTCACCCAAAATTTCATTCAAAAATTTGAATTAAAAAATATTGATCTGATTGCATCTCATGGTCATACGGTTTTTCATCAACCTCAAAAAAAATTCACTCTACAAATTGGAGACGGAAGAGCCATTAAAATAGAAACTGACTTACCTGTAATTTATGATTTCAGATCTCAAGACGTTTTGATGGGTGGAAATGGGGCGCCTTTAGTTCCGATTGGTGATGAATTGCTATTCTCTCAATATAATGCTTGCCTTAATTTAGGCGGTTTTTCTAATATTTCGTTAAAAATTAATGATAAAAGAATAGCTTTTGACATCGCTCCCGTTAATATTGTGTTGAATAAATTAGTTCAAAAATTCAATAAAAGCTTTGATGAAAATGGGGATTTGGCGAAAACAGGGGAAATTAATAACGAATTATTATTAAAACTTAATTCATTAGATTTCTACCAACAATTCCATCCAAAATCATTAGGAATTGAGTGGTGCAACGAAAATATTTTCTCTTTGTTTCAGAATATTGAAACGATTGATGTTTTAGCAACGTTCACAGAACATGTAGCTCAACAAATTTCTAAAGTTATTAATGAAAATAACTTGAAAAATATTCTTTTTACTGGCGGTGGAACTTATAATATTTATTTAATTGAAAAAATAAGAGAAAAAACCACAACTGAGATCATCATTCCGAAAAAAGAGATCATAGATTATAAAGAAGCGCTGATTTTTGCTTTTATGGGTATTTTAAGGCTCAATAATGAGATCAATGTGCTTGCTTCTGCAACAGGAAGTTCACGCGATCATTCCTCTGGTTTAATTTGTTAAATTATTCTTCAATTCGCTAATACTATCTTCTTTGACGCTCGCTTCGCTCGCGCCTTTTCCATTTACCTCGAAAAAAAAATCCTAATATTTAAATATTAAACATAAAAAAACCTCCATTACTGAAGGTTTTCTATATTATTTATAAGCTTCTATCTTATCCGTTAAGGTATTGATGAAGTTTTGTAGAGGTTTTTCTACCATCATTTTGATAAATGGATTGAATTTTCCTTCAAAAAGCATCTGTACTTCAGTCTGATTTTCGCTGATCGGGTTTAAAGTTGCCGTTAAAGCAAAATCTAAACTAGAACTTGCAGACTTTAAAACTGCTTTCTCCTCTGTAACTTCATCTATTTTTAAAGCGATTTCCGGCATTCCCTGTAACCCGAATTTAAAGCCATCTTCTCTGGTTTCAAACTTTTGAAGACCGTCTGGCATAAAATCTTTATAATTTTCAGGGGTTTTTAGTATTTCGGATAATTCTTTAGATGATTTATTGACAATAATCTTTCGTCCTTCTAAATTCATTTTTTATTTTTGTATTTAAATTCTTAATTAATTACAAATGTATAAAGTTTTTGTGAACGAAAAAAAATTATTGCTGTCTAAGCAATCCGAAGAGCTCGAAAAAAAGATCAGCTACGAAAGTTTCACAACTTTGGAGATCGCTTTGGATCTTTTGGAGAATACATCTGTAAAAGAAATAAATGTATTCGGTGAAAATATTGATGAGATCTGGGCTGAGTTTCAAAAACTTTTTAGAATAATTGAAGCTGCGGGTGGATTGGTAAATAACGAAAAAGGCGATATGCTTTTCATCAAAAGACTCGGAAAATGGGATCTTCCGAAAGGTAAAATGGAAAAAGGCGAATCCAGAGAAGAGTCTGCTGTAAGAGAAATTGAGGAAGAGACAGGCCTGAGTAATGTAGAACTGGTAGATTTCATCAACACAACTTACCATATTTACATTGAAAGAAACGGTGATAAAGTCCTGAAATGCACGCATTGGTTTGACATGAACTTCTTTGGAGAAGACACCTCAAAACCTCAGATCGAAGAAGGTATTACCGAAGTTGCCTGGAAAAACACCACTCAAATAGAAAATGAGGTTTTCCCAAGCACTTTTAAAAATATTGAACTGATTGTAAAAGAATTCTGGAACACGAAGACTAAATAAAGTCTATCGCTTTTTCCAGAGAAATTCCTCTTGAAGCTTTTAATAGAATATTTTCTGATTGAATGGTATTCAGTTTTAAATATTCTATTAATTCCGCTGTATTAAGAAAAGCTGATGCTGAAGAATTTATATTTTTAAAATGTCCACCGACAGTTATTATTTCATTAAAACCGAGATCCTGAGCTAGTTTCAGGATGTTTTGATGTTCCTTTTCGCTCTCCTCTCCTAGTTCCAGCATATCACCTATAATGATTGTTTTTGAACCTTCAAAAGTAATGAAATTATACAAAGAAGCCATCATAGAGCTTGGATTCGCATTATACGTATCAAGAACTAATGTTTTATCTTCTTTTTTAACGATTTGAGAACGCATATTCGTTGGCGTGTAATTTTGAATGGCTTGTTTAATTTTTTCAAAATCAATTCCAAAATGAAGCCCTAAACTTGCAGCAGCGCAAAGATTTGTAAAATTGTAGTCTCCTGTAAGTTTTGATAATGCTTTATTATCTTGATATAATAATCCTACAAAATGTTCTTCAGAGAAAGATTCAAAGTTATAGTCTGAGCTTTCTTTTCCAAAAGTAATTTTTGGCTGATAAGTCTCTGTTTTTTCTGATTGAATTGGATCATTTTCGTTGACTAAAATAGTCTGATGATGATTTTTCAAATAATCATATAGTTCAGATTTACCTTTTATGACTCCTTCGAATCCACCAAAACCTTCTAGATGTGCCTTTCCAAAATTGGTAATATATCCAAAATTAGGTTGAGAAATTGTACAAAGTAATTCAATTTCCTTTTGGTGATTGGCCCCCATTTCTATAACAGCCATTTCATGTTCAGGTTTGATAGAAAGTATCGTCAATGGAACACCAATATGATTATTAAGGTTTCCATAAGTATACTGTACACTATATTTTTCAAACAGAACAGCATGAATAATTTCCTTGGTCGTCGTTTTCCCGTTGCTTCCTGTAAGTCCGATAATAGGAATCTGCAATTGATTTCTGTGATGAATCGCCAGTTCTTGTAAAAACTCCAATGTAGAAGGAACATAGAAAATATTTTTGTCTACATTTTCAAAGTCTTTCTGCTCTACTATCACAGCCAAAGCCCCTTCATTTATCGCTTTTTCAGCAAAGGTAGCAGCATTAAAATTATCGCCAGAAAAGGCAAAGAAAATATCATCTTTTCCTATTTTTCTGCTGTCTATGGTCACTCTGTTAGATTGTAAAAATAAAGAGTAAAACTGTTCTATATTCATAGTTCAAAAATAAAAAAACCTTCCAATAGTTTGGAAGGTTTTTGAAATTATTTTTGATAAATATTATCTTCTAGTTCTAGCCTTTTCATTAGCTCTAGCATCCTGTGCAACACGGAATCCTATCCATGCGTAAGCTTTACCTTGGCCTTTATATCTTCTTTGACCTGGGTCTAACCAATAAGCTGTATCTTGCCAAGAACCTCCTTTTACTACTCTAACATCGTTGTTCATAGCAGAAGTTCTGTCCTTAGTATCTTTTTGTAATACAACTTTGCCGTTAGCATTTACAATAAACCTTGTTTTAGGAGAATTGTACATGTCGAAACCAGCAGCAGAATCACTTGCAGTTCTATAATCTAAAGATGATTGTCTATCACCATCTCTATAGTCTCTGTAATCAGCAATAGTTTCTCTTTCAAACTGGCCTGGTAAGTTTTTGTAAACTAATCTACCGTCAGCTAAAGTATCATACTTAATATTGCTCTCGTCAACCATTTTATAAGTACCGTCACCGTTTTTCACAACAGCTTGAGGCATGTTTCCTCTGTAGTAGTTGAAATCACTGAAATTTTCATCGATAATTGGTCTGTAAACATCGGCAGTCCACTCTGAAACGTTACCGTACATACCATAGATACCTAGGTCGTTTGATGGATATTGTCTAACATCTGCAGTTCTTGCGGCACCGTCATTTTTCCATCCTGCGATACCTGAATAATCACCAGTACCCATTTTGAAGTTTTCAAGATACATACCTCTATCTCTTCCTTTAGTACCTCTTAGCAATTCAATTTCAGGTTTTTTACCTTTATATTGATTGTATTCTCTATTTTTAGCCATCCCAAGAGCTGCGTATTCCCATTCAACTTCTGTTGGAAGTCTGAATTTTGTAACCATAGCAGCGTTTGGAGCTCTGTTTGCAGCAAGCAATCTTTGGTTGGTACTTTTTATACCAATTTTTTGCTGCATTCTTTTTTCGTTAATATATCCCTGAATTTCCGGATCATTCGACTTGAATTTATCCATGTTAAATGCAGTTCCTCCTTGGTTATTAGATTCATTGATGTATAAATCTTTAGCAATTACTCCTGCTTGCATTAAAGCTTTTTCGTTGGCTCTATCTGACAACCACTCGCAGTATCTGTTAGCCTGCGTCCAAGATACACCCACTACCGGATAGTA
Source organism: Chryseobacterium glaciei (assembly GCF_001648155.1). Classification (NCBI taxonomy): domain Bacteria; kingdom Pseudomonadati; phylum Bacteroidota; class Flavobacteriia; order Flavobacteriales; family Weeksellaceae; genus Chryseobacterium; species Chryseobacterium glaciei. Next base: position 3,463,660 of record NZ_CP015199.1, on the reverse strand, counting down.
ATCGAATTCAGGAGAACGGAAATACGTTTCGTTGAAATCGTTTCTGGATAGTTTGTTATCCCACAATAAGGTATCCGGTAAAGCACCGTTATAGATTTCCTTAAAGCTTGGATCACTTGGAGGGAATACATACTTCAACCATGTAAGGTATTCGCGGTATTCATAGTTAGTAATTTCTGTTTCTCCGATAAAGAATGAACTTACCTGCATTCTGCGAGGTGAGTTATTCCAATCGTGCATAACATCATCTTTCACTAATCCCATTGTAAAAGTTCCACCTTCTACATATACCATTCCTGGCCAACCTTTTTGCTTCTGTTGCTTTCCTGCAAAAAACCAACCCTGTTTTTCGTTTGGCTTCCAACCTGTCTTGCTGACAAATTTTTTAGTACCACCGCCTTTACTGGTACCTGACCCACCACAACTGGTTAATGCAAGTGTAGAACTCAATGCTATTAATGAAAACAACTTTAGTTTTTTCATAGTCGATTATAAATATTTTCAAAGTACAAAGAAAAAATAAATTATTCAATAAATCAAGTAAAGATTTGATTTTTTTGAAAAATGTTCACAAATTAATTTTATTGTATCGCAATTTAATTCTAAAATTTTCATTTATTTTGTAATTTAGAAATTTCAAAATCAAACATGAAACAAAAAATCACGCTTTTATTCCTATTAAGCTTTGTATCAGCGATTTGGGCTCAAAAAACGGCCATCGATTGGGATGGAGCCAAAATTCAAGATTTCGGTGAAACAAAACTGAATCTCCCCAACTTTAAAAATGAGGGTTTTTCGTATGGCCAAAATAATGTTTTTATCACTACCAAACAAAAAATTGGAGAAAAGCAGCTGAAAATTTCTAATCTGGTTTGGGAAGGTATTTCCAACAGAGAGTTATTTGAATTAAATAAAGACTTATTGCCAAACTACGAAGTTACAGATATTACTTACTATAATCTGGAAGGTGAAAGATACGCAACCCTAAACGTTTCTTTATTTAAAAATGTAAAAGGACGTGTTCAAAGACTTTCATCATTTGATGTTTCTGAAACATCTTTATCTAATAATTTTGGAAATGCAGCTAAAGTCGGAACAACAAACAACCCTCTTTCAACTGGTGGTTTTTATAAAATAAAAGTTGACAAGTCAGGAATTTTTAAAATTACAAGACAGTTTTTACAAGATAATGGAATTAACCCTTCTTCAGTAAATCCTAAAAATTTAAGAGTTTACGGTAACGGTGGAATTATGCTTCCTGAACACAATCAGGATGTAAAATACAGTGCTTTGCAAGAAAACGCTATACAGGTTGTAGGTGAAGATGACAATGTGTGGAATGACAATGATTATGCTTTATTTTACGCGCAAGGACCTACTGGTTACAATCTTTATGACACCGGAAATGGTAACGGTTTCAAGAGAGTAGAAACAAGAAATGACAGAGCAAATCATCTTAAAAACATTTATGATGATTTTTCATATTATTATATAACTTTCGATAAGGGAGTAGGAAAAAGAGTGCAGGCTGTAGATGCCAATTTACCTGCAACAGCTTTAATTACGAGATACGATAACTATCAAGTGATCGATAATGATCAAAAAAACTTACTAAAAGTTGGAAGAATATGGGTAGAAGACGCTCCGTTTACTACAGAAAAAACGATTACGCTTAATACGAACTCACCTATCCAAGGCTCAGATATTATTAGATACGGAACCAGAGCAGTTGGTTATAAAGCTCAACAAGATGTTCTTACAATCAGTATTAATAATCAAAATCCGATTCCGTTTAACGTACCTACCAATTCATCCAATTATATTTATGATTTTAGTCCTATAAAATATGAAGGAACAATAACAGGTTTAACGGGAAATCAGATTACTTTTAAGTATACTCCAAATATTACATTTAATCCTAACGGGACTTTCTATATGGATTATGTGGAAGTACAGTACAAAGAAAACCTAAGTTTTAATGGTTCACAAATGAGCTTCAGAGATTTTTCTCTTGCCAGTGGCACCAATACAGGTTATGGTTTCAGTATTGCAAACACCTCTGCAATGGAGCAGGTATGGGATGTTACAGATATCACTAATGCTAACAGAAGAGTAAATAAAGCAACAGGAAATGCTAATTTCAACTTTGGATATATTACGGGAAACCAAGATTTTAATAATGAATTTGTAGCTTTTAGAGCAGATGCAGCTTTTACCCCTCAGTTTGTTGAAAGAATTGCCAATCAGGATCTTTCAGCGTTGCAAAATATAGATTATCTGATTCTTACGACTCCGGAAATGATGGGTCAAGCTCAAAGATTAGCCAATTATCACCAGACAAAAAGCAACTTCGCTGTTCAGATAGTGGACATTAATAAAATCTACAACGAATTCGGAAGCGGAAGCAGAGATCTTACAGCAATCAGAGATTTTGTAACCAAATTAAATACCCCAGCTGGAAAATTAAAATATGTATTTATACTAGGAGATACATCTTATGATTATAAAAACAGAATCCCAAATAACTCAAATGTTGTTTCAAGTTATGAAAGTGAAGCATCCGGAGATTTTGTAAACTCTTTTGTAACGGATGACTATATTGTAATGACACAGCCTCAGACGGCTCAATTCATCACAAGTAATCTTCCCGATCTACCGATTGGAAGAATTCCTGCCGCAAACACGACAGAGGCATCTAATATGATGGATAAGGTTTTGGCTTATTACAACAGCCTTCCTAGCCAGTCAACTCCTTTTGGAGAATGGCGTATGAAACTTGATTTCGTTGTAGATGATGATCACGATGAAAATAGTAGTGCTACTCCAATACCATTCCATACTACAATGAATAATGCTTTGGTAAGTGTTTTCGAACAGACAGGTCCTACTCTTAAAGAATACAACGTAAGAAAACTATATCTTGACGCATTTCAGGCTCAAAGTACAGCAGGAGGACAAAGATATCCACAGGTAAATCAGGCTATTTCTAATGATATCGGGAACAGTTTATATCTTTTCTATTTCGGACATGGAGGTATCAATGGATGGGCTCAGGAAAGAGTATTAACGACAGATGAAATTCAGAACTCAAATAATTTCTCTAATATTTATAGTAGATTTCCATTTGTATCAACAATAACATGTGAATTTACATTATGGGATGATCCTGAGATATTCTCTGCAGGTGAGCAGTTTATTAAATTAAAACAAGGAGGGGTTTCTACAATGATCACTTCCAGCCGTGCGGTAGGTATTGGTTATGGTATTGCATTTACTGATACTTATACGAAACAAATTTTCAAAATGGTAGGTGATGATTTTATTTCTTTAGGAAATGCTCATTTAAATGCCAAGAAATTAAGCGGAGCAGACTCCAATCACTTAAAAGTAAATCTACTTGGTGATCCTGCAATGAAATTAAGCAGACCTCAACGTTTATTAATAATTGATAATATCGAAACTCCGGTTCCGGGATTGATCAGAGGTCTTGATTTTGTAAAAGTTAAAGGACACATTAATAATCTAAACGGAACAATTAACACAGGCTTCAACGGAAGAGTTGTTATTAACATTTTCGATAAAAGATTAAACAAAAAAACATTAAATAACGATGGAAATCTTACCGTTCTTAATTATACAGAAGAAGGAAGTGCCATCGTAAAAGCATCAGGAACAGCTGTAAATGGAGTGTTTACTGTAGAATTCTACGTTCCGAAAGATATTAATTACGCCATCGGAGAAGGAAGGATCTTAGCTTATGCGGATAACAAAGCGACAGATGTATTCAACAATCAGGCGGTACAGGTCGGTGATATCAACCCTAATGGAATTAATGACAGCGAACCGCCAAAAGTAAAATTATACATGAACAACACCAACTTCGCTAACGGAGGTATCACCAACCAAAGCCCAATGTTGTTAGCATGCGTTACAGATGATACAGGAATAAACTCTACAGGATCTGGTATCGGTCACGATATTACAGTATATTTGGACGGTCAAATTATCAATACAGTTGTTCTGAATGATTTTTATGCTTCAGGAGAAGGAAACGGATGTTTGAGCCCAAGTTTAGCAGATTACCAAAAAGGGAATGTAACCTACCCTTTCAGGAATTTAGCGATTGGTCAACACCAATTAACATTTAAAGTTTGGGATATAAACAATAATTCGACAACCTCTACGTTAGACTTTGAAGTTAAGGATGAAGCAGACCAACACTTGGTGATTAACAGACCATTGAACTGGCCAAACCCATTTACAAACAAAACCTACATTCAGTTTGAGCATAATTGTGATGATATTTTGGATGTAAATGTTCAGATTTATACAATTACAGGAAAATTAGTAAGAACTTTATCTACACCTGTTGTTGCAGAACCGTTCCTACAGGGCTTTAGAACGCCACGTCAGGCAATAGAATGGGACGGAAGAGACGATTTTGGGTCAACAGTAGCAAAAGGTACGTATATTTTTAAGATATTTGCAAAAAGTCAAAACCAAGAAAAATGCAAAGGAAGTGCCACAGCTGTAGAAAAAATGGTACTTTTGAAATAAATTAAAAAATAATAGATAATAATATTAACAAAAAACTGATAATATATAAAAGACAACATATGAATTTAACTACTAAACTGCTTTTAGGAATTGGGTTAGGTGCTGGTTTTTTAGGGTATGCTCAAGATCTAAGTCTTGTAAGACCTGTGTTAACCGGGGCTCCATTTTTAAGAATCGCACCAGATGCTAGAGCCGGAGGTATGGGAGATCAAGGTGTAGTTACCTCTCCTGATGCGTTTTCTCAATTTTGGAATGCAGCGAAATATCCTTTTAGCAGATCAAGTTCTTCCGTAGGTATCAACTACACGCCTTACATGGGAAAACTTACCAATGATGTATTTTTACTATATGGTGCATTCCATAAGTTTCTAGGGCAGGAAGAAAGATCTACCATCTCTGCGAGTATTTATTACTTCAATATGGGTGAAGTAGATTTAACTCAATTAGTAGGTTCAGAAGTTACTTCTATGGGTACGTCTAAGCCAAACGAATTCTCAATTGATGTAGCGTACGGTCTAAAACTTTCAGATTCTTATTCAATGGCTGTAACGGGTAGATATATTCGTTCAGACTTGGCCGGAGGTTTCAACACAGATACAACTCTTAAACCTGCAAACTCATTTGCAGTAGACATTTCAGCTTACTATACATCTCCAAGATTCTCAAGTATCGGAGGATATGATGGTAAATTGAATGCAGGTTTAGCAATCCAGAACTTAGGTCCGAAATTAGATTATACAGGAAACGAAGAATCTAGATCTTATCTTCCAACAATGGCTAGATTAGGTATCGGTTACGATATGTTCTTGGATGATGTAAACAGAATTGGTCTTAGCGTTGAAGGATCTAAACTTTTAGTTCCTGGTTCTGAGTTTATCGGAATGGATCCTAATACAAGACAACCAATGTACGCAGTACCAAACGTTGGTCCAATAGACGGTATCAGCAAATCTTTCAAAAACCCTAACAGTATCATGTATAGTGGAGCGCTGGAATATTCTTACAATAATGCATTTGCTGTAAGAGGTGGTTATTTCCATGAAAGTGAAGAACAAGGGGCAAGACAATTTGCAACTGCCGGTATTGGTTTAAAATACAACTCTTTCGGACTTGATATTTCTTACCTTATCAATATGTCTAAAATTAATACAGCTTTAGATAACACGCTTCGTTTCGGGTTAACTTGGAACATCGGAGAGGAAACTTCTAATGTTGATAATTAATACAATATAACATACAAGTTTATAAAAGCTCCATTTGATGGAGCTTTTTTGTTTTTCATCACAAAACTTTATATTTTTAAGGAGCTTTTTGATTACATCGAAACGCTATATTATTTTTTATTTGAAGCTTTTTCCCGCTCTCCGCACTCGCTATTTTTTTGGTTTCAGCGCGGCGGCTTTGCCGCCGCGCTGAAACCAAAAAAATGAGCTCAAACAAATGCTGCGATCAGGGCTAGGACTTCAGTCATTCCTTTCAATTTCGAAATAAAAACCCACTTTCTCATCCGTAGGAATCCAAACACGAATCTTTCCATTACGATTTTCTACAGCCAGAGCCTTGTCAAGATTTTAAACCTTGACAAGGCTCTGCAAAGTAAGTGGAAATATTCACCATTCACTTGCGCAGCAAAATTGACAATTCACCGCCATCCATTTTTAAATTTCAATATTAATTAATAAGATATCTTAACAAAAGTCTTATTTTTATAAGGCTTTTTTTGTTTTGTATAAGTATTTTTGCACAATGAACTATTCCGCGGAACTCAAAAAATTCGTAACAAGTCAATATGTATATTCTGCTATCAGGATTACATTGGCTACCGTTCTGCCATGTTTAGTTCTCGCCCACTTCGGAATTCTGAAAGAATACTTCCTCTTCCCTCTCGGAACCAGCTTTGTAGCACTTTGTGATCAGCCGGGACCATTTATAAGAAGAAGAAATGCATTAACATTTGCTATTTTCTGCTTTGTTCTCGTTGCGCTTATTGCAAGTTTGGTGATGCATGTTAAAATTCTGGTCTTTCTCGAACTTATTGTTTTCGGGATGTTTTTCTCTTTGATCGGCGTGTACGGACAAAGATTAGCCGCCGTTGGATCATTATCATTGGTTGTCATGGCGATCTTTATTGATGGTCATCTTAGCGGAGTCAATATTTTTAAAAGTTTATTGATTTTCGCTTCCGGCTGTGCTTGGTTTTTATTGATATTTCTAGTCGTAACAACAATTCAGCCTTATAAATTAGCCAGTCAGATGATTGGTGAAAATTATCTTCAGTTAGCTGAATTTTTAAAGATCAAAGCCAATTATTATCAAAAAAATCCGGACTTCGATAAACTGACAACACAGGTTATTGCTAAACAGATCGGAATTAAAAACTTGCAAGAAGAAACTCGTGAAACGGTTTTCAAGACAAGAACCATCGTTAACGAATCTACAACAACAAGCCGACTGCTGATGTTGATGTTCCTTAATTCAATGGATTTGCACGAAAAATTAATGACTTCCGAAAGTGATTATCAAAAGCTTCAACAAAGTTTTGAAGACAGTACAATCTTAGTCCATATCCACGATTATCTCAATTTATTGGCGGATGAGATTACCAATATTGGGATTTCCCTTCAAATCGGAACCCGTGCAAAACCGATGACCAATCTGGATTTAGCACATAAAAATCTAAATGCTCATTATTTCGAGCTTAGAAATAAACAGCTGTCTCCCGATACTCTTGAAAATTTCATGATTTTACGCCAAATATTAATGCGTATCAATGAAATTACAAAAGAGATCAACGAGATCTATAAAGTATTTTCACAAGATGTAAAGCTGGCAAAAAGTCTTTCAACCGGATTGGACTTGAAAAAATTCATGCCTAACGAAGAGAAGCTTAATTTTAAAGTTTTAAGAAACAACATTTCTTTATCTTCATCACATTTCAGGCATGCATTGAGAATTACTATTGCTTTATTATTAGGATATCTTTTTTCCATGTTCCAGTTCTTTGCAATTGGTCATGCCTATTGGATTTTAATTACAATAGTTGCCATTTTAAAGCCAGCCTACTCCATCACAAAACAGCGGAACTTACTTCGTTTATACGGAACCATTGCAGGGGCTTCTGTTGCGTATGCTATTTTGCATTTCGTACACATTAATGCAGTTTTATTTAGCATCCTGCTTTTAAGTATGATCATGTGTTTCAGTTTTCTGAAAGGTCGTTATTTCTGGGCGGTTTCATTTATGACGATTTATGTTTTCCTGAGTTTTAATTTTTTAAGTCCGGGGAAAGTTGACGTTATTTTTAAAGATAGAATTGTAGATACAATCGTGGCAGGAATTATTGCTTTTGTGGTTTCTTACATCGTTTTACCGGTTTGGGAGCATACTCAGAATTTAGATTTAATGAAAAAATCTGCGGAAAGCAATCTTATCTATTTTCAAAGTGTTATTTCTAAATTTTTGGAGGGAGACTTTGATATTGAAGATTATAAAGTAAAGCGAAAAAATGCCATTATTTCATTAGCGAATCTTTCCGATAACTTTCAAAGGATGATTTCTGAACCTAAAAATCAGCAGAAAAAATTGGAGGTTGTTCATCAATTTGTGGCAACTTCACACCTTATCACTGCATACACTGCTTCCCTTTCTCAATATTCAAAAAACAATGAAGAATATCCCGAAATTGATGCAGAAAGCTGGAGCAGAAAAATAGAAGCCGAAATGCAGAAAGTTTCCGCGTTATTGAATGGTGATGAGATCAACGAAACCCTGAAAATGGAAAGCCGCATCGAACCCGAAGATTCTTCTATTGATGATTTGATGTTGAAAAGAAGAACCGAAATTGAAGAAAACGATATCGTAGACAGAAGAGATCCCGATAAAATTTCTCATTTAACGGAGTTGAAAAACATTCATGATGTGCTGGAATTGATCTTTGATGTTGCTAAAGAACAGAGAAAGGTAATCGAAAAATATAAAAGCGAATCCGAAACTACAGAAACCGTTAAGGCTATTCCTCAACAATCGTAAAACAGTAATCGTCGAAGAATTTTACGCGTGCTTTAAATTCATCAGAAAACTGATCGTCATAAACTCTGCAGCTTATATCGTGAAGATGTTTTAATTCAAAACCTTTTACTTCATAGTTCTTCTTCAAAGACCAATATTTGGAGTGATGAATTTTATACATACTTTCTTTCACGCTCCAAATGATCGTATAAAAGGTTGCTTCATTATCAAAAGGAATGAAACCTCTTTCATTTTCATACGTGAATTTATCGATTACCCTTAAAATTTTAGGATTAAATTTTTCAATATCAATTCCAATCTTATTCTTAGAAATAGCAATTGCTGCAAAAGGAAAAGAATGCGTGATAGAAATTTCTGCATCTTTAGGCGAAAGAAAAGGTTCTCTTTCCTTATATAATATCTTGGAATTTGGTTTTAAACCTTTCAAAAGTTTACGAACCATCAATACTTCCAGCAATTTTTTCGGATGATAATCTTTTACTTTTTCTGCATTTTCGGGCTCCAGAAGTTTATGAATATCCAAATCTTCGGTTTCATCGTATTTCCATACGAGAATCGTGGCATTGTCATCAGAAAAATCGCGATACAGAGGCATTGATAAATTTATTGAGTAAAATTAGTGAAAAAAATTGGGCTGGAAGCTAGGAGTTTGAAGATGGAAGTTTTACTACTAACCGTTAAACGTGTGGTTTGTCATGTGAAAATATTTAAGGAATACTTAAATGTACAACGTTGAGATGCTTCCAGCATGACAAACTGATCGTGAAAATTTAGATTGAAATTAAAAATTAAAACAAAAAAAATTCACTCGAATCCTAAGATTCAAGTGAATTCAACATTATTTTAAAGCTAAAAAATAAAGCAGTTAGTAGTAAAACTTCCCACTTCCATCCTCCAGCTTCCCTCAAACTTATTTAGACTGATGATTCACTTCATTTCTATGCTCCATAATTTCTAAATTTTCATCTACAAAATAAGCACTTCCGAATCCATTTACATAAGAACCTTTAACCGGATGTAAACCGATAAGGATAAAATCTTTCATTTCAGCGATAACATCAACTACTTTTCCGTGAGTTTCTTTTAATTTACCAACAACAGAATTCCAAGTATCAGAATCTCTTTCAATTTGAGAAGTAGTTGCTTCGATTGTTAAACGCTCACGAGCATAAATCTGTTTTGTAGCAGAGTCGTCTTCGATGAACATTACAGAAGTTTTTCTTCCGTCTGCAAGATTCTTAGTATGCTTTGCCATGAAAGAAACCAAAATATAGAATACATTGTCTTCCTGTACAAAAGGTGCATAGCTCGAATTAGGTGTTCCTTCTGCATCAACAGTAGCTAAAATTATACTTTTCGTATTAGCGATTAGTTCTTTTACTTTTGGAGTAAGAGGTTTTGCTTGTCTCTGAGCTTCGTCCTGTGTATTTGTATGATTCATAGTATAAAAATTTATCCTTGCAAAAATAGGTTATTTAGACTAAATAAACTTAATTTAAATAAAATTTCATATCATTAAACCGAACCGGCTGTTTTTGTATCTAAATTATTAATTGTAATTTTGCTTCTTATTATAATTCGAATTAAAACTTATTCATTAACATATGAGTACAACAACACAATACGTTCCTTACAAAGTTAAGGACATTTCCCTAGCAGAATGGGGAAGAAAAGAAATTACCCTTGCAGAAGCAGAAATGCCAGGTTTGATGTCTATCCGTGAAGAGTACGGACCGTCTCAACCGCTTAAAGGAGCAAGAATCGCTGGATGTCTTCACATGACAATTCAAACAGCTGTGCTTATCGAGACTTTAGTAGCTTTAGGTGCTGACGTTACTTGGTCTTCTTGTAATATTTTCTCTACTCAAGATCACGCTGCTGCTGCTATTGCTGCTGCAGGAATTCCTGTTTACGCTTGGAAAGGTCTAAACGAGGAAGATTTTGACTGGTGTATCGAGCAAACTTTATTCTTCGGTGAAGACAGAAAACCATTGAACATGATCTTGGATGATGGTGGAGATTTAACAAACATGGTTTTTGATAAATACCCTGAATTCACAAAAGATATCAAAGGACTTTCTGAAGAAACTACAACTGGAGTTCACAGATTGTACGAAAGAATGAAAAACGGAACTTTGGTAATGCCTGCAATCAACGTAAACGATTCAGTTACTAAATCTAAATTCGACAACAAATACGGATGTAAAGAATCTGCAGTAGATGCTGTAAGAAGAGCGACAGACCTTATGTTAGCTGGAAAAAGAGTGGTAGTTTGCGGATACGGAGACGTAGGTAAAGGTACTGCAGCATCTTTCAGAGGAGCTGGTTCTATCGTTACTGTAACTGAAATTGATCCTATCTGTGCGCTTCAAGCTGCAATGGACGGTTTCGAAGTTAAAAGATTAGATACTGTTGTTGATAACGCAGATATCATCATCACAACTACTGGTAACTTCAACATCGTAAGAGGAGAACACTTCCTTAAAATGAAAGATAAAGCTGTTGTTTGTAACATCGGTCACTTCGATAACGAAATCGATATGGCTTGGTTGAACGAAAACTACGGTTCTACAAAATCTGAAGTTAAACCACAAGTAGACATCTATACAATTGAAGGTAAAGAAGTTATCATACTTGCAGAAGGAAGATTGGTAAACTTAGGTTGTGCAACAGGACACCCAAGTTTTGTAATGTCTAACTCATTCTCTAACCAAACTTTGGCTCAGATCGAATTATGGACAAACTCTGCTGCTTACGGAAACGAAGTTTACATGCTTCCTAAGCATTTAGATGAAAAAGTAGCTGCTCTTCACCTTAAGAAATTAAGCGTTGAATTAGAAGTTCTTTCTACTGAACAAGCTGAATACATCGGTGTTGACGTAAAAGGACCATTCAAACCTGAGTACTACAGATACTAAAAAATGTCATCCTGTGCTTGCCGAAGGATCTCAAAATATAGAAACTCTCCAATTTTTTGGGGAGTTTTTTTGTTGTAAGAATGTATTATTTTAACTAAAAAATTGACAAGCAAAGCAAATTAACCATTCACAATTCACTTTTTCAGGAGCTTAATCCGGCTATCCGCTCATACTCCTCGCTCCCACACTCTCCAACACCTAAACCCTCAAACCCTCCCACTCTTGCTGTGGGGTAACCGCTGCTATCCGGGCTAGGATGTTAGGAGTGGTGACTTCGAGAACCTCAGCCACCAAGGAATTTTTGTTATCCTTTTCAAAGTTTCAAGGCAAAAAAAGACTTATTTATTACCGTATTTTCCCGATGTTACGTTATATAAAAAATCGATATATTTGGCGTTTAACAAAAACAGTAAGTATGAAAAAACAAAATGTATCAAATGCATTTATAGCAGCATCTTGGGTTGCATTGGGAGCAGGAATGATAGGATTTATCGTAGGCCTTGTAAGAGCAGAAATGCTATTGAATGAAAAAGGATATTATTTCACCGTCCTACTCTACGGTTTATTTGCGGTTGTTTCTTTGCAGAAAGCAGTTCGTGACAGATTAGAAAATATCAAAGTGACGGATATTTATTACGGGATCTGTTGGTTTGCAACTTTATCTTCCATCATTTTATTAGCCATCGGATTATGGAATGCCACCATCCTTCCTAGTGAGAAAGGTTTTTATGGCTTTGCATTTTTACTGGCGCTTTTCGGATCTATCGCGGTTCAGAAAAACACACGAGACAATATGCTTCAGGAATAATAGAAAAACTCTCCAACATTTGGAGAGTTTTTTATTTAATAAATTTCACTCTTTAAAATTTATTAAAAAACAAAACAAGCCTCACTAATTGTAATGAGGCTTGTTTTATAAGATACTTATTGTTTGGTCAATATAATCTCTTTCGGTAATGGATCTGGTTGTTGATCAATAGGTTTACCATAATAAAAACAACTAGAATCCAAGCTTTGTGGATAGTCTTTATATTTAAACTTTAATTCTTTTTTTGAAGAATCTGTAAATCCAATCATAATAAGACCTACTTTATTGCATAAATCCGGATCAATATATATTAACTCATACTTTCCACTAGGATGAATACGCATACCTTGTATTTTTGAATAATTATCTTCAAGGGAAAGATTATCAAAAAGAGTTTTACCATTTAAGTCTTTTACCTGAAATTTGCCCCAGAGCATATCTTTGTAATATGGATTTTTTTGTGCAAGTGTATCATAATATTTCACTTTTTTGAAAACAATAGTAAATGTTTTATTATTTGAAATCCCCTCCCATTTTCCCTCAAAGGCAGGTAATTGATTATCTATATCTTTTATATAAGCATTTAGGGGAAGCTCATTGTTCATGCTAGTTAAAGGAAGGACTTCTTGTGCATTACAGAAAAATGTTCCTCCTAATAGTATAAATAAAAATAGTTTTTTCATATATCATCATTTGGAAAAGCCTCCGAAGAGGCTTATTTTATTGCTTAGTAAAAATTAAATCTTTTGTCTCAGGAAGATAAATATTTATATTTGTTCCATTTGGACATTTACTACTATCAAGAATCATATCATTTGGTCGATATTCCCAAGAAAGTTGATTTAAGTTTAGTTTTTTCAGATATATACTTCCCCAGCCAACACCACAATTTGTACCTCCATAAGAAAACATTACTAAATTATGATAAGGATTAATCATTGTACTGAAAATAGTGTGTCGAATTTGATTAATATCAAAGTTCATATTTTGAGTATCTTGGAGCACATTTCCAGATGAATTTTTAACAATGAACTTTATAGATAAAACATCTTTATAGAATTTTTGACTTCCAAAACTTTTTAGTTTCTTTTCTTGTTTATTTATATAAATCGTAATATTATTTCCATTATATGTTGAAGTATATGTTCCAATATATGGATTTAATTCATTGTTTAAGTCTCTTAAATAAGAATAATCAGGTAAATTTCTAAAATCTGTATTTAATGGATGTTCTTGTGCTTTACAAGAAAAAAAACTTATAAAAAAGCTAAAAAGAATTATTGTTTTAATATTTATTGTTTTCATATTGTATTTTTTAATTTATTGTGAGCATGTTGATGAAGTTGGTTGATTACTACTATTAAGACTTACTATTTTTACTGTACCATCGTTTTCAATTCTTTGCAGATTTACTTTTCCATCTAGTCCCATATTTTTTAATGTATCAAAAAATAATTTTTCTAAGCCGTCACTATTTAGATTTAAATGGTCACTTGAATAGGCATTATCTAATAGAAAAAGGTCTTTATAAGTTATATAATCATTTACATAATTATCTAACTGATCTTGCGAGAAATTCGTCAAGGAATCTTGATAGTTTCCGTTAAACCAAATAACATAATGCATGCCATTTGGAGCTACCATTCCTAAATAAGCATTATTTACATTTGCAGGGTTAGAAGTAGGCTGTGCTCTTGCAAAACCTAATAATTGATCTACATCTGGAGGTGATAACATTGGTATCCCTGACGGTGTGTGGTTGTGATAGCCTCCTGCATATCCTGTTTTATCTCCCAAATCAACACTATGTGCACCTCCTGTTATTGTTGCAGAAGGTGTTCCATCAGCTTTAAATTTTATCCCTTTTTCACCACCTTGGGTAGATTGAGTTTTTAGTTCTTGAAGACCAGCTTGCATTTTAGGATTATTTATTATGCTTTTCGTTTTCGCACAAGGATCTTCCGGAGGTTCCGGATCTTGGGGATCACCGCCGCCTCCATAATCAGGGTAAGGATAGCCTGGATCACCGCCTCCACCCATACATTCACCATCTGGCAATACAATACCCGTACAGTTTTCTAACTGCTGTTTTGTGCAGGTAGTAACCCTTGTAGACACCCAAGTGCCTGTTCCATTAGGATTATCTTCATTATCAGGAAGCCATGTAGAAACAGTCTTTGTTACACAGACTAATTTGTTAGTTCCATTGCTAATATCTGCATTGAGAGCTCTTTTAGGGTTTGGAGAAATATAGTTTTGAAAAAAAGCTATATCATTCTGAGACTCTGTGTAGATAAAATATACTTTAGCTCCATGTCTGGGAACCTGCAATACAGAAACTACTTTTCCGTTATCAACCACGGGAACCATCAAAAAACTTTCATCAAACCGATCCATGGTTGTAGCATAATCCCAAAGTGGAATTCCATTTCCTTTTTTTATTTTGGTTTCGTTTTCATTATAGACCTGCATTACATTTTTGATGTATTTCTCATCTTCTTTCCACAAACTCTTGGATTTGTATTCTTTAGAAGAAGGATCTGTGGATGATGCAATCTCATCGTGTACACAGGAATAAAGCGAGATGCTAAAGACTATTAATAAAAATAGTCTGAGAATAGATTTTTTTCTCATTTGTTTTTACGTTGTTAAATATAATATTTTTTTATAACTCTACAAATATGTGAAATAGTCTACAATATACAAAACCTGTTTTTGCATAATTCTACCCGATAGGCGGGTAAGTTGTTTTGATGAAATTATTTTTATATTTGTGTAAAATAAAAAAGACATGACCAACAACGTTGCAGAGAAAATAAAAAGATTACGAAAGTCTAAAGGATTTTCTCAGGAAGACATGGCTGAAAAATTACATATTTCTCAATCTGCATATGCCAGAATAGAGACAGGAGAAAGCCATTCGTGGGCTGCACATATAGAAAAATTAAGTGAAATTTTTGAAGTAAAGCCTGAAAATTTTCTTACCGATGAAACAAATAATCTTGAACAAGAGAATACAGATCAAAAAGGCGGAATGGCTTTTCAGTTTGTAGGAACAATCAATACAATCAATTCTCTATCTGAAAAGATAACGGAATTATACGAAGAACGTATCGAAGAGTTGAAAGAGCAAGTATCCTATTGGAAAAATAAAGCAGAAGAAAAGTAACATTCCTAAAAATAGAAAAGCCTCACAAAATGTGAGGCTTTTTAGTGAATTGTAAATGGTCAATTACCAACTTTAAAATTGATAAGCAAAGCAAATTGACCATTCACCATTCACCTTATTTATCATATTGATTAGGATGATGAGCTTTGATATCATCCACAGTTCCCAATACTTTATCTTTTAAAGCTTCCTGGTATTTTTGAAGTTTTTCAGCAACCTCAGCATTACCCGTTCCAATAATTTTTGCGGCTAAAATTCCGGCATTTAAAGCACCGTTCAATGCTACTGTTGCAACAGGAATTCCGCCCGGCATTTGAAGGATTGATAATACAGAATCCCAACCGTCAATAGAATTACTCGACAAAATAGGAACTCCAATTACAGGCAAAATTGTACAACTTGCTACCATTCCCGGAAGGTGTGCAGCACCTCCTGCTCCGGCAACAATTACTTTCAACCCTCTTTCCTGAGCTGTTTTGGCGTAATCAAACATTCTTTCCGGCGTTCTGTGAGCCGAAACCACTGTAAGCTCATACGGAATGTTCAACGTTTTTAAAAAATTCGCAGCCTGTTCCATGATCGGCAAGTCGCTCTGACTTCCCATAATAATTCCTACCATCTTCAATTTTATTAGATTTCAAAGATAAAGAATTTTAAAATTATGAGATAGTGAATTGTTAATGGTGAAATGATGAATTTTGCTTCGCAAGTGAATTGTTAATCATTACACTTCCAAGTCGAAAATTGACAATGAAATGAATTCACTATTCATCATTTCACCGTTATACAATTCAAAAGTTCCTCTGTTCCCATCTAAATTCACCAAACTGTACCCATTGTGTTCATTTCAAAAAAGATATATTTGCTTACCACTTTTATTCTATTTTGAAAGATTACAAACTTATTTTTGCTGTCATTACCGTAGCTCTTGTTTGGGGTACAACCTTTCTGGCGATCCGTGTCGCAGTAGAAACTATTCCGGCTTGGTTTGTAGCTGGAATCCGACAGTTTTTGGCATCAATGATTATGTTGATAGTTCTTCTTTCAAGAAAAGAATTTAAATGGATCGGTTGTAAAAACTTAGGTTATCAAATCATTTTCTCTTCATTAATGTTGGTCGTTGCCAATGGAATGACCACCGTTGCAGAAGAAACTGTATCAAGCAGTCTGGCTTCTCTTATAAGTGCGTCCTCTCCTATTCTCGTTTTTCTGGGAAGTGTGGCAATTGGTTTACAGAAATTTAGTTTTAGAGCTTTTCTAGGTGTTTTAATGTGTTTCAGCGGAATATTATTCATTTTCTGGGACGGAATAAAAGATCTCGCCAATCCAGATTATAGAATGGGAATTATTTTTCTATTTTGTGCTATTGCAGGATGGGCTTCGGGAACGATTTTTACTAAAAAATTAAATATTCAAAGTGGAAATATCTCCTTGAATTTATTCTATCAATTTCTATTTGCGGGAATTGTTCAGATCATTTTTGCTTTTATCTTTTCCAATCATTATAATTTCGAAAACTGGACTTTAAAAAGTATTTCTGCAATGATATATTTGTCTGTTTTTGGTTCTGTAGCTGCATTTTTTGCCTTTCATTATGCTTTAACCAAGATCTCGCCCGTTCAGGTTTCAATATTAGCTTATTTCAATACCATTATTGCTATATTTCTAGGATGGCTCATTATGGATGAAAATATTACCATTAAATTTATCATGGCTGCCGTTTTAATTATCATGGGAGTTTTTATTATTAATTATAAACCTGAGATGTTTAGAAAACAGAAAGTTGTATAATTTTTATTAACTACAACCTCCTATTTTCGGGAATTCAATTTCATCATTTGCGTTTTTTTGCTTATATTGTTTAGACCAATATACTCAGTATGCTAAAAAACACACTATTTATACTTCTGGCAATTCCATTCTTTTTTGTAAGCTGTAATGATAAAGAAAAAGAGAGCAGTCTCATTTCCAGAGAACAGCAACTACTTCAAAAAGAAAAACTCTTTGCCCAAAAAGAATCCGAATATCAGGCATTATTAAAAATGAGAGACAGTATTTTTTCAAAGAAAGATTCTGTTAAAATCGTGATGTGGCCTACAGAAATTTCCGGAGACTGGACAGGAAAAGTAATTTGCACAGAATCCAACTGCAGTGATTATGTCGTTGGAGATCAGCGTATAGATACCTGGGAATTTGATAATGATTCTACTCAATTGGTTACCAAAATTATCAACAATAATAATCTCGTAAGATTGTACGCGGGCAAATTCGATCATAACGAAATCAAGCTTAATTTCAAAACAGATTCTACCGCCAAAAAGAAAGTAGAAATGAATATTTTGCTTAATGATATTTCTGACAATAAAATCAGAGGTACCAGAACCGTAACGGTAGACAATAGCTGTCTGGCCAAATTCTCTGTCGAATTAGTACGTTCCACAAAATAAACACCTATGATCTTACTAAGCATACATAATCTGAGTCTTCCCATAGAAGATCCGGTATTAAAGTTCCTGTTGGTTCTTATCATTATTCTTGCAGCACCGCTTTTGTTGAATAAAATTAAAGTTCCGCACTTATTGGGATTAATCATCGCAGGTGCTGTGATCGGACCAAATGGCTTTAATGTTCTATCAAGAGACAGTAGTATTGTCGTGACCGGAACTACCGGTTTGCTGTACATTATGTTTCTTGCCGGACTTGAAATTGACATGGGAGATTTTAAGAAAAACAAATGGAAAAGTCTCACTTTCGGAATCTATACGTTTGTCGTTCCTTTTGTGTTGGGCTTTCTGGGCGGATATTATTTTTTACACTTTAACATTCTGACTTCCGTACTTTTTGCCAGTTTATTTTCATCACATACTTTGATTGCTTATCCTTTGGTTAGCAAGTTGGGAATTGCAAAAAATCTGGCCGTGAATATTACCGTTGGCGGAACAATGATCACAGATGTTCTTGCTCTTTTAGTTCTTGCTGTCGTGGTCGGAATGTCGCAAGGAGATGTCGGGACTGCATTTTGGGTAAAACTATCGGTTTCGTTTATCGTTTTCGCTCTTATTGTTTTGTTGATATTTCCTATGATTGGGCGTTGGTTCTTCAAAAAAGTGGATGATAAGATCTCACAATATATTTTTGTCTTGGTCATGATTTATCTGGCAGCCATGTTAGCAGAATTGGCAGGTGTTGAAGCTATTATCGGGGCATTTTTTGCAGGCTTAGCTTTAAACAGACTTATTCCACACACTTCTTCGTTGATGAATAGAGTTGAGTTTGTCGGAAATGCTATTTTCATTCCTTTCTTTTTAATAAGTGTAGGAATGTTGATCGATTTTAAAGTTTTCTTTGAAAGTTTAGAAACCCTTGAAGTTGCCGGAATCATGCTTATCGCCTCCATCGGAGGGAAATATATTGCGGCTGTGGCTACTCAAAAAACATTTCGCCTTTCAAAAGATGAAGGAAAACTTATTTTTGGGTTGAGTTCGGCTTCTGCTGCTGCAACATTAGCTTCTGTGATGGTTGGATACAATATTATTATTTCTGAAACCGAAACCGGAGAGCCTATAAGGTTATTGAATGAACATGTCTTAAACGGAAGTATTTTATTGATCTTGGTTTCATGTACAATTTCATCATTTATTTCCATGGCGAGTGCCCAAAAAATTGCTGAAAGCGATAATGAAGATACCGTTTCGGGAACGAATCATGAAGAAGAAAATATTCTGTTGGCCATTAATCACGAAAAAACAGTGGAAAGAATGGTCAATCTCGGGATTTTAATAAAAGCGCATTCCAATACCGAAGATTTGTTTGCATTGAATGTTATTAATGAAGATAAAAATGAGTCTTCCGTAAAAAATGCAGAGAAATTATTGCATCAGGCAACCGATGCGGCGGCGGCGGCAGATGTGAAATTGCAGGCTTTGAAGAGGTATGATAACGACGTAATCAACGGTGTACACAATGTCATCAAAGAACAAAATATCACAGATTTGATCATCGGATTGGAAGATGAAAAAGGCTTCTCCCCTTCTTTTGTCTACAATCTTTACAACGGTTATCTACAAAATGATGATGTGAATGTTTTGGTGTATCATGCGGCCCAACCTCTTTCAACCATCAAAAAATATGCGGTGATGATTCCTCAAAATGCTCATAAAGAAGCCGGATTTTTCCATGCACTTCTCAGAGTTTGGAATATTGCGAGAAATTCCGGTGCTACGGTAGTCTTTTATACTCCAGAGAACATTTTAGAAATCTTACAAAAGATCATCAAAAAAGCCAATATCGAAGCAGAATTTATCATCATGAACAATTGGCGAGACGGTGAAAAAACCGCTGCCCAATTAAAAGAAGATGAAGCATTAATCGTTTTAATGGCGAAAAGAGGAATGCAGTCTTACATTCCGCAAATGAGAATTATCCCGGAATTATTGAATAAATATTTAAATAATAACAATTATCTTCTTATTTTCCCGTTTTCGGAATTTGATAAAAATAATCCCGAAATACGATCTGTAGGAAATCATGGAGATTTTGTGGAGATTGGGAATGTTATTCAGAAGATTTTTAAGTAATTTATTTTAAATTTAATAATGAAAAAAACCATAATAATTATAGTTTCAATACTTCTTGTATTTGTAATTGCATTCACTGTTTACTGGAATTTACCTATTGAAATTACCCGAAAATCTGATGTACAATTTGGAAATCAATTAATAGAAAATATTGAAGTCTATAAAACAATCAATAAAAAACTCCCTGAAAATCAAGATTTAAAAACACTTGAAAAATTAGGTTTCAAAAAAGAAAATCAGAGTACAAAACCCAATTATGCAACAGATAATCAAGGTACTTATGAGTTAATATATATGGATGAATTTGATGGACCATATCTGATGTGGAATTCCCAAGAAAAAAAATGGACGATTGATTATCCGAAAATTCATGAATAATTTAATAATGAAAAATATAGTTTATTTACTTTTCATTATTATCTGCTCTAGCTTATATAGCCAAACAAATAAGAGAAAAATAAGAGATAGTCTGGACGAGGAATCAAGCAAAAATTTGACTCATCAAATTCTTGTAGATTTTAAAGATTTAAATTATACTAAACTTAATCAAAAGATCATTTCAGATATTGATTTTAACCAATTAAAAAATGAAAATTTAGTTTTTTATTTTAGTAGCTTACGTCGACCGATAATTCTAATTTCTCCTCATGATGAAGTCTCTCGAAACGTGAATCCTGCTTTCAATCAGACTATATTCTGGAATAAAAAAACAATAAGGTTTATTAGAAAAAAGTATCATAAAAATTTAATTCCTTTTCTAAAGGAAGCAAATTCTTTTTTGTTTGTAAAAAACAATAAACTTGAAAGCTATTCAGGAAGTTTCAGCAGTTATGACCTTAATGATAAAAAAAAATTATTAAAACTTTCAAAAAAACGGAAAAAGGGATTAATATTAAAGACTCAAAAAAATTCACAAGAAGAATTTTATTATTTCCCGTTTAAAAGCAAAAACCTAACAATTAACACTAATAAGGAAACTGAAAATTTCAATACTTTATATTTAGAATTTCATAACAAACTTAATAAAATTGTAGTTGTGGACTTTATATATAATTTAAATTATAATAATGTCACTCACAAAACTTATCAGTATAAAAACAATAATTGGGAAGAGGTCTCATTACTAAAAGAATAAAGAAAAGCTGTAGTTATAATTACAGCTTTTTCTTTATTCTATATTTTTAATTATTCCGCAATCACTCTCACCATTTCTTTCACCTTCACCAATTTCTCCATCAGCTCTTCCTTCGAGTCTGCCAGTACATTAATGTGCCCCATTTTTCTTCCGGGCTTGGTTTCAGTTTTTCCGTAAAGATGAACATAGGTTTTTGGCATTTTCAGCACATCATCCATTCCTTCATAAATAACTTTTCCTTCGAATCCTTCTGCGCCAACTAAGTTTAACATTCCACTGAAAGTTAGAGAATCTGTATCCGCTAAAGGTAGGTTTTTTACCACTCGATACATTTGTTCGAACTGTGAATTGGCATTTCCTTCCTGACTTTGGTGTCCTGAATTATGCAATCTCGGAGCCGTTTCGTTTACCCAAATTTTTCCTTCCTGATCTAAGAATAATTCGATCGCAAAAAGTCCGGGAGAATTTACAACCTCTAAAAATTTCTCTGTAATAGAATCAATTTGTTTCTGAATATCCTCATTTAAAAAAACCGGACAGATGTTGAAATCTAATAAATTCAGTTTGGGATCTGCAACCATTTCCGTTACGGGAAAAGTCTTTGTTTCTCCGTTTTCATTTCTTGCAACAATTACGGAAAGTTCTTTATCAATATCAACTAAACTTTCAATCACAGAAGCTTCTTGCCAAAGATTTTGAAGATCAATTTCATTTTTAATTACCTGAACTCCTTTTCCGTCATATCCACCCGTATTCATTTTTTGAACAAAAGGTAATGGCATTGTAATTTCTTCATCCCTGTTCCAAACTACCTGAAATTCAGGACTTGGAATGTTATGCGTTTTATAAAATTCCTTTTGAAGGATTTTTTGTTGAATAGTTTTAATAATATTAGAATTCGGAACTATTTTTACGCCTTGCTTTTCAAGTTCAGCCAAAGCTTCAGCATTTACATGCTCGATCTCAATCGTTACAACTTCTTTATCTTTACCAAAATTCAAAACCGTTTCATAATCATTGAAATTTCCCTGCGTAAAGTATGAGATGTTGTGACAAGGTGCATCAGAAGCGGGATCCAGCGTATAAAACTGATCATCATATTTCAATGCTTCCTGAATCAACATTCTTCCAAGCTGTCCTCCTCCTAAAATTCCTATTTTCATTCTTCCTTTTTATTTTTTCTATTAGATTTAATTTAAAGCTAATTTTATTTTTAAACTTTATCGATTTTCAGATATCCCAATCCTATTTCATTTTCCTGATTTTCGGCATCGGATTTAATTAAAATAATCGAGTATTTTTCTTTCGTCTTTTCGGGCAGAATATCATTTACATTAAAAATATCATCAATATCTACTCCATGCTTGTCATCAACATGACTTACAGCGCCTTCGAAACCCATTATTTTATAAAACTCTGTATTTTTCGCTCTTTTAATGATCTCTCCCATTGATTTTCCGACCATCAAATGCTGTTCGTGAAACTCCTCAAAGTGTCCTCTTTTATATCCACCTAAATTCAGGAAGTATAATTGATCTTCCGAAGTGGCGTCGGTTTTTTCAACAATTTTCACTTCATAACCGTCTGCAAACTGCACTTTCTGATGACAGTCAAGGTGAATTTTACCGTCTGCTTCCTTCCAAAAATCCTTCATATCAGGAACTAAATCTTTCAGGCTTTCTGCAATTCCGAAAAAAACATCATGCTGCTCAATATTTCTACCTTTAGGAGTTGCTCCCAGAATGACATAAAATAAATTCATTTCTTTGTACGTTTCTGCAAAATTACGTTAAAATAATCTTTTTTAAAAGTTTGTCAGACAACGTCAATAGTTTTATATTTGTACCATGTCAGAAATCATTATTCTCTTTCTTGGAGCCATCTCAGCAGGGCTTTTAGGCTCGCTTACTGGTTTAGGAGGAGGAGTTATCATCATCCCTTTATTAACGCTGGGTTTCGGCGTTCCTATGCATTACGCAATCGGTGCTTCATTAATATCTGTGATCGGAACTTCTTCCGGTGCGGCGGTAGCTTTCGTTAAAGAAGGCTTTACCAATATGAGGATCGGAATGTTTTTGGAGATCGGAACCACAGCCGGAGCCATCATTGGAGCTTTAGTTTCTGGAATGCTGAATCCGAATACATTGGGAATTATTTTTGCAAGTATTCTTCTTTTGACGGTTGTTTTAAATCTTAAAGGAAAACCTGATCATCAGGAGCCTCTGATAAAAGGCAGCTTGGAAGAAAGACTAAAATTATACGGAACATTTCCTGACAAAGGCGTATTAAAAAGCTATTCTGCAAGAAATACAGTTCCCGGGTTTTTGATGATGATGTTTGCAGGAGCAATGTCCGGATTATTAGGAATCGGTTCTGGTGCATTGAAAGTTTTGGCAATGGATAACATGATGAGACTGCCATTTAAAGTTTCTACCACAACCAGTAATTTCATGATCGGAGTAACCGCTGTGGCGAGTGCCATGATTTATTTCCAGAGAGGTGAAATTATCCCCGTGATTGCAGCTCCCGTTTTGGTAGGTGTTGTCGTTGGAAGTTTTATCGGTTCAAAAACGTTAATGGTTTCTAAGACTAAAAAACTAAAAACATTCTTCGCCATTGTGATCACAATCTTGTCGATTTACATGATGTATAACGGTATCAATAAAAGTTTCAGATAATGAGAAAGAATTTCACTGATGTAGATCTAAACCGTTCCGTTGGAAATCTTTTGAGGCTAGGTGTTCTTTTATCTGTAGCCACATCGTTAATTGGTTTTATTAAACTTTTCTTTGAAGGTTTTGAAATGCCTAAAAAATATACCAGCCTAGATATAGGATCTTCTTCCGAAAAAGTTTGGAGCCACTTCTGGCATTCTCTTGGTGCAGGAGAAGGAATGGCCATTATTCAATTGGGAATTCTTATCCTTATTATTACACCTTTAATGAGAATCGTTTTTGCTTTGATAGGTTATTTAAAAGAAAAAGACTACGTTTATGTAGTCATTTCTTCGATTGTTTTAGCCATTATGGCGATCAGTTTCTTTACAGGTTACGCTCATTAATTTAACTACATTTCATAAAACTCTAAAGGCAATTTGTCCGGATCTTGGGTAAAGAAAAACTCTTTTCCTGTGAATTCATCGATTCTTATTTCTTCGCAGTTTAATCCTTTATTAATTAATTCTTCCCGTTTTTCATTGACATTTTCTACCGAAAAAGCTAAATGTCTTAAACCACATGATTCTGGACGAGACGGTCTTTCTGGCGGGTTGGGAAATGAAAACAATTCGATTACGTAATGTTCTCCGATGGCTAAATCAAGTTTATAAGATTGTCTTTCTTCACGATATACTTCACGAATGATATTTAATCCCATCACTTCTGTGTAGAATTTTTTGGAAACTTCGTAATCTGAACAGATGATTGCGATATGATGTATTTTCATTTTAAAATTTATTTTAAATTTTCGCAGTTTTCCTTTCTTCTGGTATCAATTAAATATTGAATTTTCCAGATATTATTTTGCTTTACCAATTGAAAACTGTTGGCTCCACAATGTAAGAATTTTCCTTTATAATAGAATTGGTATGGCGTAAAAACACTTGCTAAATTTCCGTCAATATGAATCGCTTCAATGGTTATTCTTTCATCAAGATCATCTTTTGAAACTTTAGAAATTGAAGAAATAAAATCGGGAATATTATCTGTTTTTACTGTTCCGTCTTTTGTAATAGTTTGAAGAATAGCAGCATCAGAAAAAACTGTTTTTAACAATTCTGGATCTGCATTTTTCATGGCAAGAAATAAATTTCGGATAGGTTTTTCAACATCCTGATTTTTAGATTGCTGTCCAAAACAAAAAGTACTTAATAATAAAGTAAGAGCTAGTATTTTATTCATATTATTTTTCGGTTAAATCATACAGAATAAAAATAGGAAAATAAAATATAAACTGTACATCAATTTAAAAACTAAAATCATACTTTTAACCCTTTATTCAAGAAATATGTGGAATGTTTACCTTATCTTAGTTGTACTGTTATTAATTTTAACGCTTTTACCTAAAATTCAAAATTCACATTGGGTATTTAGAGTTCCTGAATTTGGTAAGATCCAGATCACTTATTTCATTATTATTACTTTTATTTTAGGCTTTTTGGCTGATTCTCATTCAGAATATTTCTGGTATTTTCAAGGTTTTTTAGGATTAATGTTTGTTCATCATGGCGTTATATTGGTAAAATATACTCCTGTTTATCCTGTGAAAAAACATTCAAGACAGCAGAAATCATCTCAAAAAATACATTTTATTTCAGCAAATGTGTATCAATTCAATACAGAATACAGCAGATTTATTAAATTAATAGAAAAATACAATCCTGAAATTTTTCTGACAATGGAAAGCAACGAAGATTGGGAAAAAGCGATGCAGCCTTTGGAAAAAGACTATCCCTATCATCATAAAGTAACGCTGGAAAATACCTACGGAATGCATTTTTATTCTAAAATAGAAATTAAAGAGGCTAAAACACATTATTTTGTTGCTAATGATATTCCGAGTATTGAAGTGCATTTAATGACTGAAGATGGATTTTCATTTGTCTTTTTCGGGGTTCATCCACCACCACCAAGTCCTACCGAAGAAGAAACTTCAAAAGAAAGAGACGGTGATTTATTGAGTACAGCAAAACGTGTAAAAAAAATTGATAAGCCCGTAATTGTTGTGGGAGATTTTAATAATGTTGCGTGGTCAAAATCGTCGATATTATTTAGAAAAACGAGTCATTTGATTGATCCTAGAATCGGTCGTGCTTTTGTGTCAACGTTTCATGCAAAATACCGTATGTTGAGATTTCCGATTGATCTGATGTTCCATAGTGAAGATATTTTTATTGAAAAGCTTACTACTTTGGAAAATTTCGGTTCTGATCATCTTCCCGTTTATTGTGAATTTTTTATAGATCATCACAATGATCAGCAGGAAGAAAGAATAGAAAAAGCGACTACAGAAGAAAAAATTCAAGCTGAAGAAATGATCCAGGAAGGAAAAGAAGAGGATGGGGAGCGTGATGCGGTTGTGACTGAGGATTGATTTTAATATGTTTTGACTAAAGTCAATTGTATTCCTATACAACAAAAACGGGCTAAAGCCCGTTCCTATTGATGTTTAAGTATGTTTTTATCTTAATTAAAACTTCATAACATCCTTCACTACTCCATTGTTTTGAGTATGTTGTAATAATTCAGCTTCAATAAATGATTTAATTTTTTCTTCAGAACCGTCATTCGGAAATAAAAGATGAACGTTTGCACCGGCATCCAATGTAAAAAATAAAGGTAAATTAGTTTCTCTTCTGAAATCCCAGATTTTATTGATCACTCCCAATGTTCCAACCTTCATTAAAATAAAAGCAGGATCACTCATCATCATCATTGCGTGAAGTGTAAGAGCTTCGTGTTCAACTAATTTGATAAAACTTTGTAAATCACCACTTTTAAGGATTTCAATCATTGGAATAAAATTTTCTCTCGCTTCCTGAAATCTTCTTTCTGCATATGGATTTGTATTCATCAAACCGTGTCCAACCGTCGAAGAAACCGTTTTCTGACCTTCATGAATCAGCAAAACCCAATCATTAAAATCCTTGAAAATCTCATGAATTTCATCATCCGGATATTGTACGGCATATAAATCTGAACTTCCTTTTACTTGAGATTGTCCCCAAACAACCAATCCGTTGTAAAGACTTCTGCAAGCACTTCCGCTTCCTAATCTAGCCAGAAATGACGCTTTTTTTAATGATTCTTCATCAGATGTTTTCTCAGAAAAAACTTCATCCAACTTCATCAGGCATTTTGCAATCGCTCCAAATCCTGAAGCTGAACTTGCTATTCCTGAACTGTGAGGGAACGTATTTTCTGTTCTGATGATGTATTTTCCTTCTAAAATCCAAGGCAAATATTGGTCGATATTTTTAAAATATTTTTCGATTTTTTCAGCAAATTTAACCTCTTCATTTCCTGCTAAAAATGTTTGTACAGAAAATGGTTCTCCAGCTAAAAACTCTACTGTTGTATTCGTTTTACAATGATTTAAAGTATAACTGATACTCGGATTTGCAGGAATCTGATTGTCATATTTTCCCCAATATTTAATTAAGGCAATATTCGACGGACAGCTTTCTGAAACTGTTTGTGAGCTTATTGTAAAGTCTTCTTTTCCTAAAAATTCTTGTGTTGTCATAATTTAATTTAAAATGATAAAACTTGATTCTTCTTTAACCACAAATAGCACAAATGTTTTTCACAAATTTTACTATATGCTGTGACCTTTCAGCGTTTTATTTAATACATTTTCTCAATAATATCTGCATATTTTTTAAGAACTACATTTCTCTTTACCTTCAACGTTGGTGTGATCTCACCTGTATTGATATCGAACTCTGCAGGCATCAAAGTGAATTTCTTTACCTTTTCATAATCAGACAAATCATGTTGTAGTTCATTGATTTTATCTTTATATAAATGAATAATTTCCTCTTTTTTAACCAATTCTTCCCAATTGGTAAATGGAATATTATTCTTCTTAATATAATCTCCTAAAAACTCAAAATTAGGAACAATCAGAGCCGAAACAAACTGTCTTCCTTCTGCGATCAAAACAATCTGACTTATATAATTATTGTTAGTCAAAAGGTTTTCGATCTGCTGTGGAGCGATGTATTTTCCGTTGGAAGTTTTCATTAGATCCTTGATTCTGTCTGTAATAATCAAATTTCCAGCATCATCAATCTTTCCGGCATCACCGGTTTTAAACCAACCATCTTCCGTGAAAACTTTTTGTGTTTCTTCCGGCTTGTTGTAGTACCCTTTCATGATACCGTTTCCTTTCGCCTGAATTTCATCATTTTCTCCGATTCTAATTTCAACTCCTGGCAAAGGTTTTCCGCTTGTTGCGTGTTCGAAATTCGTTAAAGGGAAAAGAGTTAACGTTGCTGTAGTTTCTGTTAAACCATAGCCAACCGTAACGTGGATTCCAACCGATTCGAAGAATCTAGTTACTTCGGGAGACAAAGAAGCTCCGCCACAAGGCAGGAACCACAGTCGGCCACCCATTTTTTCTTTGATTTTATTGAAAACAAGCATCTCTGCAACCGATTCTTTTAGCTTTAAACCAAAAGGAACCGGATTTTCATGCTGTCTTAATTCTCCTGTTTGCTTTCCTGTTTCTAGAGCCCAATTGAAGATTTTCTTTTTTAATGATGAGCCTTCATTGGCTTTTTCTAATACTCCGGCATAGACTTTCTGGAAAAATCTAGGAACGGCACACATCATCGTAGGTTTTACCTCTTCCAATGCTTTTGCAATATTCTTGGGATCTTCAAGGAAATATACTCTCGCTCCTCCGTACAAACAAAGTAAGCTCCAGCATCTTTCGAAAACGTGACTTAATGGTAAAAATGCCAATGAAAGCTCTTCTTCGAAATTTTTAAACTTAAAAAATTCAAAATGAGCATCGAAAGCTTTGATGAAATTTCCGTGCGTCAACATTACGCCTTTTGGTGTTCCGGTAGTTCCTGAAGTGTAGATTAATGTTGCTACATCTTCATATTCTTTTTTACAGAACTCTAGCTTTGAGGAAGCTTTTGCAATAAAATCTTCCAGATAAAAACTGTTGAATTCTTTTTTAATCCACACTGCTTTTTTAGAAACAATGATGGTTTGAAGAGTACTTTCTTCCTTATGTAAAACTTCCAGACAAGCATCATATTGCGCCTGATCTCCTACTAAAATAATTTTAGACTGAGAATCATTGATGATATATTCTGCCTGTTCAGCATTATTTGTCGAATAAATAGGAACCGTAACTGCCCCGATAGAAATGGCAGCCAAGTCAAAAATCATCCACTCAGAAGAATTGTCTGAATAGATTGCGACTTTATCATTTTCCTCAATTCCTGCATTTTTCAGAGCATTGGCTGTTTTGAAAATCATTTCACCAAATTTCTTCCAGCTCAATTCCTTCCAGCCCTCTTTTTTCTTAAAACCAATGGCTGATTTTATGGGATGTTTTGCTACATTTTTATTGATAATTGCCTCTGCAAGATTCATTTATTTATTCAGCTTTTTATCGTTACTATAATTATTAAGGTGAAAATCAACACTTTCCTGTACGGGAATGAACTGATAATTCAGCTTTTCTTTAATTTTTTGATTGGAAATGGTATTCAGTGAAGTTACCGCTTCAATATTAGATCGGGTTGCCATTTTTAATTGTGGAATTAACCATCCGAAAAAAATATTTAGCCATCTTCCCAAATTCAGTTGGGTATTGGAAAGGATTTTAGCATCTTTCAACCCTAATTTCTTTCTTACATAATTCCCTAAATCTGCATATTTTTTATTTTCAGAAATAAGAATAAATCGTTCTCCAAAAATATTTTTTTCCATTAATTCAATTGCAATTTTTGCTACATCAAATACATCTACATAAGATGTTCCTCCTGAAAAATTAAAACTATTCTTTTCAAAAGTAGAAAAAAGTTCGCCACTGCTTTGGCTCCAATTTCCACTTCCAATGATGATTCCGGGGTTGATAATAATTGTATTTAAACCTTCTGCAGACGCTCTCCAGACTTCCATTTCAGATAAATGTTTGGAAATTGCATACGCAGAATGTTCTATTTTAGGATTAAAATCAGAATCTTCATCCAATTCTCCCTTTTCATTAAAACCATCTAAAACCGCAATAGAACTTACATGTAAAAATTTCTTAACATCGGAACCTTCACAGGCAAACAAGAGGTTTTCTGTACCTTTAATATTAACATGGTACATCTCTTTTTCATCTTTTGGATTAAAACTTACTTTTGCAGCGCAGTGATAAACCTCATCTACTCCTTTCAAAGCATCCTGCAGAGAATTGATATCATCAAAATCTACATCGATCCATTCAATTTTATTAAAAAAATCGTCAGCGCTTTCCGTATAAAATGTATACGAATGTTTTATTTCCTTTATATTGCTTGTAGGTCTTTTTGCAGCACGAACGTTTTTGCCCTTTTTAAGAAGCTCTAAAACGATTACTCTGCCTAAAATCCCGGTGGCACCCGTTACAAAAACCATCAATTATATTTCTACTTGATTGTTGACTAAATTATGACAATATTTCTTATTTAGCAATTCTTCGTTTTGTTGAAAAATTACCTAAAAATTGTATCTGCAAATTTGCGATTTTTAAAGGACAATTACGGTCTAGTTTAATATTTAATTAATGAATTTGTCTAAATTTTAATGAAAAGTTTAATGGAAAATATTTTGTTGGAGAATCGCAAAGGCACAAAGTTTTTTTATTCTTCATGCTGTTTCTAAGGCGCAAGAAAATCTTAGATTTTCAGCAAGCGTTAAGTTTTATATTTTGGCTATGGGATTAAAATAAGAAAACGGGCTAAAGCCCGTTCCTATTGATATAAATTCTTGTGTAATTCGTGGAATTAATTTGTGATTTTTGTGTTTAAAAATCTAAGCTAAAACCATATTATTTCTTCTCGGAGCTTTGTCGCACAAAACATCTGCGATACTTTTAGAAATAAGATTTCCTTCCGTTAGATTATCAAGCCAGAAAAACTCTCCCGCTGCATTGATCTCGATGAAATAATAGTCATCTTCAGGAGAAACAATGATGTCTAATGCGCCATAATCAACATTGTAAACATCTAAAAGTTCCAAAACTTTTTCTTCAATATCTTTTGGAAGTTCGGTTGGAAGCCATTTATCAATTAAATTAACGCCATCTTTTCTCCAGTCAACTTTAGCATCTTCAAATTGTTGAGAATCGATTTCAAAAGCATAAACGTCCTGACCAACAACTGTTACACGAAGTTCTCTTTTCTTTTGAATCATTTTCTGAAACTGCATTGGACAGTATAAAAGTGATTCTAATTCTTCAAATTTATCTTCTTTAACAACGTTGGTGAACACAACACTTTCAACTCCGTCTTCATAAATTGCAAATCCGGTCTGCATTTTTGCAACTACGTTCTTATGTTTTATAATAAATTGTTTTGCTTCCTCAGGATTATTTGTTAAGCAAGTTGCAGGAATCTTCAATCCAATTTTATCTGCTATTTTAAGCTGTTCTTCCTTGCTGTCTAGCCTCCTGTAAACACTTGGTTTGCCTAAAGAATAACAGTCAAAAGATTCCAGAAAACCGAAAAGCGTATTGCGAATTTCACCCATTGCGGCTCCGTAAAACTTGGAATCCATTTCTTCTTTCAAACCGTTTCCGATATTGTAGGCTCTTCTGTACCAAACTGCTGCAACATCATCCACACGGATTTTCGCATCAGCAGTTTCAAGGTAACTTACCCATTCTCCATCCTGGAAAATAGTGGATAATTTATTTTGTAAAGGATATAAATCGACATCGAAACGAATCACTTCACAGTTATTTTTTTCAATATATTCTGTTACTTTTTCGATAGAAAAATTATCTCCAGTATGCGTAATTATTAAAATTTTATTCATTGGTTATTTATTCTTTTTATAAGGTTATCGGCTATTCTTTCTGCAATGGGAAAATTGAGTTCTTTTTGTAACATTCCCCACTCTCCTTGCGGATTTACTTCAAGAAAATAATATTTTCCATCTTTTCCTTTTATCATATCGATCGCTCCGAGATACAATTTCATTTCCTTCATCATAGAAGTTAAATTAGTTTTAATTTCTTCCGGAAGATCATATTCTGACCAGAGAAAATTTCCCTGAACAACCCTCCAATCGGCATTCTCACTGTTGTTTATCTTACCTGTGAAAAATTCACCGTCAACATAAACAATTCTCAGTTCATATTCTTTTTCGATATAAGGTTGAAAAATCATTGGACAATAGGCAATGTCAGCGATATGTTCTAAATTATTTTCATCAATAATGGTTGTTGAAAGAAAATTTTCCCCATTCATCGATTTTGTAATGACACCGTGAAGTTTTGCTATAGCCTTGCCATTGCAGTTTTCGTGGAAGAAGCTTAGAATTTTTTCTTCGTCATTGGAAAAAAGCGTTTTTGGAATGGTTAAATCAAACTTTTGAGCAATTTTAAGCTGATACATTTTGTTCCCATCAATCTTATTTTCAGATTCATAAGGATTGATCCACGGAAGATCTTCCAAAACAGTAAAAAGATTGTAACGAAGACTTCCGTATTCTTTTAGAAAAATTTTCTCATAATCTTCATCAAGATCTTCAGGAATGGTGATTCTCCATGATTTTCTATGCCATACCGCTTGGATATCTTTAGAGTTGAGTACATTTCCAAACTCATCAGTCAGTTTAAATGAATCTTGATTGATGCTGATTTTCTGAAAATCATTAAGATGATCAGAATTAAGCCTGAAATAAGGGATATTTTTTGATCTCAGATAGTCAAAAAAGAGATCGATATTATAAAAATCGTTGGAATGGGTAATACAAAGAATCATTTGCCGCGTTTTATTAAAAAAGGAAACTTAAAGTTTAAGTTCCCTTTTAAATATGATTTTGTTAATATGTTTTAATTATAAAAACAACTCATTTTTTATACACTTGGAGCATCATCGTCTCCATCAGAAGGATATTTCTGAGTCTGAGCCATGTCATATTGAGGCTTTGTAACTGTGTCTAATACTGGTTTTGTAACTGTATCTCTTTCCGGAATCGTGATGTCTGTACCACCTTTTACCGTTTCAGGATCTTTAAGTTGCTTTTCTAGAAAAGAGGCAAAAAATGGCTTCTTTTTTGAATTTTCGTTTTTCATAATGGTTAGTTTGAGTTTGATTGTATTTAAATTGAGTGAATTTTATTCTAATTCTCCAGATTCGTCACTATCAGATGGATACTTCATTGTTACCTGGTCATTTTGTCTGTTGGTAACAGTATCTCTTAGAACTGATGTTGTCGGAGAATCCTGAAGTGCAGTCGTTATTGCTCCTCCTTTTACCGTTTGAGGATCCTGAATTTGCTTCTCTAAAAATGAAGCAAAAAATGGCTTTTTTAAATTTTTATTTTTCATAATTCTTTCAATTTGAGGTTAAGATATTAACTGAAACTTATGAAGCTTCACCTGTTTCGTCGCCGTCAGATGGATATTTCATTGTTACGTTATCATATCCAGGCTTTGTAACAGTGTCCTGAAGTGCTGATGTCACATTATCCACAAGCACAGAAGTCACAGCTCCTCCCTTTATCTTTTCAGAATTATTAATTTGCTTCTCTAGAAAAGAGGCAAAAAACGGTTTTTTTAATTTTTTGTTTTTCATGGTTTTTGAATTTGGTTTTAGTTTTAATTATTCAACAGAATCATCACCATCAGAAGGATATTTCATGGTTACATGATCTAATCCAGGCTTTGTAACACTATCCGAAAGTGCAGATGTAACATTGTCTTTTGTAGGAATTGTAACAGAATCTTCAAGAGCTGTTGTTATTTCCTGACCTCCGTTTACTTTTTCCGGATTCTTAACTTGTTTCTCTAAAAACGAAGCAAAAAACGGTTTCTTTGAATTTTTCTGTTTCATATATTTATATTATTAGTTATTTGGTAAAACTAAATTACAAAAAATTCAACACCAAGAGAAATAAATATATTATTTAATATAATTTTAACACAAATTCAATAATTGTAGAATTAAATTAATTTAAACCTAAAAATTCTCTAACAACATTCGCAAAATCAACAGGATTTTCTGCCTGAACCCAATGTCCTGCATTTTTCACATTAACAATTTTAGCTTTTGGAAATTGCTGCTTGATCCCAAACTCATCCTGCGGAAGAATATAGTTTGATTTTTCACCTGAAATAAATAATGTTTCTCCTTCAAAAACACCAAATTTGATAGCATTTGAAACAAATTCTGTATATTTTTCGGCTAAAGTTTTCAAATTAAACCTCCAATTCAGCTTTTTATCATCATCCCAATATAAATTTTTAGCCAAAAATTGGATAGTCGATTTTTCCGGAATATATTGAGTTAAAACTGCTTCAACCTCATTTCTGGAATTTACTGTATTAAAATCGACTGTCTCCAAAGCTTTAATAATTCCCTGATGATGTGGAGGATATGCTTTCGGAGAAATATCAACTACAATAAGTTTTTCAACCTTTTCGGGATATTTTATTGCGAACTGCATTACCGCTTTTCCACCCAGAGAATGACCTAAAATATGGGCTTTTTCGATTCCATAATGGTTCATATAATTGATGATATCGTCAGCTAAATCATCGTGCGACATGCTCTCGGAATGAAAGCTTCTTCCATGATTTCTAAGATCAATTAAATGAACAGGCAACTGCTCGCCAAGATCTTTTCCAAAGCTTCCCCAATTGTCAAGCATTCCGAACAATCCGTGAAAAACCAAAAGTGGTGTAGACGAAAGATTTTCGCCAAATATTTTTGAATGTAGAATTTCCATAAGTTTAATTTTTAAAGATGGGAGTTTGAAGATGGGAGATGGAAGTTAATAGGACTGCATCAACTTCCCGCTTCTGACTTCCGGCCTCCAGCCATCAGTCTACCATTTTGCCAGTCTCTTCAAATATGCCTGAATTGTATTTTCCATTCCCATGTATAAAGCTTCAGAAACCAAGGCGTGACCGATGGAAACTTCCAATAAATTAGGGATGTTATCTGCGAAATATTTTAAATTCTCTAAGCTTAAATCATGTCCGGCATTGATCCCTAAACCAAATTCATTTGCCACAACTGCGGTGTCATAATAAGGTTTTATAGCCTGTTCTTTATTTAGTAAATAATTTTTAGCATAAGCTTCTGTGTATAATTCTATTCTATCCGCTCCGGTTTTTGCAGCATATTCTACTAATTCTGGTGTTGGATCAAGAAAAACAGAAGTACGAATTCCTGCATTTTTGAACTCAGCAATAATTTCGGTAAGAAAATCTAAGTGTTTTTTTGTGTCCCATCCTGCATTTGAAGTAATGGCATCATCTGCGTCAGGAACCAACGTTACCTGCTCAGGTTTTACTTCCAAAACCATATCGATAAATTCTCTGTGCGGATTTCCTTCAATATTAAATTCTGTTGTCACCAAAGGCTTCAGATCATAAACATCTTTTCTTGTGATATGTCTTTCATCGGGTCTTGGATGGATGGTGATTCCCTGTCCGCCAAACTCCTGAATTTTAATTGCAGCTTCCGTTACACTTGGCGTTTCGCCTCCTCTTGCATTTCTTATCGTTGCAATTTTATTAATGTTTACACTTAATTTTGTCATTTTTTAATTTGTTTTTAAGCATGAAGATGGATGCTGTGAGCTAGAAGTCTATCACAACTCTGCATATTTCTATCTATGCCTACTTTTAAATATTTACAACGGAAGATTTATGCGGAATGAAGAAAAACTTCTAGCTCCAAGCATCCATCTTCCAACTTTTTATACTTTAATGCTCACCTGCATTACCTGCAAATCAAATTCTTTGGAAGCAACCAGTAAATGGTCAAAAATATCAGCTTGGATTTGCTCGAAATGCTCCCATTTTGAATCATTTGCAAAACAGTAAATTTCCAATGGCAAACCTTGCGGAGTGATATCCAACTGACGAACCATCATCGCTCCCTCCTGATCAATGTCCGGATCGTTTTCGATATATCTTTGCGCATAATATCTGAAAACCCCGATATTGGTAAGCTGTCTTCCATTAATGATTTTATCTTTATGTTCCAGACTTTCTTTTTCTTTTTTTAATTCAATAATCTTCGATTCCAGATAATCGGAAATTAAGTTAATATCTTTTAAACGCTCAATCTCTTCGTCATTTAAAAACTTAAAAGAATTGATATTAAAATAGATTGATTTTTTAATTCTCCTTGTGTTTGATTCAGACATTACCTGAAGATTCTTAATCTCAGTCGTCAACAAATCATAGGTTGGAATTGTAGAAACCGTTTTATCAAAATTATTGATTTTTGTCGTCAAAAGGCTTATATCAGCGATATTTCCCTCGATACTGTACTTGGGAATACTGACCCAGTCTCCTACTTTCAAGGTTTTTGATGTCGCCACGTGAATCCCAGTGACAAATCCCAAAATCGTATCACGAAAAACCAATACCAAAACTGCCGTAATTGCTCCTAAACTTCCTACAATTGTGCTCCCTTTTATTCCAAATATAACACAGATTCCAACAATTGAAAAAATGAAAATTCCCAGAATTTTAACGGTTTCGGAAATGGCATTCAAAGCCATGATGTTGTAGAAGTCCTGCTTGATAACGAAGTAATTTCGGAAAGCAGTTAATGATCGGTAAAGCATTCCCGCAACGATCAAAACCAAACCAAGATTTACCATTCTTACAATAAAAAATGTGGTGCTTGGCAAATGACCGGTAAAGATAAAATTCTGTATTCCTCCCACAATCGTCAAAGCAATAAAATGAGCGAGAGAGTTAGTGACTTTAGATGCTTTAATAGAATTCAGAATAGGATATTTTTCCTGATTATGAAAAAACCGTGAACCGCTATTAATAATAAACTTTAAAATGAAATCAATGATTAAAAATATTCCGATAAGCAAACCGATCTTTATAACAATATGAAGAATAAATTCCATCCCGGATGGCGCTATTCCTGTTATATAGTTATAAAGCACTTCACTCAGCTCCTGAATAAAATTCTTGGTATCTTGTATTTCGTCTTTCATTTACAGCAAATTTAGGAAATTTAAGGGTGATTTTAATCAAAACCTTTCTATCAATTTTCATCCCAAAACGATTTCTTTTTTAATATTTAATAAAAATTATCAATTGTTATTTTAAAAATTATTAAATCCTCTTAAACTTTGATTAATAAATAGAAAATCCACTAAAAACCATCATTAAAAATAAATAATATTAAAAATTTACCACATTTTATGATTTTATATTTAATTATTTATTAAATTTGGTTAAAACTAAACAAATCAAAATCAATCAGATATGAGAAAACACTACTTATTTATTTTGTTGTGTGTATTCACACTTTTCACCAGTTGTGCAGGAGGAGACGATTCTCCGATAGTTTCCGAAAACGTTGATCCTACGGTTGTAAAAACAGGAAAACTTACCGGAAAAGTGATGTC
Source organism: Chryseobacterium glaciei (assembly GCF_001648155.1). NCBI lineage: Bacteria > Pseudomonadati > Bacteroidota > Flavobacteriia > Flavobacteriales > Weeksellaceae > Chryseobacterium > Chryseobacterium glaciei. The sequence continues at coordinate 3,426,361 of NZ_CP015199.1, read as the reverse complement.
ACAAAACGGAACAAAACCTATTGGCGGGGCTTCAGTTTTTACTTTTGATGACAAGTATAAAATCTATTACACAACTTCGGACGCAGACGGTAACTTCACGTTGGTAGCTCCGGCTGGAAACCAAACTATTCATATCCAGACAGGTAACGGTAGTAATTTCCGTACGGAGATTTCTGCAACTGTAAAAGATAATGAAACTTTAAATCTTGATGCCAGTCAAACCAAACTGAATCAGGTTGCAAAAATTGCTTACGTAAAAGGAACGTATGACAAAATTGAAGATATTATTCAGACTCTAGGCTATACCGCCACCGAAATCACTAATAACGATCTTGCCAACCTGACTACTGTTGCACAGTATGACATCATATTTCTTAACTGTGGATCCAGAAATAACTACTCTTCAAATCCTGGACTTTACACTGTAATTGATACTAATTTAGCCACTTTTGTTGCTAATGGAGGAAGTATCTATGCTTCAGATTGGGACGTTGCCTACTTGGTGGGCGGAACTACCAACACCAATAACTGTTCGCTTGCAGGAGGATTTGTTCCCGATACAAAATTATGTTCTAAAAACATCGGAAACGTAGGGATGGTAGGTGCTACGGTGAATAATGCCGGACTTACAACAGCGTTGGGATTCAATACACTTAGCATCAACTATGATTTAGGTGCATGGCAAAAAATAACTAACTATGATCCAGCATATTGGGAAGTTTTAGTTAAAGAAACTTCATCAAATGATGCTTTAATGATCAGAACCAATCATTTTACTGCTACAGGTGTACCAACTACTCCGATAGGAAACGCTCCAAATTCAACATTTGTAACGGTTTGTATTACACTACCGGGAAATATCCAGATCAGTCTTTCAGTTCCTCAGGCGTTAGTTCCTTATCTTGTTGCATTAGGAGCAACGGTGGGGCCTTGCTCAGGATCTTCAACAAGTGGATATATTTATTACACTACTTTCCATAATCATGCTTCAGGAAACATTGGAAACGCAGGCGTAATTCTACAATATGTAATTTTAAACTTATAGTAAATTTTTGACTTATATTGAAAGGTGGCTTTTTTAAGGCCACTTTTTTTTATCTTGCATCTATAATTTTTAAAAATGGATACAACATTAATTAATATTCTCTGTCTTGTTTTATTATTCCTCGGAATGTTAGGAACTTTTCTTCCTGTTTTACCTGGATTATTATTAAGTCTTTGTGGTTTACTGATCTACAAATATGGAACAGATGCTGATCTATCCATGATCTACATTTGGGCTTTTGGAATTCTGACGGCAGTTTCTGTAGTTTTAAGTTATGTAATTCCAGCCAAAACCAATCAAAAATATGGAGGTACGCGCTGGGGAAGCATCGGCTCAATAATAGGAACTATTGTCGGAATGTTTTTACCAATTCCACTAGGTTTCCTGATCGGAATGTTTGCCGGAGTTTTCATCGGAGAATTACTTCATGACAGCAAGGATATGAATAAGGCTTTAAAGTCTACAAAAGGAGCTTTTATAGGATTTATTTATGGAACAGGATTTAGTTTGGTTGTAGGTGTGGCAATGTTTTTGGTAGTAGTATTGAATATGCTTAATATCATTTAAAACAAAAAATCATGCTACATAAAACCATCATATTTGGCTTAGGATTATTGACATTAGCCAACTGCAATGCCCAAAAGGAGCCGAAAACCTCAACAAAAAATACGGTGACAGGCGAAATAAAAGACGTAAAATCAATGAATAAGGATGAAAACATCATTTATTTCAATGAGGGAGAAAATAAATTCCTTAAAGAATATGAAATGAATGTCACATTCAAAGGTATTTCCGAAGACAGCCGTTGTCCTGAGGGCGTCAATTGTATGTGGGCAGGAGTTGCGGTGGCACAGATTGAAGTGATGGGAATTGCAACAAGACCAATGACCGTAAATATCGCCACCACAGAAAATGCAGGACGAAATTATCATCAATCCACAGACTTCAATGGAAATACCATTTCATTGAAAGAAGTAAATCCTTACCCAACATCAAAAGACGGGGTCAAAGGACTGGCCGGAAAATATAGAATCGGAATTGTTATCAAAAAAGGTGGCGAAAATTCTACCACGAAATAGGCTTCTTCCCTTTCGAAACCAAATATTCATTAATTTTTGAAAAAGGCTTGCTTCCGAAAAATCCTCTGTACACAGAAAACGGTGACGGGTGCGCTGATTTAATGATAAAATGCTTAGCCGGATCAATGAATTCGGCTTTTTTTTGTGCAAAAGCGCCCCACAATACGAAAACTACATTTTCTTTTTTATCTGAAATTTCTTTAATGATATAATTCGTGAACGTTTCCCATCCTAAATCCTTGTGAGAATTCGGAGTGTGGGCACGGACGGTTAGAGTTGCATTCAGCATTAAGACGCCTTGTTTTCCCCAGTCGTCTAATTCTTTTGAAGTTCTCACAATTCCTAAATCGTCTTTCAGTTCAATGAAAATATTTTTCAGCGATGGCGGTGCAGTAACCTGTTCAGAAACAGAAAAACATAATCCATTTGCCTGAAAATCATTATGATAAGGATCTTGTCCGATAATTACGACTTCAATATCATCAAAAGGCGTAATTTCCAACGCTCGGAAAATCTGATTTTTTGGTGGGAAAACTTTTGTTGTTGCGTATTCCTGTTTTACTTTCTCCCAAAGAGTTGTAAAATATGGAGTGCTTTTTATTGGGGCTAAAATTTCTGTCCAGGTCATAGGTTTTGATTTAATAATTTGAAAAAATGTTTAATTTATTGGCAACAATTCTAAATATTGATCTTTTCCAAATGTGATATAAAATAATGCCAAAAATGGATTTCTTCCGCTTAAATTAAATCTTACAATTTCTTCAGAGTTTATTTTTAAATTAATAGGATTTGAACGACACCAATCAATCTTAGCTCTTAATGTATGTCCTCCTTTCTCAACTTCAAATTCTTTAGATTCACCGTCTGCAATATCTCCTATTTTTTTATCATCCAAATAAATTCCTATTGATCTTAATTTGTTTGAATATTCTGATGAACGATTGATTATTATTTTTGCCATTTTTGTAGTAGTAAATTCTCTTTATGGAATAACAAAATTATACGTTTTTCTTTAAACTAAAAACCAAATTATCAGGAAAACCTTCATCTTTTCTTTCCTCTTCTAAAATAAATTGATGTTTTAAAAGAATACCTTTCGAGTTTTCATTGAACTTATTGGTCATTGCGACAATTTCCTGCAAATTTAAAGTATTAAATCCAAAATTTACAACAGCAGTCAACGCTTCTGACATGATTCCTTTTCTGTGATAGTCGGGTAACAATTCATATCCAACTTCTGCCTGTTTTCTGTCATCGGAAAATTTCCAAAGGCAAATCGTTCCAATAAGATTCGGTTGATCTTTTAAAGAAATTCCCCAATAAAACGTTTCATTATTTCGGGTTCTTTCTTTAATGGTTAAAATAAATTGCAGCGCATCATAATTATTTTTCGGAGAATTTCTCTGAACGAATTGATTGATTATTTCGTTACTTCGAATTTTCAGAATATCCTCAACATAGCTTTCGTTGATTTCTTTTAATTGCAGTCTTTCAGTTTCTAGTTTCATATCCCAAATTTAATAATTAAACTAATAAATTTTAACCACAAAAGTCACAAAAGATTTTATTGAAAATAAGTTAATTAAAAGTTCGTAAAAGTAAAAAAATCAAAGATTTTTAAAACTTATGTGTTCTTATTTATAGTTTAATGATAAATTTAAGATAACTAATGTGTTAATCTTTTGCAACTTTTGTGGTTAAATAAGAAGAAGCGTATTTTTTAAATTAGTTCATTTTCAAATTAAGATTCACATTTTCTCACTAAATTTGCACTGTGTATATAAATAAAGAAGATTTAAACGAATTAGAGTTTCCGCAATTGCTCGTGGAAATTTCTCCATTTGCGTATTCTCCGAAAACGAGAGACAAAATTCTTCAACTTCGTCCCATGGAAATTGACGAGGCAGGACTTTCACTGAAAAAAACTTCCGAATATTTATCGAGTTTTGAAAGTTCAAATGCGATTCCGTTTGATGAATACGAAGATATTGAAAGCGAATTACAACTTATGCTGATCGAGAATTACCGTCTCGAAAACAAGGCTTTCATCAAAATAAAAACGATTACCGAACAAATAGGAAGACTTCAAAAGTTTTTTCCAACCATGCCTGAAACGTTTTCAACTTTGATGGAAGACGCTTCTGTATTGGAATTTAAGAAAGAAATCATTGATAAGGTTGATAAAGTTTTCAACCGTTTTGATGAAGTAAAAAGTGAAGCTTCTCCGATTTTAAAAACATTGAGAGCGGAAATTCAACATGCGAAAAAAGCAATTCAGGAAAATTTCAACCGTGTATTGTTCAATTACGCTCAAAGTGATTTTCTGGATGATATTCGAGAGAGTAATATTGAAGACATAAGGGTTTTAGCGGTAAAATCTGCTTACAAGAAAAGGGTTCCAGGAAGAGTTTTGGGACTTTCAAAAACAGGTTCCATTACGTATATTCAGCCTGACAGTGTTGTCAAACATTACTTCAAACTTCGCGAAAATCAGGAAGAAGAGAAAAAGGAAATTGATAAAATTTTAAGACAACTTACAGCGGAATTAGCAGTATTCCAACCTCAGCTTTGGAGATATCAGGCTTATATTTTTGACCTTGATCTTACAAGAGCCAAGTCTAAGTTTGCAGAATTAATTAACGGAGTTTTACCAAAAATCAATCGTCATAAAACGTTAAAGCTAAGAGAAGCTTTCCATCCTTTGCTTTGGTTAAGAAATAAAGCAGAGAATAAAACAATTTTTTCTCAGACATTATCGTTAACGGATCAAAACAGAATCATCTGTATTTCGGGACCAAATGCGGGAGGAAAATCGATCACGCTGAAAACGGTAGGATTGCTTCAATTGATGATTCAGAGCGGAATTTTAGTTCCTGTTCATCCCAGGTCCGAAATGTTTTTCTTTGATAAAATCATGACCGATATTGGTGATAATCAATCTATTGAAAACCACCTTTCTACCTATTCATCAAGATTGAAAAAAATGGGAGGAATTATCCGTGAAGCTGATGCCAATACGCTTTTACTGATTGATGAATTCGGAACAGGTTCAGATCCTGAATTAGGTGGGGCTTTGGCAGAAAGTTTCTTAGAATTTTTCTATGACAAAAAGAGTTTTGCGATCATTACAACACATTATACGAACATTAAATTGGTTGTTGAAGAGCTTTCTCATGCGGAAAATGCAGCAATGCTTTTTGATGAAGAAACCTTGGAACCAATGTATAAACTGGAGGTCGGACAAGCTGGTAGTTCATTTACGTTTGAGGTTGCTGAAAAGAATAAAATTCCTAGATTTATCATTCATTCTGCGAAGAAAAAAGTGGAACATGATATTGTAAATCTTGATAAAACGATTGTAAAACTTCAGCAGGAAAAATTCGAAGTTGAAAAACTGAAAACTGATCTTGCCGAAAGAAAAGAATCCGTTGAAGACAAGCGCGATAATCTCCAAAAATTGAATGAACAGCTTCAACAAAAACTATTCAATTTCCAAAAGCTGTATGAAGATGAACATCGTAAACTTCAGTTTGGAAATAAGATTGAAACCTTTATCGACGGCTACATAAAAGGAAGATCCCGAAAAGATGTTGTGAAAGATTTTGTGAAAATTTTAGAACAGGAAAAATTCAGGAAAATCGGTGCTGATAAAGATGAAACGAAAAGACTTCAAGTTGTAAAAAGAAAAATCACGCAACAGCTGAAAAAAGAAGATGTCATTGAAAAAATAACGGAAACCAACGAAAAAATAGAGGAAAAACGTCAAACTGACCGCGCTGTTTGGATGAAAATCGGGCAACGTGTTCGTATCACAGGAAGTACAAGCGTCGGGACGATTGAAAAAATCTCCAGAAACAAAGTGATTGTGAATTATGGGACTTTCAAAACGACGATTAGTGCTGAGGAATTAGAGAGGATTTAATGATTAATATATGACTGTAAAGACACAAATTACTTTCAAAGATTTTTGGGTTTTTTATTTAAAAAGTTCTTTAATAAGATTTTTTGGTTTTCCAATTATAGCTGTTTTACTTTTTATATTTAAAGGTTTTCTGGATGGCGATGAGCAGGATATTTTTAAAAATGCTTCCATCTGGTTGCTTGTTTTATGGGTTTTCATGACTATTAGAGGTTATTTTAGCATTAAAAAAGCTTATTATTCAGACAAAAAAATACAGGAAAATATTTCTTACACTTTCGTTGAAGATAAAATTAAAACCGAAGGAGAAACATTTGAAAACGATTTTCATTGGAACACTGTTTCCAGAGTAAAAGAATTAAAAGATTGGTTTCTTATTTATCATAGTTTGCAAACAATGAATATGATTCCTAAAAAGGATTTTACAAAACAAGAAATTGTAATGCTGAGAACGATTATTAAGAATAATGGCGTAAAAGCGAAACTTAGAAACGATTAATTACCATAAAAAGAGAATGTTTATATGCATTCTCTTTCTTTTTATCATTAATACAATATATAATTATGTTCAGAAAAAGCATTTAATTTATATATTTGAAGAGTCAAAAATTTTTCATGATGATTTCCGCAAAAAAAGTTTTTTATTTATCAATTTTCAGTGTTTTTTCTTTAAGCTTAATGAAAGGGCAAAATAAAGTTCCTTTTGGAGTTGTAAAAGCTGAAGAAGGCTATGCCATGGTACGTGTTGCTAAGGATAATTACCGAAAAATTGTGGATAAAATCCGTATGCGCCGAGGAGATGTTTTTGTATATGTAAAACCCGCTCCCGGAGAAACAGAATGGATTTGGATAAAATATCCAGACAAAGACGACACCGAAAAACCTTTCGTAAGGTATGATTCTCTAAATAAAGAAGGTATGGTGAATAAAGACCGTATCGCTTACATCGATCGGTTACCGCCTTACACTCCTACCAAATCTAAAAACGGAAAATCTCTTATTTTCACAGACAACACCGATCCAAAAATTCCGGCTAACCAGAGGAGTAAAGTTATTATTGACGTTTATCCATCCAACGCGAGTTACCGTAAAAAGGTAAAAGATGCTAACGGAAAAATTCTTACCATCGATAAAGTAAAACCATGGGGAATCGGCAACGAACTGCCTGAAGGCATGACCGAAATAAAATCTATCAGAGTACAGCAACCCGGAAGAGGTTCTGTTTTTGTGAGAGAAGCTGTCAAAAATTTATTCCAGCCAACAATGGATTTCAATAACGTTGGGGTGACTTCTATCGATAATGATCACATCTTTCTTTATATGATTAATGGCTCAGGAGAAAACCGTTATACTACGCTTTGGACGATCAAAGAAGGAAAAGTTATCAGCCAGATCATCTATAATAATCCGGAATAATTCGTTTATCTTTCATATAATCCTTATTTTTGCACCGAAAAGTTATTTTGCTTTTGGCTTCTAGCTGATGGCATCTGGCTTTTTAGAAACTGGTTCTGCTTAACCGCAGATTAAAAGGGAATCGTGTGAAAATCACGAACTGTCGCGCAACTGTAAGTAACGAAAAGTCTTTATCAAGAATCCACTGTGCAAGGCATGGGAAGGAAATAAAGATGTTACGAGTCAGGAGACCTACCTATTTCTTTAAGACAAAAACTTTCGCGATCTGAAGTTTATTGATCAATGGTTTTTCAGGAATTTCTGTGTTCCTGTCATTTTCTGTTTGTTTCAATATTCGTTCTTTTCGCTTTAATTAATAATGAAATATGACTACAGAAGAAAGAATTCAAGCATCTGAAACCAGCATCTTTAAAGCGGTTTTTCCTAACACAACCAATCATTACGACACCCTTTTTGGTGGTACAGCGATGCAATTGATGGATGAAGTGGCATTTATCACCGCTACCCGATTTGCCAGAAAAAGAGTGGTAACGGTAAGCAGCGACAAGATAGATTTTAAAAGACCAATTCCCGCAGGAACTATTGTGGAGTTAATCGGTAAAGTTTCTCACGTCGGAACAACAAGTATGAAGGTAAATGTAGAAATCTACACCGAACAAATGTATTCTTACGAAAGAGAAAGAGCAATTGTTGGTGATTTTACTTTTGTGGCGATTGATGAATTTAAGAAGCCAATTCAAATATTATAAATCCTTTTTATGGTTTCGGCGGCCTTTGGCCTCCGAAACTTCTTTTATTCTAAAAAATTTCAATCATAAAACTTTAGTATTTCTACAAATTGGATTTAGATTCCCTGCGGGAATGACAAAAATGATGTTAAAGTTGATTATTTATCCTAATATTTAGTATAAAATTATCTTACAACTTTCTCAGTTTCTAAATTTTTAATCATTAAATACTGAAAAGCTTCTCCCATTTCATCTGAAGCTCTGCTGATTGCATTTTCCAACATATTTCTGACTTGATTTTCGGTTACTCCGGCTTCTGTCCAGCTTTTTCCTGAGGTATAAGAATTCAAGATGAATGGCATAATCCGGTCGATCGCACAGGCAAAAATAGCATCAGGAGTTTGTTCTTCCTCAAATTCAAGCCAAAGATTGAAGAACTCAGTACGTAAAGGTTCATCTAAAATTCCGAAAATATTTTGAGCGGATTGTCTTTCTCTTTCAAATTTCCCGACCATTGCTGCTTCATCAAATAAGAAAGTATCTCCAGCTTCAATTTCTACTAAATCGTGAATCGAAAGCATTCTGATTACTCTTAATAAATCAATATCTGCTCTGTTTTTCGCATATGGAAAAAGAATTTGAGCTAAAATAATAATCTGCCATGAATGTTCAGCGGTATTTTCTCTTCTTGAATCATCGGCATTGTAATTTCTTCTCTGTACATTTTTTAAAGCATCAACGGCTAAAATAAAATCGATTTCTTTCTGTATCTTCATTTTTACTCTTTATAGTATTGATTGATTGGATATATCTTTTAATTCAAAATAATTTTGTCCAAATGTGACACCACGATATATTTAATTAAAATTCAAACCAAATAATATTGCAAAAATAAGGGTTTTGATTGTAAAGCTCATTTATGTAAGAGATTAATTGTATTTTTAATAGAAATATTCAACATGCATCCAGAGTTTAATTATCCGGCAGAAATTAAAGGAAAAAGAAAGCTATATTCTTTATTTAAAGGGCTTAATCATCCGTTGGAAGTTATCAGCGGAAACCACCAATCTGTAGGTGATAATTATTATATCAAAGCTAGTTTTACCGATAAAAACTTCATCTTTTCTCAGGATAAAGAGTTTGTTGAATATATTTTAAAACAAAATCACAAAAATTATCAAAAATCTGAAATACAATCTGTCACTTTAGGAAAATATCTGGGGAAAGGTCTGTTGACCAACAACGGAAAGGATTGGTTGAAACAAAGAAGACTGATTCAACCAGGTTTTGGTAAGGCGAAAATTGCCAATCTTGTTTCGATTATGGAAGAAGAAATTGATAAATCTCTTGAATCATTCAAAATCGAATCTGAAGTAGATTTGTACGATTTCTTTCATTCGCTGGCTTTTAACATTGTTGCGAAAACCCTTTTCAGTTCCGATGTTGACGAAAATACAGTGAATGAATTAAGCAAAATAATCACAGAAGTTCAGGAAGTTTCTACCAAAGAAGTTCGTTTACCTTTTTACACTAATATCTTAAATATTTTCGGGGTTATTGATAAAAACATTGAAAAAAGTAAGAGATCAAAAGCAATCATTCAAAGTGTTTTAGACAAAAGAAGAAATTCGGGCGAGGAAAAGAACGATCTTTTGGATATGTTGATTCAGACGAGATATGAAGATACACAACTTCCCATGTCGGACGAACAGCTTGTTGATGAAATGCTCATCCTTTTCATTGCCGGACATGAAACTACGGCCAATGCTTTAAGTTTTATCTTTTTTGAGATCAGCCAAAGCCCAAAAGCTGAGGAAAAATTAAAAAAAGAAATAGAAAATGAAGGAGAAATGGTTTTTACTTCAGAAAATTTAATGAAGAAATCATTTACTGTAAATATCATTAAAGAAGCCATGCGTTTGCATTCTCCGGCTTGGGCGATTGATCGTGAAGCTTTAGAAGATGATAGTTTTAAAGAATATTCGTGGCCAAAAGGCACTTTAATCATCCTTTACATAAGCGGACTTCACAGAAATCCAAAATATTGGGAACATCCGGACTCGTTTATTCCTGAACGTTTTGAGGATGAAAATTCTAAAAATTTCGCCTACTATCCTTTCGGAGCCGGCCCTCGACTTTGCATCGGTGAGCATTTTGCTATGATGGAAATGGCTCTTATCGTCCGTAAATTCTACAGAAGGTTCACATTTATATCATATCAGAAAAAATTAGAGAAAAAAGCTCTTGTTACCTTAAGACCTATCAGCTTAAAAGGTAAAATTATCAATAATTTGGCTTAGTTTTTCCAAAACATTCAATTCTAAAAATTCGACATTAAAAATAATTATATTGATTTTCAATTAGTTACATTATTTATTTATATTTTTTCACTACTTTGTATTGCATATTACCATTTTAATTACATATCTTTGTAATGTAAAATCGGAATAGGTTCAACTAGCTAGGAATTTTATTCTGATTGGATATAACTAATTAACAAAACTTATCAAAGATGAATACCGAAAATACCAAAGCGCAAATGCGAAAAGGAATTCTGGAATTCTGTATTTTAAGTCTCATCAACCTTCGTGAAATGTATGTTTCCGACCTGATAGATGAACTGAAAAAAGGAAAGCTGGATGTAGTAGAAGGAACCCTCTACCCTCTTTTAACAAGACTGAAAAACGGAGAGTTTCTCTCTTACAGATGGGAAGAATCTACAGGAGGGCCACCCAGAAAATATTACCAAATAACAGAAAAAGGCAAATTGTTTTTGGACGAACTTCAAAATACCTGGAAAGAATTAACAGATTCTGTAAACCAAATCACTCAAAAAATTTAAAAACAAAGCTATGAACAAGACACTCTCAATAGGACTCGCAGGTTTCTCTTTTACAATAGAAGAACACGCATATATAAAGCTTAGCGATTATCTTAATGCACTGAGAAGCTCTTTAGACGCTTCGGAAGCAGATGAGGTAATGCATGACATAGAAATAAGAATGGTTGAAATTTTCAGAGATTCTTTAGGAAAACGTGAAGTGGTAAATGATACCGATGTTGAAAGAGTAATCGCTCAGATCGGAACTCCGGAAAAGATCGAAGAACAGGAAGAAGCTTATTATTCTGAGAAAAATACTAAGAAAGCAAGCGCTTCAGGAACTGAATACACAGATAAAAAACAATTGTTCCGTGATCCTGAAAGACAAAAAATAGCAGGTGTTTGCGCAGGTTTAGCTCATTACGTTGGAATGGACATTACTGCAATGAGAGCAATCTGGTTAGGAATTTTTATCCTTGGAATCTTTACAGCAGCAATTTCTTCTTCATTAGTGGTATTACTTTACATCATTCTTTGGATTGTTTTACCAACTGCAGAAACTGCAGCAGATTTCCTGAAAATGAAGGGAAAGCCTATGAACTTCGACAATCTTAAAAATGAGTCTAATAAATTAGTACAATTCGCTAATGAATCTACTCAAAGAGTCGGAGAAATCTATATCGAAAGCAAACCTTACATCAACAATGCCGGAAGCGGGATCTGGAATGTAATAAGATATATTTTAGGAGGAATCTTCGCCTTAATGGCTTTTGGTTGCCTTATCGGTTCATTTGTAGGTTTCGGATTTATGGGAAACAGTGATTTTCCTCCAATCAGCCAAATGAATTACTATTTCGATAACGACGGAATGAAATATGTGATCATGGCAATGATCGTTCTGGGAAGTTTAATTCCTGCAATGATATTCGCATTGTTAAGTATCAAATTAATTTCTCCAAAAACGAAATTAAGAAATACAGGATGGGTTTTAGGAGCATTATTCCTTGGATTGATCGCAATTTCTACTTACTTCGGAATCAGCATGGCTAAAAAAGAAATGTTCTTAAAAGGTCATAAAGAAGATACAGAAGAGGTTTCTATCAATACAACTTCAGACAGTATTTATGTAGATTTCAAGCAAATAACGATCCCTCAGAACTTCACAGGTTACGATGATGATCTTTATTCTGACAAGGTATCTGTTTATGAAAAAGACTGGATTCATGTAGATGTAACAAGAAAAGCTGATATTAAAACTCCTTATTTAATCATTAAAAAAGAAGCTAAAGGATACAATCTTCCACTTAACGTAAGCGTTCCTGTAGAAATTGTTAACAATAAAGTTATCCTTCCAAATTACATCAAGTTCCCTTACGAACACAGATTCAGAGATTACAGCATCAATTATGAATTGGTAGTTCCTCAAAATACAATCGTAATCCCTGTAAAGAAAGACGGAATTGATTTTAACGGAGATCTAAACGCAGACGGAATGAATGACGACGATCAGGATAATGACTACAACAATGGAAATATCAGAATCGAGAAAAATAAAATCTCTGTAAACGGTTCTACCATTGAATATAGTTCTGATGATAAAGACAGCATCATCGTTAACGGAAAAAAAGTTCCTGCAAACCAGGCTGACAAAGTAATTGATTCAATGAAAACAAACATCAAAAAGATGAAAGGTGACGTTGATATCAAAGTAAACGACGAAAAAAACGAAATTTCTATCAAAACCAAATAATAAACTGAAGAGAGTGGCTGAAGGTGTGAATGGAAAGCAACAGTTTGAAATTCACACTCTTCTTCTCTCAAAAACAACAAAAAAACTAAATTTAAGTTCTGCATATCAAGAAATTATCTTATCTTCGTAAACAATTAATAACCCAAATCAAAACACTTACAAATGGTACAATTAGCACTAGAAATAGTAATGAAAATCGTAGATTTAATCACCGGTTTGTTTTAAGAGCGATAATATTTCAATATATTTGTAAAGTATAACCATTTGGTTGTACTTTTTTGTTTTTAAATCAAAGTATATGAAAAAACTGATTGGCAAATTGATGTTGAAAATGTTAGGTTGGAAGGTCGTTCTACAAGGCGATGTAAACAGTCTGGACAGATGCATTCTTGTTGTAGCACCACACACCCACAACATGGAATATTTATTAGGAAATCTTGCCTATTGGTCTTTGGGGAAACCTTTAAAAATAATCATTAAAGATGCCCACACAAAAGCTTGGTACGGAAGCGTAGTAAGAGGTTTGGGAGGAATTGGTATCGACAGAAGCCAGAAAAATGATTTGGTGAAATTTGTTGCAGATCAGTTTGCAAAAGAAGATTTCAGCCTTGTGATTACTCCGGAAGGTACAAGAAGCTGGGTTCCAAAATGGAGAAAAGGGTTTTATCATATGGCTCTGGCTGCAAAAGTTCCGATTGTTCTTGCTGCCGGAGATTTTAAAAGAAACATTGTATACCTAGGTTATACCATTCCTTATGAAAGATTGGCAAGCGCTCCCTTTTCAGAAATAATGAAAGAAATCCAGGATTATTATATCAAAAATGACATAGGACCAAAGATCCCTGAAAACTGGAATCCAAACATTATGGGAAATGATCAGGAAGCTAGAAGCTAAATTACATTCATATTATTTATCATTTATAAAGTATGTCAAAAACTAAAGAAGAGATATTACAGTTTTTAAACAGTTGGGGAAACGATGTTACTTTAGCTAAAACGTTGGAAATACAATTCATCGACATCGATCTGGAAAATGAAACTTTAACCGCAACAATGCCTGTTCAGCCTAAAGTTCACCAACCTTTTGGAATTTTACACGGTGGTGCAAGCTGTGTTTTGGCTGAAACAATGGGATCTAGCCTCTCTAATATCTTCATTGATGGCAGTAAATATTATGGTGTTGGAACTAATATTAATTCCAATCACTTAAAAAGTAAAAAAGACGGTCTCGTAACTGCAGTTGCAAGATTTATCCGAAAAGGAAAAACAATGCACGTTTCAGAAATTGAAATTCGAGATGAAAAAGGTGTATTGATTAATCATACAACAATGACCAACAATATTCTTTTAAAATAAGATCTATTTAAAATTAAAATACAAGACTCAAAAAAATTTGAGTCTTTTTTTATATATACTTGCTGCAACTTCTTTATTTTTCTGCATCTTTTAACAAATTTGTATCGTTTCAAATTAAAATAGTATCTTAAAGAAAATATTTTTAACTAAATACTGCAACCTTTTTCTTTTTTTACATCTTATAAGAAAAAGACTATGAAAACATTATTATCATTTTTATTTTTACTTGTATTTATTTTTTCCTGCAGAGAAAATAATACCGAAGAATTAGAAAAAACTGTAGCTTCGTACGATGTGTATATTGCTGGTAGAGAAAACAATCAATCTTGTTATTGGAAAAACGGACAAAAAACCAATCTCCCACCTAGTATTTATATTCCTCGAAAAATAATTGCAGAAAACAACCATGTATATATTGCAGGGAGAATTCCTACTGTACCTATGAATTATCAAACATTCTGGAAAGATGGTATAAGATTCGATCTTGATCAATATTTAAATGTCCCAGTGACTAACGTTCCACAGATTTTTGATTTTTATGTTAAAAATGGAGATATTTATTTATTAGGACAAGCAACAAATCTGAACCCTGCAACTCCTTCGGAAAGATTTGAATTCTGCTATTGGAAAAATGGAGTAAAGACAATTCTTTTTACAGATGAATTTACCCAAAATGATTCTGGCTCTATTACAGTTCATGATTCGAAAGTATATGTTTCTGCTCATAAAAAAATAAATGGAGTCAGTAACTTTGGCTATTTTATAAATACTACTTTTTATCCTTTAAATACAAATTACACTTATCGTAACGGAATTGCCTCCAATAGTTCCAACCTCTATTTATATGGTACTGGCACTACTCTTTTTTATAGAAATTTATTAACCAATATCCAGACACCGATATTAAGTCCATCTACAGGAGCTATAGACAAAATTATTCTAGATAATAATGATGTTTATCTACAGTCAAAGAATAAATATTATAAAAATAGTTCAGAGATTTTAATAACAGATCCTCAGTATAGTTTTATACAGGAAATGAAAGTTCTCGATCAAAATATCTACATGATTAGATATAATGATAACGGAGAACAGAAAGTCTTCATCAACAATGTAGAAATACAGAGTTTCATGCCTCCCTACTCTTTTGGCAACGGCCTCCATTCCATTGATGTTGTCCAGAACTAAGCAATCTAAAAATATGCATAGCTCAACAAATTGGCAAAAAATATACAGCAATTACTCCCCAAAACTTTTGGGGATTTGCCGCAGATATATACAGGATATTTACACTGCGGAAGATATTGTTCAGGACAGTTTCATCGCAGCGATACAGAATAAACACCAGCTTAGAGATGAAAAACTCCTCTTTGCTTGGTTAAAAAAAATTGTGGTGAATAATGCTTTACAATACATCCGAAAAAGCAGTAAAGAAATCTTCACTACCACCGAAATTTCAGAAATTCCAGATACCCTTTCAGAGATGAGCGATCCTGTTTCAGAAGAAAAAAAACACATTTTTATATATGATTTCACGAGGGAAGAGTTGTTGTTGTCGATAGACCATCTGCCTTCCCATCACAAATCGGTTTTCAATTTATTTTGTATTGAAAATTATTCTCATGCAGAGATTTCAAGTGCGCTCGGGATCTCTGTTAACACTTCAAAATCTCATTTATTAAGAGCGAAAAAATCTATTAAAACTTATTTGCTGAATAATATCGTAGACGAGAACACTCCGAAAAACAAAAAGAAATTGGCTCAATTATTAGTGTTTTTGGGCTTTGGAGGATTGTTATGGGCGCAAACTTTCAGAAGTAAATTTTCAGATTTTAATATTACTCCTTCAAAAGAGTTTAAGGTTGCAGAAAAAGGAATGATTAATTCTGCTACTTTTTCTTCAACTTCAAATCAGGCCTGGAAAAAGAAAGTTGTCATCAGTTCTACAATTTTATTGATTATCATAGCTTCAATTTTTATATTAAAACCTAAAAATAATCTACTTACAAAAGAAAACGTTAGCATTAATTCTGATGAAATCTTAAAAGATAAAAGCAATAATAATGAAAACGCATCTCAAAAAAAGCCTGATATTTTAGAAGTGGATAATTCCAATGATGACAATTTAAACCAAACCAATACGCAGACAACAACTTCCGAAGCAAAACTGATTTTAAAAGAAAAAAATACAGAAAAAAATCAAAAATCAAAGAAAATTATTTTGAAAGACTCAGCGGTTGAAGCTCCAAAAAAAGTAATTGTTGTCAAAAAAATTATCCAAAGGGATACGATATTTGTAGAAAGATAAAAATCATTAATTCACCATGTTCTTGAAAAAACTAATTGTCATTTCATTGCTTATCGTCGCTAATTTTTCTCTTGCCCAAAAGAGGAAAAAGATAGATACGGTGTATGTTTATGAAAAAGTGATCGTTTATGATACGGTATATTTGGAAAAGCCCATAAAGATAGTATCTAAGGAAGTTTTAATACCTAAATATTCTATTACTGAAATCAAAATTAAAAATAATTTGAAAACGACCCAAAATAATGTAGAAATAAAATCATACCCTTTATTAGAATACGGAATTGAAGCAGGAATTGGACTAAAAAACAGCAGTTGGGGCAAAGAACTTTCAACTAAAAAACAACAGTTTGGAGAAAATCTGGGCGTTTGGATCTCAAAAAGCATCATCACTCCAAGGTTATCATTAATGCTTTCTGCCAACGTTTATTATTGGAATTCTTCATTTGATCTGGACGCGAATAAAGAAGACACTTATCTCAATGGATATTATTTCACAGAAGATCATCAACCTTTGCTGTTCCAAAGATTTAATAATAAACATTTTGAATACGCACTTCAGTTAAAATTATTCTACGAATGGAAAAATATTCGCCCGTTCGTTGGATTTTTAATCAACAGAAATACTTATAAGATGCAGTTTTTAGTTCCTGAAAATAATGTTTTAGATAAATTGGATGATTTCAAGACGGCTCAAAACAATTACGGATTCACTTTTGGAGTTCAATATCGAATTTTGAAACGATTTTTACTGTCATTAGATTATCAACAATACCAAATGAAGAATCTTTCCTTAAAAAACTCGTCATTTGATTTTGAGATTTTTAAGACTAATAATACCTTTGCAGAAAGAAAGATCAATTTGGGAATTTCATATATTATTTCCAGATAATGGCTTTCGAAAAGTATTCAATCCATGATTTATTTCAAATTTCCTTTTGACGAAAAACTGTATTCAACAGATGAAAAAGCAGGTAAAAATTCAATTAATTTTCATTCTTTTGATGGTTTAAGGCAAATTAATTTTGATGGAAATATTATTGAGATTGATCAGGAAAAATTCAACCAAGAAAACATTACAAATAACTCTTTACCAGAAGATAAAAGTAATTTCATCGCTGAAACTAAAGATGAATATTTACAAAAATTAAAAGAAGTCATTCAAGTTATTAATGAAAATGATCTTCCAAAATTAGTCCTTTCAAGAAGGAAAATTTTCAAGGATTTTAATCAAATTGATTTAAAAGAAAGCTTCAACAATTTATGTAAAACATATCCGAACGCTTTCAGATACATTTTCAATAATGGTGAAAACGCTTGGATTGGCGCTTTTTCGGAGGTCTTAGGAAAATTCAATAAAACGACTCACGAGTTTGAAACAATGAGCCTGGCGGGCACTCTACCTGTCTCAGAGGAATGGTCTGAGAAAGAAATTGAGGAACAAAAGCCAGTTTCAAGTTATATTCAAAATATTCTTACCCATTATTCCGAAGAAATTGAAATATCAAAAACGCACGATCATATTTCGGGGAATATCAAGCATTTAAGAACTGATTTTAAAGCCAAAATAAAACCTGAGGATTTGGATCGTCTTATTCAGGAATTACACCCTACTCCGGCTGTCTGCGGGATTCCGAAAGATTTTTGTAAAGAAAATATTCAAAAAATTGAAAAATTTCCTCGCGAATTTTATGCGGGTTATATCAAAATTGAAACAGAAGATACCGTTCAGTTTTTCGTTAATCTTCGTTGCGCAAAATTATATCAAAATGCTGTCCATCTCTTTGTTGGCGGCGGAATTACCGCACAAAGCAATCCTGAAAAAGAGTGGATTGAAACGGAATTAAAGTCAGAAGCAGTTTTGAAGAATTTGGTGGTTTCTTAGATTGGTCGGTGCTTTCGAGAGCCTCAGCCACCAATAGGTGTTCTAACATTATTCAGACTAAACATCAAGCAAACAAAAAACTCTTCCATTAAATGAAAGAGTTTATATATTTTAATAATGTTAAAGGTTATTTTTTCAATCCGATTTTGCTCCATGTATTTAACACAAAAAGTAAAACAAGCCCGATAACGGCCGAAGCAATTGAAAATACAAACTTCAGATTATCCTCAGATAAAACATCCGACTGCCAGTCTAAAGCATAAAGATTTATGGCGATAAACACGATGAATAGTACTAAAAATACTTTATAAAACTTCTGCATGATTCTTAAAAATTAATATAGTTCTGCACCAATTGTGCAAAGTTTGCTGTAAATAATTTAATTGAAATTGCCAAAAGGATGATCCCGAAAACTTTCTGTAAGATAGACAAAGTAGCCTCTCCCATTTTCCTTTCCAGCCATTTTGCTGATTTCAGCACCAAATATACGAAAATTGTGTTGAGAACGATTCCCAAAATAATATTAATATCATGAAATTCAGCTCTCAGAGATAACGTAGTTGTTAAAGTTCCGGCACCTGCAACCAGCGGAAACGCAATAGGGACAATGGATGCAGCTTTTGCTTCCGTCGTTTTATTGATCTCAATACCCAAAATCATTTCCAGTGCTATGATAAAAATCACAAAAGCTCCGGCAATAGCAAAGGAATTTACATCTACTCCGATCAATTTTAGAATCTTATTTCCTACGAATAAAAATATGATCATGATAACTCCGGCAGTAATAGAAGCCCTTCCTGCCTCAATTTGTCCGAATTTTTGCTGTAAGCTTACAACAATGGGAACAGAACCGATAATATCGATCACAGCGAAAAGAACCATAAAACAGGTAATAATTTCTTTTATAGAAAAATCATTAAAAACTTCCATCTTTTTGTAATTAAAAATTTCGCAAAAATATGAAAAAAAATTGATTATTTGCTAATCTGAGAATACAAATTAACAATTGCCTTCAAAAGTTCATCCATTCCTTCGGAAGATTTTACAGGAGCATATTTCTCTATCTGTATCTTTTGCGAAAGAGTTCTGTATTCTTCGGCAACTGCAGAACCCTTGTACCCTTCCAGAAACTTTCTGAAATCTTCTGCTGAGCTTTGGAAATACTGATTTCTAACCTCAGAATCCATCTCATCTACGGTTTGAAAGAACTTCTGATAATCTTCATGATCTTTAAGGTTTTCTAAATAACTGAAATAATCGTTAATATCAGTTTTTAAGCTTTGTCTTATTTCATTTTCGGTTTCTGCTACAGAACCTAAAGATTTTGAAGGTACAGTTTCTTTAACTAATGTACGTTTTTTTTGCCAAGTCTTAAATAAAAGATAAGTAATAAATAATCCTAGTAAAATGGCAATATTCGTTAAAAGTATACCCCAGTTGAATTTACCTTTTTCTTTAACTTTAAATGAAGTTGTCTTTAAAACCGGAGTATTTACGGTCTCCAAAAAGTTGTTGGTGTATTCATTTACCTTCTCAACCGTGGTTTTAGCTTCCATGATCTGATCATGTGAAAACGCGTTCACGGCCAACGTTTCCTGACCAAGATCTGTATATTCTTTACTCGCCGGATTAAAGAAAGCAAACTGCTCTGTTTTAATAAGAATATCACCCGCCTTTTTCGGAATCACAATATAACTCGCTAAGATCTCACCTTTAATTCCGGTGGTTCCCGGAGCTACATTTGAAGTAATTTTAGGAGCAAAAATCTCATAATCCGGAGATTCTACGATCTTAGGAAGTTCCATATCAGACAAATTCCCCTCCCCTGAAACTTTTATGACAACATTGATCGGCTTTTTAACCTCAACCTTTTCTTTTGAAGCATTATAAACACTTACATTAAAGTTTCCGACCGCATTTTTGAAGCATTCCGGAGAACCCTCAGGAAGTTTTTTCACATTGAGTTTAACCTTATTGGAAACTATTTTATTTTTATTGGAATAAGTACTAACAGAAGCCGAAACGGAAGGCACCTCAACATATCCTGCCTCATTTGGGAACACCATGAATACCGCCAAAACCTGTGAAGCCATATTACCGTAACTCGATGAAGGATCAATTTCAGATTTAGTAAAGTTTACTGGATGTACATTGATATTATCCTGTTCAGGAAGACGGATATTCTTCACTTTCCTGAAGTTATCCATATTTTTAGAATATACTTTTAGAACTGCAACAGTTGGCTGATCCTGATAAACGTCCTTGTCTTCGATTTCCATGTTCAGATAAACATCATTTGAAGCACTGGCAACAGTTTTCTTTTCAACATCTTTTACCAAAATATCGAAAGGTTCTGTTTTATAAATTTTATTGTTAACCGTAACCAAAACGGAACCGATCTTGATCTTACCTTTTTGCTTAGGTTCAAGCGCAAGTTGGGAAACTCGTTGCGTAATTACCGTGTTTGTAGCAGGATCGATGTACGTATTATTTACAGATCCGGAACCGATAATATTAAATTTTGACAGATCCGGAAGACGAATTGGCGTTTGCTGATTATACTCGCTACCATTCATTTCTAAAGTGATGGTAAGATTTACAACATCTTTTCCTGAATAATCATTTTTATCAGGATTTACATTAATACTTACCTGTCCGTAAGAAATTACGGAAGAAAGGATAAATAATATGTAAATAATTTTCTGTTGCATCACCAATCTTTCTCGTTGCTTTGAGGCATCGAATAAGAATTTTTATTTAAAATCCTTTTGGCGGTTTCTTTCTCTTTATCGCTTACTTTATCTAATATTGCGTTTTCAAGATCTTTTGGCATTTTACCTTCATTATTCTGCTTCTGGTTCGGATCATTTCCTTGCTGACTTTCCCCCTGATTTTGCTGGCCTTTACCCTGATCCTGTTTTTGATCTTTGGTATCGCCTTTCTGATCATCATTTTTCTGTTGGTCTTTACCCCCGCCGCCTTTGCCTGACTTATTTTGCTGGTCTTTTTTCTGTTGGTTTTCTTTTTCCTTCAACTTGGCAATTCCGTAGTTTTTTCTTGTTGCTTCGTTGTAAGGATCCTGTTTTAGGGATTGCTTATAATAATCTGCAGCTTTGTCCGGCTGCTTCATCTGCATATAAGTATTTCCCAAATTATGAAGAGCCGCTGCCTTGTCAGGAATTGTTTGAGAAAGTTTTTGTGCTTTTTCAAACTCAGCTTTTGCTTCATCATATTTTTTATTTTTATACAAAGCGTTCCCTAAATTATAGTGTGCCGTAAAATCTTTTTCGTTAGATTTTATCGCTTCCATATACTTAGAAGACGCTCCATCATAGTTTTTACCATTAAATTTCTGATTGCCTTCATAGACCAAAGTCTTGTAGCTTTCCTGCCCGAAAACGAAGCCTGAAAACGGAAAAGCAATTATAAACGATAAAAAAATGATTTTAGTATTCATTATATGCAAAATTATCCCTTTATATGTTAATAAACAGTGTCTTAATTGTTAAAGTTGGGTTAAAGTGGTATCGAAACTTTTCAAAGACAATTATGAGTATTAAACATTAAAATCTCTTTTAGGATTAAAAATATAAATTAAAAAGAAGAAAAGTATTGAAACAGCTAAAAAATATTGATAATAATGATTAGCATTCTGAGATTTAACCAATGTTTCTGAAGAAGACATCTTCTTACCCAAAGCATCCGAAATTCTGCTTGGCGCTTCATTAATATTATTTCCATCAATATAAGTTCCGCCTGTAGATTCTGCCATCTTTTTGAGAGCTTCGGTTTGTCTTTTAGAAATTACCGTTTCTCCAGCTTGGTCGGTTTTGTAACCCATTAATTGTCCAAAAACATATTCCGGAACGGGTGCACCTTCGTCTGAACCAATCCCTACGGAAGTAATCATTATTCCTTCTTTATTCGCCAATTTTATGGCAGCATTGTCGTTTCCTTCATTGTCTTCACCATCACTCAATAAAACTATTTTTCTTGAGCCTTTGCTTACATTTTTAAATTTTTCAACCGCAACCTGCATTCCTTTTAAGAAATCAGTTCCCTGAATCTGCATAGAATTGGTTTCAATAGCATTGACATACGTTTCAGCCGAACTATAATCTGTTGTTAAAGGCATGATAGAAACAGATTCTCCTGCAAATATCACAATCCCGACTTTATCACTTTTCATCTTCTGCATCGTGTTGATCATCAGATTTTTTGCTTCCGTCAAACGACTCGGATTAATATCCTCCGCATTCATAGAGTTGGAAACATCAAGCATAAAGATCACATTATTCATCCTTTGATTGCTTTTTACCTCTTCTGAGCCATTTAATAAATCAATAATTGAAAATATTAAAAACAAGGTTCCCAAAAGATAAAGAGCAGGAAATATTTTCACAAAACCTGATCTTTTTTCAAACAATTCTTCGTGAAACTGACTGTCCGCAAAAATATTTCTTCTTTTATTATTCCATTTCAGAAAACGAATCAATAAAATAGCTAACAGCGGCAAAAGCAACAGCAACAATAAATACCAATAATTACCTAAATACCACTCCATCAGCTTAAAAATTTATAAAATACCCATCTCAGCAAAGCATCGATAATTAACATTCCTAAAGCAATCCAGAGGAAAATCTTAAAATATTCCTGATAATTGTAAAGCTTAGATACTTTTATATCAGATTTTTCCAATTGATTAATTTCATTATAAACTTCTTCCAGACTACTGTTTGAGGTAGCTCTGAAATATCTCCCGTTCGTCGTCTGCGCTACTTCTCTTAAAAGTTCTTCATCAATTCTCACTTCCGTTTCTGTAAAAACCAGATCTCCGAAAATATCCTGTTGAGTAGGCATTAACGCATATCCATTCGTTCCAATTCCGATGGAATAAACTTTTATATCATTGTTTTTAGCCAATTCAGCAGCAACTTGAGCAGGCATTGCATTTTCAATCGTGTTGACACCATCTGTCATTAAAATAATGATCTTACTTTTTGCTTTGCTATTTCTGAGGTGATTTACAGCGACAGAAAGCCCTTCACCAATCGCAGTTCCTGGTTGAAGCTCGAGCGGATTAAGATTTTTTAATTCATCAATAACAACCTGATGATCGGACGTTACAGGAACTTTCGTAAAAGCTTCACCGGAATAAGTCACCAAACCTAACCGGTCATTTGGACGTTGATTAACAAATTTTATAGCAATTTCTTTCAATGCAGTCAAACGATCGGGCGTTAAATCTTTAGCCAACATACTCAATGATACATCGACAGCCAGCATAATATCAATTCCTTTTGTATCGTCTCTGTCCTGAGAAACAGTAAACGTTCTCGGTCTGGCCATCGCGATGATCAACGCGGAAAGAATAAGATATTTGGAGATTTTAAGTAAAAAAAGTACGGCTACAATTCCATTGCTCCCTTCCATATTTTTTACGGTAGGAACTTTTATACCTTTCTTTTTCTGCTTGCTTAGATCTCTAATAAAAAGAGGAATAAACAGCACAAAAAGCAGTAAAAACCACGGACTATAAAATTCAAAATTAAACATCCTTTCTCAAGTTTTCGAATTCTAAATCCTTTGATGATCTCTTCACAAATTCTCTCACATCTGCAAAATCCTTTTCCATCGCGTCTTTATCAGGGAAAGTTTTGGCAAATTTCACCAAGTCTCCTCTTAAAAATACATCTTCCACCACTTTTTCGTTTTCCTGAGAAATTGTATTGTTCTTTTTCATTAAATCTATTAAATCATCCGTCAACAAAACATCTGCAGGCAAATGGTATTGTTTAGTAATAAATTTTCTTGAAATTTCGATCAATTCAACATAAAATGAACGATAATTTCCTTCTTCAATATATTTTTTCTTTTTAAGAGAATCTAATTCTTTCAAGGTCTGATTGGTTGCCACCGCAGGAGAACTTTTCGATTTTCTGCCCCATTTCATATACATCACAATAGCAATGATAAGAGCAATAATCCCCAAAGCCGCTAAAATATAAAACTTATAAAGCTCCCAATAATCTTTCGCTTCAAGTTTAACTTCCTTATTATTCATAATATCATTGATCTGATCTGCTTTTTGGGCAGTATTCATGACATCAATCTCGTAAGGAATTGTTTTTAAAACTTGGTTTCCAACTTTAAATTCCAATTCAGGAATAGTGAACTTTCCTTCTTCATAAACGGCAAACTCAATCTTTCTTTCGTATAAATTTTGATTCTGACCGATGCTGTCTTTTACTTCTTCAAAATGAAAAGGTAACAGCTCGTTTTTAGCGGCAGCAGTAACCGGTTTTCCGCTAAGATTGTCAATTTTTATAATCAAATGATTGACTTCACCCAAAGCAAGCGTTTTCTTCTCAAGATTGGAAGAAAGTATCTGTGAAAAAGCGTTTGCACAGATTAAAAAACATAGTATAAATAGTATTCTTTTCAACTTTTATTGATAAATTTTGGCTAAAGCCAATTGATTTTTTTTAAATTTAATTGAACGGGCTTCCTTCGACTCCGCTCAGGATGACATACCCGTTCCTATTGATGTAATTATTTCTTTTGAAAATAACTGTACAATAATTTTGAATAATCCGCACCTGTATTTACATTCATAAAACTGGCCGAACTGTTAGCAAAATCGTCTTCCAACGCTCTTACTTTTTGTTTCTGAGCCTCTGCAAAAGTATATCTCCATCTTGCACTTGAAGTATTTGCCCAAACCTGTTTTCCTGTTTCAGCATCGTATAACAACGCATATCCTACATCAGGAATTTCATTATCTTTTTCATCATAAATTCTCATTCCAAGCAGGTGGTGTTTTTTTGAAGCGACGCGAAGCATTTTAGAATCATATTCATCTTCAAAATCTGAAAATAGGAAAACCAAAGATTTTCTCTTGAAAATTCCCATCATATATTCCATTGCTTTATCAATTTTGGAAACTGCCGGAACATAATCTGCAGTTAAAATATTACTGATGATTGACAAAATATGTTTTCTCCCCTTTTGTGGTGGAATTACTTTATACACTTTATCCGCAAATAGAATCAGACCAACTTTATCATTATTTCCCGCCGCTGAAAAGCCTAAACTTGCTGCAATTTCTGCAACATATTCTCTTTTCAGCTGAGTTTTCGTTCCGTAATCCATTGAAGCAGAAATATCCACCAAAATCATCATCGTCAATTCCCTTTCCTCTTCCATCACTTTAACGAAAGGTTCACGGAAGCGAGCGGTTTTATTCCAGTCAATTCTACGAATTTCATCACCAAACTGATACGGACGAACTTCTGAGAAAGTCATCCCCTGCCCTTTAAAAGCACTGTGATATTGTCCCATCAAAGTAGCTTCCGTCTTCCTGCGAGTACGGATTTCTATTTGTTTGACTTTTTTTACAATATCTTTTATCTGCATATTTTGTGTTTTACGGCACTAGAGTTTGAGTCTAGCGCGTTAAAAAACTTCGATCTTCTCACTTATTCAAACTCAATTGAAACATTAAACCATTCATCATCAAACTTCGGACTGTATTTTTTATAGAAATTAATTGCTGGTTCGTTCCAATTTAATACTTGAAAAACCATTCCGCTGTATTGATTTGACTTTCCGTGTTCTAAGGTTGCTTCAAATAATTTCTTTCCAATTTGCTTTCCTCTTAGTTTTTCTGTCACCACTAAATCTTCTAAATATAATCTTCTCCCTTTCCAAGTTGAATATCGATCATAATACAATGAAATTCCGACAATCTGTTCTTCAAATTCAGCAACAAAGGCTCCCCAAACTGGGGATTTACCAAAACCATCTTGCGTAAATTGCTCTAACGTTAAAGTAACTTCATTCAAAGCTTTTTCATATTCAGCCAATTCTTTGATCAACTCCAACATCGGAGCACAATCTTCCTGAACTGCTTTTCTGATGATAATTTCTTCCATTAAAAATTAAGGAGCTTGAATTTTAGCTAAAATTCTGTTAACAATTTCTTCTGTAGAAATCTCTTCTGCCTCAGCTTCGAATGTTAATCCAATTCTGTGTCTCAACACATCTTTCGCCAATTCTTTTACATCTTCAGGAATCACAAAAGCTCTTCCTTTCAAGAATGCATAAGCTCTTGATGCAATTGCCAAGTTAATAGATGCTCTTGGAGAAGCTCCGAAACTGATATAATTTTTAAGTTCAGAAAGACCGTAATTCTCAGGATAACGGGTTGCAAAAACCATATCCAGAATATATTTTTCGATCTTTTCGTCTAAATAAATCTGATTGATTAATTCTTTAGCATCTACAATATTTTGCAGAGAAACAACAGGTTTTACGATAGGCTGATGAGAAGTAGAAACCATTCTCATTACTGTTCTTTCATCCTCAAATTTTGGATAATCGATCGTACATTTCAGCATAAAACGGTCACTTTGTGCTTCAGGCAAAAGATAAGTTCCTTCCTGATCGATCGGGTTTTGTGTTGCCAATACCAAAAACGGCTTTGGAAGCTTCATTGTTTCATCACCAATTGTCACCTGCTTTTCCTGCATCACCTCTAAAAGAGCTGATTGTACCTTTGCAGGCGCACGGTTGATCTCATCCGCAAGCACAAAATTCGCGAAAACAGGCCCTCTTTTTATAGAAAAATCGTTCTCTTTAATATTATAGATCATCGTTCCTACAACATCTGCAGGCAATAGATCGGGTGTAAACTGAATCCTTGAAAATTCACCATGAACAGCATCCGCCAACGTTTTTATAGCTAATGTTTTTGCCAATCCGGGAACCCCTTCCAAAAGAACGTGTCCACCTCCTAACAAACCTACCAAAAGGCGGTCTATCATATATTCCTGGCCAATGATAACCTTGTTGATTTCCTGTCTCAGAAGTGAAAATAAATAGTTTTGTTCTTTTATCTTTTCCGTCAACTGACGAATGTCTTCTGCTTGATATGTATCTGACATAGTTTAAATTAAAATAAGTTGTAAATTTCTAATAAATACTTGCATTAATCAACACAATAAATGCCATTTTTGAGTTAAAGTTTGTTAAATATTCTGAGGATTTATGAGATATTCAGCTAAGCGACTGAGTTTTAATTTATATAATTCATTCAAAAGATCAATTTACTGATAATATCAATCTTAATTCTTGTCAATAAATGGTTACTATCAACAGGAAAGCTTTATTTTCTATGGAAAAGCAATATGAAATTAACAAAAAAATAACACCATGAAATTATTAGTTATAACAATTTCATGGTGTTATTTTTTTATTTAATTGATAAAAACGTAAGTTATTCAGAATTAAAGCTTAGTAATTGTAATCGTAAATACATCTTCCGGAACATCAATTGTTTCTTCGTAAGATCCCACATTTATATAATATTCTGTTCCTGCCGTTGTTGGAATGGTGATAGTTTCCGCAGCGGCAGCACCACCATTATCCATCGTACCGACACATCCCAGAGCACTGCAAGTACCGCTGTACACATCTACTTGAGGGTCAAAAGTACTTCCGGTAGGCATGGTCACTTTAATAGTGTACTGACTGCCATCTCCTATTAATTTAAACCAAGTTCCATCATTCATTGCGTCAGGGCAAACTGCTATATTTCCTGCATTATTAGTTGCAGAAACGGCATCACTTTGTGTATATGAATAAGGGAAAGTTGACGCTAATAAAGCTCCTGAACAGGCATCATTTACCGGCACCGGAGGAATAGTTTTAAAAACAACTTCTGTACATCCTGAAGATTCAACTCCGGCTGAAACTGCAGTAACCTTTAAATAATAATTGGTATTAGAATTAAGGGGAGTTGATGGGGTAAAATTTGTTCCTGTTACTAACTGTTGGTTAATAACATTAGTACCTCCTGAGCTTGTTCCTACTGAAATTTTATAAGAATCTGCTCCTGAAACTGGGAACCATTTAATATTGGGGGATAATGAAACAAGTTGGGCATTATTTGTTGGATAAGCAACGAAAGGACATGCAGGCGTAGATCTAGGCGCTAATCCTAAAATCGTTACTGATGACTTGTAATCTGCTCTGATTCCGCCAGGTGGAGACGCCGGATCAACAACCGCATTATCACCTTTGTAATAAAGAGTTGAATATGGAAGATGTGAATAAACTTTAAACGCCTCATCAAAATTATTAATATCGATACTCGGAGCATTTTCTTTTGCTGCGATTACTAGATTATCTGTATTATTATAAGCGAATGGCGTTGTAAAAGTAAGTTCAACTTTATTATTATTTTTAGTCACAGTTCCTGCAAACACTTGAGTTAGTTGCGAAGACGGAACCCAATCCGTACCAGAAGTAAAAGCTGTTTTTGTTGTATGTCCTAGATAAACAGTCCAATTTGAAGAATCAGAAATGGTTGAGGACGGATCTATATAAAACGTAAGCCCTGTAATATTCCCTGCTGCATTCGCATTTACCTCCTGTTTAGGATAGATCTGCTGAACATAAGAATAGGAAAAAAAGCTACTTACCGGAGCAGTTCCCACATTTGTACTTCCGACGTTTATATTTATTTGAGCATTAAACGCCAACGATATCAATAATAAAGATAAAAGTAAAATTCTTTTCATAATTAATAAATTCAATATGGAATATGGTGCTAATTTAGTACTAAAGTTTTAATTTTTACAATAAATATGCTTATTTAATCATATACACTAATACAAATGATATTTTAAACACAAATCAATTCCATTACTTTATTTTTTTATACAATTATCAACAAATCATTATCTGCTTTGAAAAATCAACCAATAAACATCAAATTTAAACACATATTTTAATACATTTGTAACAAATACCAATTACATGTATAAAAAGCTATTTTTTTTGAGTCTCTTTTTCGCGGG
Source organism: Chryseobacterium glaciei (assembly GCF_001648155.1). Classification (NCBI taxonomy): domain Bacteria; kingdom Pseudomonadati; phylum Bacteroidota; class Flavobacteriia; order Flavobacteriales; family Weeksellaceae; genus Chryseobacterium; species Chryseobacterium glaciei. The sequence continues at coordinate 3,397,195 of NZ_CP015199.1, read as the reverse complement.
ACTTCTTCAATCACAAACCACAACAATGGTAAATGTGATTTCACAAGCAGTTTATTATGATGGTTATGCAGCAACGGTATCCGATCCGGTTCCTACAGGTCTGATCAGACTTGGAAACACAAGATATGCAAGAAAACTTACAGACGCAGAACTGAATTCTTTCAAAGCAAAAATTGCCATGAGAGTTTCTATCGGTGCTCTTTGTGACAATTATGACCGTTTGGGAGAGGTTTTCTTGGCTTTAGTTCCTAAAAATCAAGCTACTTATACTATAGACGATGTCAATGTAAAAAGAATTGAAGTTGGCAGATACATCACCCCTTTCATGAACAAAAACCGTACTCCCACGGAAGTGCCTTACACCTATAATTTAAGTAATTTATACAGTGTCTTTCACGATTCTGCGCTTCGCAGCACTTACGATATGTATATGGAATTAGACGTTTTTGGTGTTCCTTATGCTGCACAAACTCAGGTTGCAGGATGTTCTGGCAGAATTGATGTTTTTTCGGGATCTCTTACTTTCTTTTCAACAGATGCAGGGGCAACACCTACAGATTACAATAGCCTTACTCCTCTTTTGAGTTACAGCAGAATCAATAACTATAATAGTACAGATGTTGCTGGTCAAACTGTTAGAATTGTAAATTTTAATTTACCCAATCCCGTTACTGATGCACGCTTTGTTGTAATATCAACTCCTCATGGTGCAAACAGTGGTGGGGAAGAATATGTAAGAAGACAAAACTACACATATATAGATGATGTACAAGTCCTTACGTATACTCCTGGAGGAATTTCGTGCGAACCATTCAGAGTATACAATACGCAAGGTAACGGAATTTACGGAACAACTCCAAAAACTGTTGCTGATTGGACTTCATGGAACAACTGGTGCCCTGGAAATTCTGTTCCTATCAGAGGATTTGTAATACCTAACTTGACCGCAGGAAATCATACCCTAAAACATACAATTCCAACCGCTGTTTTTAATCAGCAACAGGGAGATGTCTATTTATCTGTTTATATGCAGGGCAAAAGCAACGTCAATTTAAATGTAAATGATGTCAAAACAACAGATGTAAGCATTTATCCAAATCCGACTTCTGATTTTGTCAATATAAAGTCTCCAATAGATGTAATGTCTTTAAGTTTATTCAGCATAGACGGAAGAAAATTATTTGAAAATTATAAAGAAAATAAGATCGATATTTCTTCATACAACACAGGAATTTACATCTTGAATGTCGTTTTAAAAGACGGAACATCTTTCAAACATAAGATTATCAAAAAATAAAAAGAATACGAATATTCTATTAAAAATAATAAAGAAACCTCCTTTCGAACATTTTCGAAGGAGGTTTTTATTTTTATAAAATTTGAATAGATTTTAAATTTCACATTGCAAATCAGCTCCAACTCCATCTTCACATCTGAAAACACCCCAAGCTTAGAAGTTATAATAAAATAGTCAAAAAAAGAAATTACACTTCTCAAAATCAATTATTTTAACAAAGACTTTCCTTTAAATAAACGAAAAACGAATACCTTTTTTAACATTTATTTATTTTAAAGGCATTATTTTAAATAATTTTAACCTTAATCTCACATTTAAAAATTGTCACTTCCACTTTATTAAACTATTTTTGGTGATTAAAAAATTTGTAAAATGAATTATCATTTTCAAGCCCACAGACAGGTGAGAAGAAACCTTTTGGATATCCTGCAAAATACATCTCATGAAGATCTTTTGCTGATTCCGGATGGCTTTAACAATAACATTTACTGGAATATTGCACACACCGTTGCTACAGAGCAGCTTTTGCACTATTACCTAAGCGGAAACCCTTTCAGGATTGATAAATATTGGATCGAAACATATAAGAAAGGAACCCTTCCGAACTTAAATGTACAAAAATCTGAAGTGGAAGATCTGGAGTTTTTATTAACCGAAACTTCAAAGATCTTAATGAAAGATTATGACAGCGATTTCTTCTCAGATTACACACCCTACACCACGAGTTTTGGGATGGATCTGAAAAGTATTCAGGATGCCATTATCTTCAACAACATGCATGAAAGCCTGCATTATGGTTATGCAATGGCACAGAAAAGAGCAATTTTAGGAGAAAAATATTAAAAATATGTCTGTCCGTGGTAGTTTTCATTTTAGACTCACAAGTGCTGGTAATTTACTTGGTGAGTACTTTAACAATTATGGAAATATTATTTCCTCAGAAAGTACAAACAGAATTGACCAAGGTTCTGGATTTGTCGGAACATTTATTACATCTTGGATTGAAAACGGACAAGAAGCTATCATAACCAATCTTGAAATCCAACCTACTATTAATAATAATATGTTCACATTAATTTGGACAGATTTAAAAGGCAAAGTGACATTTCAAGGTAAGGCTTCACTTTTAGAAGAAAACATTATTTACGGATATTATTCCGGAGAACAATTTATACAAGAACATTAATGGATAATAATAACGATAAAAAAGACGATTTTATTTTCGGGCTTCGTCCCGTAATTGAAGCTATTGAAGCAGGGAAAACTATTGACAAGATCTTTGTACAAAATGCATTGCAAGGCGATATTTATGCCGAACTGAAAACAATTTTAGCTAAAAATAAATTACGTCCAAACTACGTGCCGGTTGAAAAACTGAATCGTTTTACAAGAAAAAATCACCAGGGTGTTGTAGCTTTTATTTCGGATGTTCCGTTTCACAGAGTGGAAGATATTGTCCCTCAATTATTTGAAGAAGGAAAAACTCCATTTTTATTGATATTGGACAGATTAACTGACGTTAGAAATTTCGGAGCAATCTGTAGAACTGCAGAATGTGTAGGAATTGACGCTATTATTATTCCTGAAAAGGGAGGCGCACCCATCAACTCTGATGCTATAAAAACATCTGCAGGAGCACTTTATAATATCAAAATCTGTAAAGAACCAAATTTAGCGCACGTTGTAGATTATCTTCAACAAAGCGGAATTTCCGTATTTGCAGCCACCGAAAAAGCTCAAAAACTGATCTATGATGTAAGCTTCACAGAACCTTGCGCAATCGTAATGGGTAATGAAGAAACCGGAATTTCTAAAGAAGTTCTGCATCATTCGGACGAAAAAATAAAATTACCAATTGAAGGAAAAACACAATCTCTAAACGTTTCTGTTGCTTGTGGAGCGATTTTATATGAAGCAACAAGACAGAAATTAATGAAAGTAAATTAATCGATAACACATTCAAAATCAATTCAAATGAAGAACATTGCAGCGCTTGCGCTTATATCATCTATAGCTTTAGTTTCTTGTAAAAAAGAAACAACGACTGTAACAAAAGTAGATCCGAAAACAGGAAAAACAATTACCGTTGAAGTTCCTGCTGATTCTGTAGCTAAAGTTTCAGAAAACCCTGCAATTAAGGACTCTGCAGGTATTTACACTCAAACTTTTAAACTTGAAAAAGGAAAAACATATCCTCTTACAACGTATCAGAGAGATGTAAAAACGATGACAGATCCTCAAGGAAAATCTCTTAACGGAACAAGTGAATCTACTGACGAAATGACTTTTACCGTTAATGATATCAAAGGAAATGTTTATGATTTGACTCTTAATCTTATCGGAAAAAGAAATTCACAAACAGCTGACGGAAAGACAATTGTAGTAGATACAAAACTTCCAATTCCAAAAGAGGATGATCTGAAAATGATCTGGAATATCAACAAAGCTCTTACAAGCAATAAACTGAACATGAAAATGGATACGAAAGGAAATGTACTTTCGATTACAGGTTTCGATGCGGTTTACACTAAAGTTTCTAATGCTGTAGGTACTCTTATTAAAGATAAAAACCAAAAAGAAAGCGTTGTTGCAAGTCTTAAACAAAGCTTTAATGAAAAGGTATTGAAAGATCAGTTCAACAAAAACCTTACAATTATTCCTAAAAAAGGAGCTAAAATTGGTGAAAAATGGACTAATTCTGAAAATGCAGATGCAAGCGGAGCCGTTAAAGTGACTTCAAACTATGTATTGAAAAGTGTAGGAAACGGTATCGCAGAAATTTCTGTAACAGGCGGAATTCCTAAGAAAACTGAGAAAAAAGCTCAGGATAAGATCACGCATAGTTTAAGCAGCGAGCTTGTACAGGACGGAATCATTAAATTTGATCAAAGTACAGGATGGATCACCAACCAGAAAATTAATGTAGAAACTACTCAGATTGAAACAATTTCAGATGGAAAACAGTCTCAGTCTATGAAAAGTGTTTCAAAATCTTCTGTAATGGTAAATCCTTCTGCAAAATAAAATGAAGTAAGTTTTAGGATAGAGCGTTGGAGAAATTGAGTGTTTTTTTTATAATTAAAATAAACCTCAACAAACTTTTAGCTTTAAACTTAGAATCTTAAATAAAAATATTATGAAGTTTATTCTTGAGTTAGTACTCACCGCGATTATTATTTTCTTTGTCTGGAATATTTTGAAAAGATTATTTTTTAAAACATTCTACAGTTATTTGTTTAAAAATATCAAACAAAATAGTAATCAGCAGAATACCAATAGTTCGAACAAGGATACAAACCCGAAGCTCCACTGGGATGCAGAAACCGTGGACTATGAAGAGGTAAAAGAAAATAAAGACAAAAGGTAAAATTTACCCAAGAAAATAAAAGATAATAACCGAAATGGCGAAAAATAAAAACTTAATTTATATTGCAGCTTCATTAGTTGTATTTATAGTTTTAGCATTTTTATATTCCACACCTGTGTTTACAGGAAAACAGCTTTTCCAGCATGACATTGTTCAGTACAGAGGAGGTGCAAAAGAACTTCTGGACTACAGAGCAAACACTGGAGATGAAACATATTGGAGTGATTCCATGTTTGGTGGAATGCCAACTTATCAGATGGGAAGCCAGTTCAAAGGAGATATCATCAAAAAAATTGATAGTAATCTGAATTTTTTCCCAAGACCTGTTAATTATCTTTTCTTACTTTTTGCGGGATTTTTCCTTTTAGGAATGGTTGCGGTCAGAAACTGGAAGTATGCTTTATTAGGAGCTACTTTCTTCGGACTTTCGACCTATTTTTATATTATTATCGCCGCGGGACACAATGGTAAAGTGAATACTATTGAATATTTCGCGCCACTTTTAGCAGGGATTTTGCTCGTCTATATCAGGAAAAGTTACATTTGGGGATTCATCGTCACTACCCTATTTATGGGACTTCAGATAGCGGCAAACCATCCACAGATGACGTATTATCTTTTCATTGCGCTAGGATTTTTATTCTTATCTGAATTAATCCGAGCCATTCAAAAGAAAACACCGATGAAGCATTTCTTAATTTCTTCGGGAATTATTGCTGCTGCCTGTGTCATCGGAGTTGGAATGAATTCTCAAAGAATTATGGCCAATGCGGAGTATGTAAAAGAAACCGTTCGTGGAAAACAAATCTTAGATAACGACACTCATACTTCAGGAAAATCCGGAATGGATAAAGAAAGTATGCTGATGTGGAGCTACGGAAGACTGGAAACTCTAAACCTTTTCATCCCAAGATTGATGGGTGGTGGAAGCCAGGAACCTGAAGCTAAAGACATCATGAATAAAGTTCAGGAACTTGTTCAGGAAAATGTGACCTCACAAGCTGAAATGGATCGTGTTTCTAAAGGCTTCGGAAGCGTAACGTATTGGGGCGACCAACCGGGAACTTCAGGACCGGCTTATCAAGGAGCAATTGTTTGTTTCTTAGCTTTATTAGGATTCTTTTTTGCTTGGAAAAAATACCGTTACTGGATTTTAGGAGCTTCAATCCTTACCGTTTTATTGGCTTGGGGAAGCAACTTTATGCCTTTATCAGACTTCTTTATAGACTTCGTTCCTATTTACAATAAATTCAGAGCACCATCTTCGATTTTAGTTATCGTAGAACTTTTATTTCCTTTAATCGCTATTATTGGACTGTACAGATTCTTTACAGACGAAAAATTAACGGAAGAATACAAAAAGAAAATTCTTCTTTATGTAGGCGGTGGAACGTTAGGATTTTTATTAATTCTATTAATTTTCGGAAAATCTTTATTAGGATTTTATACAGAAAACGAAAAATTATATTTCCCGCCTTTCCTATTGGATTTTATGGTGGATGAAAGATTCAAATTGTTCAGAATTGATGCTATTAAAGCATTTATTTATGTTGCTATCGCAGCAGGAGCTTTATTTATGGTTTTAAAGAAAAAATTAAATCAGAATATTGCTTTGATCATCCTTGGAGTCGTGAGTTTATTCGATCTTTGGACAGTAAACAAACGTTATTTGAATGATGAAAACTATGTAGATAAAGTTTTTGCTGAAAACCCTTTCCAGACAGAAAGTTCAGATCTTTTGGCTGAAAAAGTACAGGCTAATCCTAATTTAGGATCAATTTTAGCCAATGTTCAGATCAACAAAACATTGGAAACGATTGCTGAAAAAGATAAAACACATTACAGGATTTTCAACAATCTTTTAGGAACATTCAGCGAGACCAATACGTCTTATTTTAAATCTTCAATCGGAGGTTATCATGCCGTAAAATTGAGAAGATACGATGATGTTATCAATGAATATTTTCAGGTAATGGATTCTGTGAAACTTCCAAATGTTCTTAATTTACTGAACGCCAAATATTGGGTTGCAGGCGATCCGGAACATCCTCAGGCAATGCCAAACCCAAAAGCTAACGGAAATGCATGGTTTGTGAGCGACTTGAAATTTGTGAACAGTCCAAACCAAGAAATTAAATCAATTGGAGTAATTGACAGTAAGAAAACAGCCGTTATTGCTTCTTCAGATAAAGAATATTTTAATAATAAGCCTGTTCAGGCAGATCCGACAGCGTTTATTAATTTAACGAAATATCAGCCTAATGAGTTAGAATTCAAATCAGAATCTAAAACTCCTCAGTTAGCAGTATTCTCTGAAATTTACTATCCTCACGGCTGGAAAATGTTTGTAGACGACAAGGAAGTTCCTTACATCAAAGCTGATTATTTACTTCGTGCAGTACATGTTCCTGCAGGAAAACATAACATCAGAATGATCTTCGAACCTGAAGTTATTGAGACTGGAAAATGGATCTCTTTACTTAGCTTTGGGTTATTCATCCTATTAAGTGGATTTGGAATTTATTGGATGAATAAAAATAAGAAGAAGGAAGTTCTAATAGAAAAAGTTTAACCTCAATTTTGTCATTCCGTAGGAATCTAAGCGATTTTAAAAACGTTATCTAGATTCCTACGGAATGACAAAATACTCCAATATAAATGGAACAAAAAAAAATATTAATCATTACCTATTACTGGCCTCCTGCAGGAGGTCCCGGTGTTCAAAGATGGTTGAAATTTGCAAAATATTTACCCGAATTTGGATGGAAACCTATTATTTTCACCCCTGAAAATCCGAGTTATCCTTTGTTGGACGAAAGTTTGCTGAAAGATATTCCTGAGAATATTGACATCGTTAAAACAAAGATTTGGGAACCTTATCAACTCGCTGAAAAGCTTAATAAAAGTAATAAGAAGTTTAAAGCCGGACAGTTTGATGTCGGTAAAAACCAAAGCTGGAAATCTAAACTTTCGATTTGGGTACGAGGAAATTTTTTCATTCCTGATGCCAGAGTTTTTTGGGTAAAACCTTCCGTAAAATTTTTACAACAATATTTAAAAGAAAATAAAATTGATGTTGTGGTTACTTCGGGACCTCCACATTCTTTGCATTTGATTGGTTTAAATTTAAAAAAGAAACTTCCTAATCTGAAATGGATCGCTGATTTCCGTGATCCTTGGACGGAAATTTCTTATTATAATCATTTAAAACTAACCAAAAGTTCCGACAAAAAGCATCGACAATTAGAAAGTAATGTTTTCAAAAACGCTGATATTACTTTAGCTACAAGTTATACCGACGCTGAAAATTTTCGTAAAAACGGAGCGAATGCAGTTTGTATTACGAATGGTTTTGATGAAACAGATGCTTCTCAAACTCACAAATCCTCAAACTCTCAAACCTTCAAACAAAAATTCACATTAAGCTATATTGGAGTTTTAGAACAGCTCAGAAATCCTGAAAATCTTTGGAAAGCTCTTGATGATTTAGTGAAAACTCATTCCGATTTTGCTGAAAACTTTTCATTGAAATTTGTGGGAAGAATTGATGATAAAATTTTAAATACAATTGAAAATTCTGGTTTAAAAAATCATATTTTAAATTTAGGATATATTTCTCATGACAAAGCGATCATAGAAATGCAAAATTCTGATATACTTTTAATTACAAATTTCCCTAATGAATCTTCGAAAGGAATTATTCCGGGGAAAATATTTGAATATTTAGCTACAGGAAAACAGATTATTTCTTTTGGTCCTGATCAGGCGGATGTTTCAAAAATCTTAAATGAAACCAATGCAGGAAAACATTTTAGCTATCGAGATTCCGAATCAATAAAAAACTTTATTTTAGAGAAATTTGGATTGTGGAAAAATGGAAACCTTCTTGAAACCACTCAAAATATTGAACAGTTTTCAAGAAAGAATCTTACAAAAAAATTGGTTGAGATTTTATAATTTTTTGACGCAAAGATTTATTCATAATACTCCTTTTTTAAGAAGGCAAAGAAACTAATCAATTTCATTGATTTGATTAAGCTTACTTCATCAGCGACTTTATCGCCTTTCTTAGCTTCCTTAAAATAAATAGGGTCTAATTAAAAACTTTGCGTTTATATCAAAAAAAATTAAATAGTCCATTGGTCGTTAATCACTCCAACTAAATAATACTTTCCTTTAAATTCTTCAAATACAAAACGAAGTGTTTTCCAATCCATTTCGCCATTTTTTTCGGTGCCTTTGATATAATTTTCCGTGAAATTAAGTTTAGGATACGTTTTTTCTAAATTGTTTAAAGAATTTCCACCACCCTGAAATTTATCCAAAGAAAATTGAGACGCAGTAAAGTCTTTTGAGAACACCCATTTTCCTAAATAGTCATTAATTGTTGCTCTATAAGGATCTCCCGAACCGTCATAAGACCCCCAAGTGAAAAGAGTTTTCGTTGGTTGATATTTTTCAAAATCAGTTTTGGAAAATTGCTTATCCTCTTTTGGATCTACGAAAGCATACATTGAAAATCTAACTCCTTTTTCAGGATGAATAAATTCTGCAAATCTTTTATAATCTTTATTTTTAAGGGTTTTCAAGACCTCGTCATTAGCTTCTTTTATGATTTCTTCTCTGGTTATGATAGTCTGACTAGGATTTGAAGTTTGGACAGTCGTTTGAGTTGTAGAATCAACCTTGTGGTCAGCAGGTTTGCTCGATTCTTTTTTACAAGCCACAAGACTTACAACGAATATGGATAGTAATATTTTTTTCATTTTTTAATAGTAATTAATGAAAATGACCAAAAGTGATGCCAGATCTGAGTTTGACGGTTTGAGGATTTTAGAGTTTGGATAGACTTTAATTATTGTGAATATAGTTTTTAGCTTAGGGCTTAAAGCTTTCTGCTTAGCACTTTTTCGTACATTTGTTATATGGAAATTCTAGATATTCTTATTGTTGGAGCCGGTCCGATTGGACTTAATTGCGCTCTTGAAGCTAAAAAAAACAACCTGAATTATTTAATTATAGAAAAAGGAACCATTGTAAATTCTTTATACAATTATCCTTTATATATGCGATTTTTTTCAACTGCTGAAAAGCTAGAAATCGACGAAATTCTATTTATTACAACCTCTCCAAAACCAGGAAGACAAGATGCTTTGGAATATTATCAAGGAATTGCAAGACAGAAAAATATCAATATTAATCTGTATGAAAAAGTTCTAAATGTTTCTAAAAATGATGATATTTTTAAAGTTAAAACTTCTAAAAGAGAATATTTAGCTAAAAATGTAATTATCTCAACAGGATTCTATGATATTCCAAATCTGATGGATATTCCTGGGGAAAATCTGAAAAAAGTAAAACATTATTATACTGAACCTTATCCTTATGCAAAGCAAAAAATTGTAGTTGTGGGCTCTAGCAATTCATCTGTAGATGCAGCGTTGGAAACGTATAGAAAAGGAGCTGAAGTCACGATGATTATTCGTCATTCTGAAATATCTAAAAATGTAAAATATTGGGTGAAACCTGATATTGAAAACAGAATAGCTGAAGGAAATATTACTGCTCATTTTAATTCTGAAATTATTGAAATAAAGAAAAGCTCCGTTATTTTTAAAGACGAAAACGGACAAATTCATGAAATTGAAAATGATTTTGTGTTGGCGATGACAGGCTATCTTCCTGACTTTGAATTTTTAAAAAATTCAGGAATTGATTTGCAGGGAGATTGTTTAAACCCGATCTATCATGCGGAAACAATGGAAACAAATATCAAAAATCTTTATTTGGCAGGCGTTGTCTGTGGCGGAAAAGACACGCATCTTTGGTTTATAGAGAATTCAAGAATTCATGCAGAAATGATTATAAAAAACATTCTCCAAAACAGATAACTGTCTCGGAGAATATACTATTAATTAAACCTAATCTTGTAAATATTTATATTACTTCATCAAGTTCTCTATTATCTTTCAACATCCAAGGAACAATAAAGTAAAATGCGATTGCAATAAATGTTGCTAAAACTCCGGTTCCGATCCACAAAGCATTAAATCCAAACTTCTCGGCCAGCAAAGTTCCCAAATACGGAGTAATGATGAATGCTGCAGAAAAAGAAATCCCGTTCAGGCCCATATAAGCTCCTTTATTATTTTTTCCGGAACGTTTTGCTGTGATTGTTGACATGAAAGGCAACGTCCAAATTTCTCCGATACAAAGTACTGTCATCGAGATGATCAACGTGATTATGCTATAATCAAAAGCCATCATTGCATAGGCAATTCCACAAATGAAAGTCCCGAAAAGCATGGTAAAAGCCAGATTAAAATACTTTTCAGCAATCTGTACAAATCCCATTTCGAGTAAAACGATAAGAAAACCGCTATATCCTAAAATGTAACCGATATTTTCCTGGCTCAGCTTTGCAACATCTTTGTAAAATATTGTCAACGTGCTAAATAACTGAAAAAAGCACATCGAAAATAGCAAGCAAAAGAAACAGTAGATCAAGAACTTACCATCTCGATAAGGCGAGTTTTCTTTTTTAACCTCAATTGCTTCTTTCACTTTTGTGATTTTTACTTTTGCTAATTTATTTCGTTTATAAAAGAAAGAAATGTACAATATCCCAGCCAGTAAAGCCGCTAAAGCATTACTGTAAAATAAAAAATTGTAAGAAATAGCAGATAAAATCCCTCCCAAAGCAGGGCCAACGGAGAATCCCAAATTGACCGCCATACGGTTCAATGAAAATGCTCTCGTTATATTTTCGGGTTTTGCATATTTTGTAATCGCCACCGAGTTGGCAGGACGAAATGTATCACTTACAATACTTTGCAGTAAAATGATTGCTGCCACTCCAACTTCTGTTTTAAAAATTGGAATTAAACAAAACAACGGTACACTTAATAACAAGCTCATATACTGAACTTTATACTCCCCTATTCTATCCGTTATAAATCCTCCCAACCAAGATCCAATTACAGATCCGATTCCGAAAAAGCTTAAAACAATTCCTGTATTTTCTATGCTAAAATGTAAATGGCTCGTCATGTAAACTCCCAAAAACGGAAGTACCATAGAGCCCGCACGGTTGATGAGCATTACCAACGCGAGCATCCAACTTTCCTCGGAAAGTCCTTTGAATGAATTTGTATATATGTTTATTAATTTCACGATTTTTCTTTTTAATTAAATAGGATTTTATCCTATTCTTTGTTAAGTCGTCCCTTCGGGGCTCTTTGAGTTTAAACACTAATGGCTCTAGTTTTTTTCACGAATAACAAAAATCTGGATTGTGCAATTTGTGAGAATATTCGTTTTTTTAGTGTTTAAAACAAAAAAACAGGACTTAAAAAATTAAGCCCTGTTTCATTTATATTGATATAAATAAATTTTTACTCCGGCTTATAAGAGTCTTTTAGTGTTACAGTACGGTTGAATACCAACGTAGTATCCGTAGAATCCTGATCTTTCGTAAAATATCCAATTCTCTGGAATTGAAGAGGTTCTCCAACAGCAACATCTTTTAAACTAGGTTCAGCAAAACCTTTAATTGTAGAAACAGATTCAGGATTAATGAAATTCAAAAAATCCACATCTTTCTCAGCATCAGGCTGTTCCACAGTGAATAAATGATTGTAAATTCTTACATCTACAGGAAGTGCGTGTTTCGCAGACACCCAATGCAGCGTACCTTTTACTTTTCTTAAACTTTCCTCTGTTCCGCTTCCTGACTTAGATTTTTCGTCATAAGAAGCATAAATTGTTGTGATTTCTCCGTTTTCATCCTTCTCCACTCTTTCAGCTTTGATGATGTAAGCAGATTTTAAACGGACTTCTCCGCCTAATTTCAACCTAAAGAATTTATTGTTCGCTTCTTCTTTAAAGTCTTCACGCTCAATATATAATTCTCTTGAAAAAGGAACTTGTCTAGTTCCTGCATTTTCCTGCTCAGGATTGTTTTCAGTTTCTAACCACTCTTCGTTTCCTTCAGGATAGTTCTCAATCACCAATTTGACTGGATCAACCACTGCCATCACACGTTTAGCTACTTTATTAAGGTCTTCACGAACACAGAAATCCAATAATTGAATTTCAATTAAGTTTTCCCTTTTTGCAACTCCTACTTTATCAATAAAATTCCTGATGGAAGTAGGCGTAAAACCTTTTCTTCTCATTCCGGAAATCGTAGGCATTCTTGGATCATCCCATCCGGTTACTGCATTTTCAGCAACAAGCCTTTGCAATTTCCTTTTGGAAGTGATCATGTAAGAAACATTCATCCTTGCAAATTCTCTTTGCTTATTTTTAACCCTTCCTTCTTCATATACCTGATCTAAATACCAGTTGTAAAGCGGTCTGTGGTTTTCAAACTCTAAAGAACAAAGCGAGTGCGAAATTTGTTCGATATAATCAGATTCACCATGAGCCCAGTCATACATTGGATAAATTTTCCAATCTGTTCCGGTTCTGTGGTGAGGTTTATTCAAAATTCTATACATAACAGGGTCACGCATATTCATATTTGGCGAAACCATGTCGATTTTTGCACGAAGAGACATTGAACCGCTTTCGAATTCACCATTTTTCATCCTTTCGAACAAATCTAAAGATTCTTCTACAGGACGATTTCTGAACGGAGATTCAACTCCCGGCTCTGCAGGATTTTTTCTTTGTTCTGTAATGGTTTGAGATGGCTGCTCATCAACATAAGCTTTTTTATCTTTAATCAACTGAACTGCCCAATCATAAAGCTGCTGGAAGTAGTCTGATGCATACAAAACTTTATCCCACTTAAAACCTAACCATTCAACGTCTTTCATGATAGAATCTACAAATTCCTGCTCTTCTTTTTCAGGGTTCGTATCGTCGAAACGAAGGTTTACGGGAGCATTGTATTTTTCACCCAAACCGAAGTTGATGCAGATCGCTTTTGTGTGACCTACATGCAGATAACCGTTTGGCTCAGGCGGAAAACGGAAACGGATCTGATCATTTTTAAGACCGTTTGCCAAATCATCTTCTATAATTTGCTCAATAAAATTGAGAGATTTTTTTTCTTCTTCCATTAAAATTCGCTTTATATGTCGCATTATACAACAATTTGCAAATTTAGGAAATTTTAAGGGTTTACGGAAATTATAATTTAAAACTATAATTGTTAATAATTCAATATTTTTATTTAACTTAGAATTAACTAAGAACCCGTTTCTCAAATAACAACAACATGGCTGTTTATATCCTAAGCAATCGAAAAATTGTTCGCCATAAAGGTGAAAAAGTAGATTCATTTTCTAATGATGAATACTCTATTCCTAATTTCAGGATAGCAAAATGTGATTTTGATAACTATAAGGAACCTACTTCTACAGCAAAAAAGAAAAAAGACTACACCAACCTAAATATTGTAAACTATAAACTATTTTCCGAACCTGAAAAACAAGGTTATCAGGATGTTCTGGACGTTTTATTAAATGAAAAGGGCATCAAAAAATCCACTTTAACAGCCAATAATCTCGGCGGAAGCCAAAGAATGTTCTATGAATTATATAAAGATATGTCTTCTACAAAGGATAGAAGTGATGTTTTGATATTTATTCATGGCTATGCTTATGATTTTGATGATGAGTTGAAAGCAATTGTTGATCTTAAAAAATTGTTCATTGATAATCCGGCATCGCCTATTCAGCATATTTTATTTGTGAGCTGGCCGGCTTCGAGCAGCATTGTTCCTATGACTTATTTTGATGATAAGGCTTCGAGCATTAATTCTGGAGCTTCGTTGATGAGATTATTTTACTTTTATACTCAATTTTTAAAGGATATTTTTTCGAATCGTGATCTCGTTCCCTGCAATCAGAGAATTCATTTGATGGCTCATTCTATGGGAAATCGGGTGCTTCAAAGTATGTTGTACAGTTTGAAAAAAGAAAATATTTTGAGAGTTATCGATCAGGTTTTATTATTGAATTCTGATGTTACTTATAAAGTTTTTGAGGACTCTGAAGATTCATTTAATAAACTTCCTTTGCTGGCGAATCGAATTTCTATTTATTTAAACAGAAAAGACACTATTCTTGGAATTTCGCAGTTTACTAAAAATATTTTAACACCACGACTAGGCAAAAATGGGCCGAGTGACATTCAAAAATTCAAAGATATTGTTTCTATTATCGACTGTACTTTTGTAGAGGATGATGTATTGAGTGGTTTGAAATATGACATCGGAAATCATTGGGGATATCTCTCCAGTTCACAAGTACAAAATGATATTTTTCAAAATTTATATGGTGTGGATAGGAATCTAATCACCACCAGATTAAAGAATAACGAAAATATTTTCACAATTATTTCACAATAATACATTAAAATTAATCATATCGTAAAGCCTTATGTTAAACCCTAAAACAAGTGCTCATGTTGGCATAAAGATTGCAAAATCATTAAACAGAGAAATACTAAATTTTTTATCATGAAAAAAGTTAAAAGCAAGTTTTCTTATTTATTACAATATATTAAGAAAGCAATTTTTGTAAAAGATGTGATTTAACGAACTGATTATTAACTCAAAAACTATAAATTATCCGATTATAAAATTACTATTTCAAAAAAATATTCTTAGTTATTAATTTGACTCCAATGTTTTATAGAGCATTGGTAGTTATCTTTTTTTACTATTTAATAGAATCAATATATTTTATTTCACACAATAGAGTGTTAATTAAAGTTAAAAATATTGCATATTAAAAAAAAGACCTTCATATTTACTTTACAAATCAAATTAAAGTATTCATTATGAAAAATCTACAAAAAATCCAAAGAGAAAAATTAAAAACAATTAAAGGAGGAAGACCACCTCTTGGATGTAACAATTGGAATCCAGCTGCTATGTGCTGTAGATCTTGGGCTCCCGACTACTGCGGCAATACTACCTGTCCAGATTCACCTGCTCCATTATGCTAGTAAACTTTTCTCAGTTATATTTTGAACCATAACAGCTCATTTCTGAGTTCCAAATCGGATTCAAAATTATTGACAAACAAAGATCCTGTGCCCAAACCTTGAGGCATTGGATTTTTTTTGGTAAAAGTATACTGAGCAATCGCATTCAATCCAATATTACTTTCAAGAGCTGATGTAATCCACCAACCAATATTGAGTTCTTCCGCAAGAGAAATCCATTCATCAGAACTGGAAAAACCTCCAACCAAAGCTGGTTTTAATATGATATACTGAGGATTTATTGTTTGTAAAAGTTTCTTTTTTTCGTTAAAATCAATAATTCCAATTAATTCTTCGTCTAATGCGATCGGAGTTGGTGTTTCGGCGCATAATTCTGCCATATCAATCCAATTACCGGCTTTTATGGGTTGCTCAATTGAGTGAATATCTAAATCTGCCAATTGCTGTAAAACAACTTTTGCTTCTTCTTTGTTGAAGCCACCGTTTGCATCAACTCGCAGTTCCAATTTCTCTTTCGAGAACTTTTCTCTTAGTTTTTGAAGAACTTCATGTTCGGATTTCCAATCAACACCAATTTTTAATTTAATACAATGAAAGCCTTTTTCAAGTTTCTCCTGAATCTGCTCTTCCATATAATGAATGTCACCCATCCAGATCAAGCCGTTGATAATTATTGGAGACTTACCTTCTGTAAATTCACTTGGAAAATAAAGATTTTCGCCATGTTTTAGGTTCAAAACAGATTGTTCATACCCAAACCAAATGGATGGAAATTCTTTTAATTCTTCCTTTAAAAATTCAGAATCTTTTTGAATATTTTCACAAAGCCATTGCAGTTTCTCTTCATAATCCGGTCTGTCATCAAAACTTAATCCTCTGAAAATGGCACATTCTCCCACTCCTTTTTTTTCATTTTCTGAAATTTCAAGAATAAAAGTTTCCTTTTCATACAAAACGCCGCGAGATGTTCCACTCGGGCGCTTGAATTCTAATAAATATTTAAAATATTCTGCTTTCATTTATTTTACACTGTCAATTCGCATAAATTCTTCTGCTTTTTCAACCATATTGACGCTTCCGCAGAAAAACGGAATTCTTTGATGAAGTTCTGTCGGCTCAATTTCTAAAATTCTTCTGAAACCGTCTGTTGCTTTTCCACCAGCTTGTTCAGCCAGGAAAGCCATTGGATTGCATTCATATAACAATCTCAATTTACCCGTTGGAGACTGAGAATACGATGGATAAATATAAATTCCACCTTTCAACATATTTCTATGAAAATCAGCAACTAACGAACCAATATATCTTGAAGTATACGGTCTGTCACCTTCTTCCATCTGACAATATTTAAGATAGTTTTTAACTCCTTGAGGGAATTTTATATAATTTCCTTCGTTGATAGAATAAATTTTACCTGTTTCCGGAAATTTCATATTCGGGTGAGAAAGATAATAAGTACCTAATGACGGATCTAATGTAAATCCGTTCACGCCATTTCCTGTTGTGTACACGATCATCGTTGAAGAACCGTAAATAACGTATCCTGCTGCAATCTGATTAATTCCTTTTTGTAAAAAATCTTCAAGCTGAACCGGCGTTCCAGGCTCTGTTACCCTTCTGTAAATTGAAAAAATAGTTCCTACAGAAACATTTACATCAATATTTGAAGAACCGTCCAAAGGATCGATCAATACAACATATTTACTTAAATGCCCGTTTTCTCCACATTTAATGTCAATAAAATCGTCATTTTCTTCGGAAGCGATACCACAAACTACTTCTCTTTGAGACAATGCCGTAATAAAAATGTCATTGGCGATCACATCAAGTTTCTGCTGCTCTTCTCCCTGAATATTTTCATTTCCTGCTTTTCCGATGATATCTGCAATTCCCGCCTTATTTACTTCCCTGTTTACTACTTTTGAAGCTAATCTTATTGCGCTTAAAAGACGTGAAAATTCTCCTGTAGAATACTGGAAATCGTCCTGCTTATCAATAAGAAATTCTCCTAAAGTCTGTAATGGTTGATCTGACATATTTTTCTTTTTACGTTTTGCTCAAATTTCGTAAAATTTACAACATTATAGAGAATTTTCTTTCAAAATACATTAAGCGCTGTATATCAAAACTATACAGCATAAACAATGGTACTTATCATAAATCTCAACATGAAAATGAATCACCAATTTAACCTACTAAGGAATGAAAAATTCAATAAATAGTGTTAATTTTTAATTTTAATAAAATCTTAAGTAGGTCTACTCGCTCGGCTCTTTCATATCTCGTTGTAAATTTATAATTTTGACCTCCGTAAAAAACTCAATTAAATTTTATCTAACAATTTTATTTTTAACAATTTAATGAAAATTTTCAAGTTTGGTGGAGCATCAGTGAAAGATGCTGAAAGTGTAAAAAATGTGTCCATGGTATTAGAAAGCCAAGGATTTGCCAAATGTCTGCTGGTAATTTCAGCGATGGGCAAGACGACTAATGAATTGGAAAAAGTTGTAGAACTTTATTTCAAGAAGGACAACTATCAAACTGAAATTGAAAAGATAAAACGAAAACACATGGAAATCGCGGAAGGCTTATTTCCTGAAAATCATGCAGTTTTTGCAGAAATCGATTTATTTTTTGATGATATTGATTCTTTTTTACGAAGAAGTAAATCCCCGAATTACAATTTCGTGTACGATCAGGTTGTAAGTTGTGGAGAAATGATCTCTACAAAAATCGTAAGCGAATATTTAAATGAAATACAGTTTACCAATCAATGGTTAGACGCCAGAGATTATATAAAAACCGACAATTCCTACAGAGACGGAAATGTAGACTGGAAAAGAACGGAAGAATTTATGTCGACTTTAAATCCTGAAATCTGTTATGTAACGCAAGGTTTTATTGGATCTGATGATAATAATTTCACGGTAACTTTAGGAAGAGAAGGTTCAGATTATTCTGCAGCGATCTTTGCTTATTGTTTAAATGCATCTGCAATGACGATCTGGAAAGACGTTCCGGGAGTGATGACGGGAGATCCAAGAAAATTCAAAGATGTTACGCTTCTTTCTAATATATCATATGAAGAGGCAATCGAGATGGCGTATTACGGAGCAAGTATCATTCACCCGAAAACATTACAGCCTTTACAGCAAAAAGACATTCCTTTTTATGTAAAATCTTTCGTAGATCCGACAAAAGGAGGAACAAAAGTAGGCGCTTCAGACAAAAACGAATTTCAGGAATCTTATATTTTAAAGGAACATCAAACTTTATTAAAAATCTCTACCAGAGACTTCTCTTTTGTAGCAGAAGATCATATGAGTATGGTTTTTAGCTTTTTAGCAAAATATAAAATTAAAGTTTCTTTGATGCAGAATTCTGCAATTTCACTAGCTTTATGTCTGGAAGATAAATTTGACAAAATAGACGAGCTTAATGAAGAACTTCAGAAAATATTTAAAACTGAAGTTGTAAAAAATGTATCTTTATTTACCGTGAGAAATGCGAAAATGGAGAACATTGATAAATTTTACCAAGAAAAAAGTGTATTATTGGAACAGATTTCAAAGAATACGCTTCAAATGGTAACACAATAAAACTAATTGCGACTAAACACACATGAGTTTAATTTCGAAAAACGATTTAATTCAAGCTTCCGGCTTAAGCAAAATAGGATTTCTAAAGAATCCGGTAGCATCTGCTGTGATGAGCATTGCTAAAATAAATGAAGTTAATAGACTATACGATAAACTAAAAGATAAGGAAGGTAAAGACTTTTTCGACTCATTTGTGAGAGAGAGAAACTTGAGCTATGTTGCATTTGAAGAAGATCTCGCCAAGATTCCGAAAACAGGACCGTTTATTCTCGTTTCTAATCATCCGCTTGGCGCGATAGACGGGATTTTAATGTGCAAGATCTTATCAGAAGTACGTCCGGATTTCAAAGTAATGGGTAATTTCCTTTTGGAAAAAATAAAACCTATGGAACCGTACGTGATTTCTGTAAACCCTTTTGAAAACAGAAAAGGAGCTTACAGCAGCTCTTCCGGAATGCGCGAAACATTGAAGCATTTGCAGGAAGGAGGTTGTGTAGGTATTTTCCCGGCAGGAGAAGTTTCAAACAAAAACAATCCTTACGGAGAAATTTTAGATAGAGAATGGGAAAAACCGGCTCTTAAGCTTATTAAAATGGCAAAAGTGCCGGTGGTTCCTATGTATTTCCATGCAAAGAACAGCCGTCTTTTTTATCAGGTGTCAAAACTTCACCCTAATTTTCAGACATTGATGCTTCCTGCTGAAATGATGAATGACAGGGAGAAACCAATCCGTATCAGAATCGGAAAGCCTATTGGTCTAAAGGCAATGGACGAAATGGAAAACATTGAAGAATTAGGCGAATTTCTAAAACGTAAGGTTTATATGATGAAATCTTACTATGAAAAGAGAAAATCACTGGCTCAGGCTATTAATCTTCAAAATTTATATGTAAAATTTCCTTTGCTTAGAGAAGAAAATATCGTTCAGAATATTATTGATGAAACTCCAAAAGAAGACATCATTAATGACATCAGCAAACTGAAAGGCACTGATAAAATGCTTTTCAGCAATGGTAATTACGAGATATATTTCACGGCTTATGAGGAAATCCCTTCTGTAATGAGGGAAATCGGACGTCAGAGAGAACTTACATTCCGTGCCGTGGGAGAAGGAAGTAACCTGCCTTTTGACCTTGATGAATATGATAAACACTATCATCATCTTTTTCTATGGGATAATGCCGAGGAAAAGCTGGTTGGAGCCTACAGAATGGCTTTAGGCAAGGAAGTGATGAAAAAATCCGGAATTAAAGGTTTCTATACCAGTTCTTTATTTGAATTTGAACAAGACATTCATCCTTTCTTTAAAAAGGTGATTGAAATGGGGAGAGCATATATCTGCCAGGAATACCAGCAGAAACCGCTTCCACTTTTCCTTTTATGGAGGGGAATTGTGCATGTTTGTTTAAGAAATCCTGATCATAAATTCTTGATGGGAGGTGTGAGTATTTCCAATAAATTCTCTGAATTTTCAAAATCATTAATGATCGAATTTATGCGTTCGAATTATTATGATTCTGCAGTAGCTCAATACATTACACCAAGAAACGAATATAAAGTAAAACTTCGTGAAAGGGATAAAAATTTATTCTTCGAAGAAATGGAATCTGATTTAAATAAATTAGATAAAATCATCGATGACCTTGAGCCTGAATTGAGATTACCTGTTTTAATTAAAAAATATATTAAGCAAAACGCAAAAGTTATTGCCTTTAATGTAGATCCAAACTTCAATGATGCCATTGACGGATTGATGTATATTAGAATAAGTGACCTTCCGGAAAGCACGATAAAACCTGTATTAGAGGAAATGAGTGAGCAAATTAGAAAGGAACAGGAAAATAATTCTCCTGAGAATCAGTAAGTTTTTATTTTTATTAGAAAAAAGTACTGTTAATACTTGCTTCATATATTAAAACTTACTACTTTTGCATCACTTTAAAACAACGAAGTAAGTCAAACAAAAATATACGGTTTCTTAGCTCAGTTGGTAGAGCAATGGATTGAAAATCCATGTGTCCCTGGTTCGATTCCTGGAGAAACCACAGACCGCCTTGCAAAAGGCGGTTTTTTATTCCAAAGCAAAAAAAGATTTGCACGGTATAAGAAAAAATATTATTTTTGCAACCACTTTGAATAACGAAGTAACAAACCAAAACATACGGTTTCTTAGCTCAGTTGGTAGAGCAATGGATTGAAAATCCATGTGTCCCTGGTTCGATTCCTGGAGAAACCACAAAACTACCTTTAAAAAGGTATTAGGATTAACAAACGACTTATTATAACCGATTCCATCGAGTTTTAATAAGTCTTTTTTTTATTTCAAGCCACTATAATTGCCACAATTATTTTTTAAGGTGGCAGAAATAAAGAAAAGTCTTCAATTTTTAAAAATAATTGAGACATGTTACATCAACTTTATCCTGGAATTGATCCGCAAGTATCTTCTAAAAGAATATTTGTACCTATGAACATCAATTTCAACCTTAAAAATTACGTCAACAGAGACGGTAGATCACAAATTTATTTAATCCTTACATCCTCCGGAACCAGAAAGCGAATTCCGCTCGATATACATGTAAAACCTGAAGACTGGGACGGAAATAAGCAACGGGCAAAAAATAAAACAGAAAATTGCGAGACAATAAACATGTTGCTTGATCAGGCTTTTACAAAAATATCAGATATCCGGATACATTACAGGCTTTCTAAAGTTCACCTTTCATTAGATAAGCTTGTGGATGAGTTTAAAAGCAAAACTCCGGACTACGATTTCATTGCATTTATGAAGCACCATACCAAAAATCTTATTCTATCAAAGAACTCAAAGAAAAAGCATGGCAGCGAAATCAAAAAGATGGAAGAATTCAAAAGTTTTATTCCTTTTTCTGAAATAACATTAGAGTTTATCAATAGTTACAGGGGATGGCTATCCAATACAAAACTGAATCAAAATACAACCATTGCATCGTCATTAAAATTTATTTCCAAATTTTTAAGACTTGCCAAAAAATATGGAATCTTTTTAAATGTAGATATTGATGAGATTAAACCAGGCAGCACCTCCGGAAACAGAATAAATTTAGACTTGGAAGAAGTCTCAAAGCTAAAATCTTTCTATAACACTGAATTTATCAAGGATAATCACAAGTTAGCTTTAGGCTATTTTTTATTTTCCTGCTACACTTCAATTAGAATTTCTGATATCCGGAAGATTAAAAGAGAAGACATTTTGCAGGAATCAATCGGCTATGTCAGCACAAAAACGCAAAAATCGCATTCAATTAGACTCAACCGAACTGCAAAAGAGATCGCAATGACAAACGAGCATTTATTTGTTGTCTGGATGACTGATCAGTATATTAACAGGGAGCTGAAGGAGATATCAAATATCTGCGGTATTAAGAAGAAAATGCACTTTCATGTGGCCCGTCATAGCTTTGCCACCAATTTTTTAAGAAAAGGTGGCAAAGTTGAAGACCTGCAAATAATAATGGATCACAGCGACATTTCTACAACAATGGAATATGTTCACATCGTCAAAGCTGAGAGTATGGAAAGTATGTTTTTACTGGACGATTAAAAAGTCTCTGTCTCAATTTCCACAGAATAATATTTATCTGATACAGAATTTTTCACCCAGGATTTGATCCAGTGCTTTTTATTGAAAGCAAAAATTTCAGACCTGATATTAAACTTCCGGATCTTGGATTTCAAAGCAAAGAATGTCCATCTGAAAGTAAAATTAGTGAGTCGGTTCATGAACCAATCTTTAACCGACTCAGCAAACTCAGTTCCATGAAGGCCGGCAGGGTTTTTCGCATGATTGTCTCCATTGCTGTCAAGACCGTCATAATAAACAAGCATTAAGGTGCTTGTTTCCTGGAAAGCTCTTGCCGTTGATGTGGCCCGAAACGTTGTCAAAGGAAGACAAAAACCATTGATATCAATCTGTGTCGTATCCTTTGGAACCGGAGTCATATTAAATTTGTATCCAGTCTCATCAAAAAATACATCATCGAGATCTACTCCATCAATTTTCGGAAAGGTAATATTAAAATACTTTTTATCATTCCGGCTCCTGATCGGATCCTCAATCTCAAATTCTCTAAAGTCATCCGGTTCTTTCGTTTTATCAATGATAATTCGGTTCATGATCGCGATTCCATTGACAAAAGTAAGATCGTAATTTCTCCAGTTTTTGATCATATTGATCAGCTCGCCAAAAGTCATATCTGGAACAGATCTTTTAAGATCAACTCGGTTAAAGTTGAAAACGAAAGGTATGGCATCACCGGCAGCCGTATTTTGTCTTATCGGGTTTATTTGAATCTCAGCGACTCCGATATTCACGCCTTCAGAATTAAAACGGTTATCTTTTACAATCCCATTGAATTCAATGGTTATTTCTGGATTTGTCTCAGCTTCAGTAATATCTATTTCAATGATTTTATCAAAGTTTAAAAAAGGTGTATTACCGCCTCCATAACTGAACAATGGCACACCGTTTTTACTAATAACTAATGAGCTATTTCCCAAATCGCCTTCTCGATAACAAGAACCTATAATTCTGTATTTACCTGGAGCTCCAATTTTAAAATTTTTCTTCCAGTGTGCAAATCTTAAGTTTCCAAGATCATAGTTTCCATAATATTCATTTTGGAAAACATTCGATTTGTAGTATTGCTGATCTGCAGTCGTAAAATAGTGTTCTCCGGAATAGATGCATCTTTGTTTTAAAGTTTCATCTTCTAGGATATCCCCGGTTAAAATAAAGCCGGCATCCAAAAAACCCTGTTTTAAAACGTGAAGAAGATACGGAGCCGGTTGTATGATATTTCTGTTGATACAGTCCCATCCCTCACCGTTTTCCTGTATCTCATTTCTTGGAAAATATTTTAAAGTTGAATTACCTTGTCTTACTCTATTATTGATAAAAGAATCAAAGTACTTCCAACCCTCACTATCGAGATCAAATTCATCTGTGTATAATTTCGGAAAGTTGTAGTTGGTTTCTGGATATTTTTTCTCAACGATCTCATTAGCGTGATCATAGATATCAGGAACGTTGAAAACGTCCAAAGGAAGTTCGGACAATGTTTTCTCAAAATTCGGAAGTTCTTCGAATCCAGAGTCAATCTGAATTTTAGCCGTTTTATTTCTGAATTCTGAAAACGTCAAAGTTCCCTTCATTGTCTTGCCTTCAAAAATGTGATATCCATTGTGAACTTTTGGAAGATTCGCATTATTAAATGATGAGTATTGACCGACTTTACTTATAAAATCCCTGTCATAATTGATATCTACCGGCAGAGTGTATTTTGTCCAGAGTGTATCTTTAAATCGTGGGTTTTCTTCAGTAAAATTTATCCTTAAGCCTGTAAGATCAATTTTAAAATTATCAGTAACAAACCAATCTCTCATATTTTTTTTAGCGAATATGAGAGACCTGGGAAATAGAATAAAGGACAAAAAAACCGCTCAAAAGAGCGGTAATTATTATTTTGCAATTATAATTTTGAATTCCAGATCCATAGAAAACTTATTGTTATCTGAATCGGCCAGTTCGTTTTTCTTACCTATAGGGAAAGCTTTAAATCGTTCACCTTTAATATAAATAAAACATAACCGGGACATTAACAGATCGGTGATCAGATCAATCTCTTCTTCCAGGATCCAGCCGGAATTCACCGTCAGAGGTTTTGATACGGTACTGTCAAATTTTTCTTCTTTATTTTCATTAGTTTCTCCGGTGATATTTTCAATATCTGCAGTCTTTTTTGTTTTTGAAGCTGCAGTAAACCAATCGAAAACAAGATTCTGATTTTCCCATTCTATGTGGACGATCTCCTCCTCCTCAGTTAAAGGAATAAACTGAAAAGTTGAGTTTGCTACTATTTTTGTTTCCAATGCCTGCTTAAATTCATTTCTTAAAAAAGTAAACTGATGTACTTCAAACTTTGCATCAAATACAGTCTTTGGCAGATTGTATTGAGTATATAAAAGATTCAGGTCCGGCTTCTCTGAGAGCTTGTCTAAGCTCAGTTTAATAATACTTCCGGAGTAAGTACTTCTGATTGGATAATCTGTGAAAAATGGATAACATTTCGGTTTTTTACCCGGCGCAAACAGTACATTGTCTAGAGAGAATGTAGAAAGTACAGCGTCCGTACTGCTCATTTCCTGAAATGTCATTGTTACCACTGCCAGATCATACTCGTAAACAGGATTCAGAGAAGTCACAATATCTTTTGCTTTAATAAAGAAATCCTGCACTTCTTTTCCCGGATCAATTTCAGCTGATCCAAGGAAAAACGGAAAGGTATATTCCTGATTTTCCTGATATTCCCTGCCATAGCCTTTAAAATACATTTCAAGAGTCATTTTCACATATGATGCAACAGAATTTGTTTTGTTTACAATTACTTTATTTTCATCATTAGCAAAATAGTAAGCAGAGCCCTTAAAGTCATTAATGACCGCCTGTAAAACAGTAAGATTAATAATCACTTTTTTTGTAACACTTCCTGCTTTTAAAATAACTTCTCCGGAATAATTACCCAGGACCAGATCATTTGAATTTTTTGTAACGATGGTTACCTGAGAACCTACGATTGTAACTGATTCAATGAATGACGGGAAAAAATCTACTACAACAGCCAAGTTATTCGGGTTTGAAAGACTTACTAGCATTATTTTTGACTCCAGTAAGTTCTTCTGCAGGGAAATTGTAAAATTTGTCGGACTCAGATAAAACTGAGTAGCATCGTTGATCACTTGCAGATTAACGGTTACTGTTTTGCTCTGCGTTCCCTTGGTAATTGTAACGGTTCCTGAATAGGTTCCCACTGTTTTACCCTGAATTTGAGCATTATTCTGAAAAGTAAGAATACGTTCAGAGCTGCCGGCAGTTTGAATTAATTCGATAAATGAATCAGAAGTATTAAAGGTCACAGCTTCTGAAGAATAAACAATAATTTTAGAATCTCCGGAAAGCGAATTGTCGGCTTTATTAAAAAGCAGCTGATAAGTATTTTTATCGGTATTAAATCCGTTCCCGGATAACACGGTGATCGATACCGGAATGATGACGTTCTGAATGGCAGAAGACTCCCTAAAGGTTTCAGCTCCGCCTGCAGCTACTCCATAAGCTTCAATCTCAAAATTGATGGTATGAACTCCTGCAGAGAGATTTTCCATATTCTGAAAATTCAATGTGATGATTTCCTGGGTAAGATTGAACTGATTAAAAGTATTTCCGACAAGCTTTGGAGATGTTATGTTTAAAAAATCTACTCCGGTAACAGTTTTCTTTATTTTGTATCTGAAATTAGGATCAGTATAAATAAACTCCAACTCCGGAAATTTAATTTGTACCGATATTGGAAGTGGATTGGTAGTTCCTACCGTCCAGGTAGGAGCTACAACTTGAGCCGGGTTAGCTGACCAGTCTCTGATCGGTACATCTACATAATTATCATGAGAAGCACATAATGATCCGCCTCCTACTCCCGGAGGACAGGTAATGTAAGGTATATTTACATTTTTAGTTCTGATTGGCATTTTATATAAGGTATTTTATTTTTAAATAATTGAATATCCGGATTGATATCGTTAGCGTTCCAGATCTCAACCGCTATATATGGCAGATAAATAATAATTCTTCTGGGAGCCAGTTCGACGGACTTTGCCTCTTCTAAAAGAGAGTGCCGGCAGTTCTGAAGCTTTCTGAAATCATTATTAAAAACAGCGAAATCGACATCTTTAATTTTATAACTCTCCGGTAGATCACCGTTGAGAACTTTAGAAACTGATCCTACTAAAAAAATATTATTTCCAGTCAATTCCTTTATTTTATTGACAAGGGAATCACATATCCTGTTAAGTTCAGGAGCCTCGAATACCTGAAGCTCCTGAAAATTATTTACCTGCTGCATTGTTTTCAATCTTTTCAAATTTCTTCATAGCTAATTTTGTCATTTTTCCAGTTTGTTCATCAGCAATCATCCAAGCATCAACACCATTATCTTTCAAATACTGCAGTAAATCTTTTACATCTGACATTACAGCCATATACTGCATTAGATTATCATTGCTTGAATTCTGAGGATTAGGAACACCGGCAGTTGTATTATCTGAAGAAAAACCGCCTTCAGCCATTGGTGTGGTCTTACCGGTTCTGACACTCTCCAAGTAATCGATCACGTTTGCTGTTTTTGGATCTTCCAACATCCATTTCGGAGCAACCCACTCATTTTGGTGAACAATACCGGCTGCTTTAAATCCTGAAGCATCTGGAGAACCGAATCCTGATCCTGTGTGACCACCTACATAAAAGCTTGGTCTTTCCGGAAGTGGCTGAGCTGCGATTGTAGCAATTTGTATCGCGCCCAAAATTCCAACCGCTGCAGCTAATGCGTAGTTTGCCGGAGTCCACGGGCTCATTGTTAAAGCTCCGATCACCCCCAGAGCAGTCCCTGAAACTGCTGATGCAATTTGAACTGTTTTCTGCGCTTTAGCTTGCTTATAAGCAATCTCAGCTTCTTTATTCGCTTTCTGAACATCTAATAATTCAAGTTGTTTGTGATATTCTTCCTGATTGATGTAGCCTTCATTAAGTTGCTTCAGGAGATCTTTTTTCTTTTTAGACTGGTTTTTATCAAATTTTCGCATCTCCCGGTCGTTAAGAGACTGCTGTAAATTTGAATAGGCCTGAAATGCATTTCCTAATGCCTGAACCGCCATTTGAGCAGCTTTCAGCTTTCCGGCAGTTGTATCAAGATTTTTAAAAGCACCCTCCCAGTCTTTTGCAGAAAATCCAAGTACATCGATCTTTTCCTTGGTAGCGTCTTTTTCTTCTTTAACTTTTTTATCGTCGGTTCCTTCACCGGTTTTAATGGCCGACTTGAGCTGAGTAATTTTTACGGTAAGAGCATCGAGATCGGCTTTTAACTTTTCAGCTGCTTCACCGGTAAGACCTTTCAGACTTTCTTTTAGCATATTGCTCTGGTTCTCCAGGGAAATAAGCATTGCTTTATTCATCTTTCGGTCAGCAGCTTCACGAAGTGCAGCTTTGGCATCTTCCAACGTCTGAATATTCTGGAGCTCGGTTTCAGTCAGCTTTAAATATTCATTATTCTTCAGGAGTATTTTAGCATCGGTAAGAGAAGTAATCTGAATAATTTCTTCTTCATCTTTTCTCCTGGATTCATCAAGCCTCCTTTGCTCCATCTCGACGAATCGCTGGAAAACAATTGAGTCGATGTTTTCCTGAAGACGGGCCATTGTAAAGAGGTGGGTTTGCTCCTGCTGAATATCAATTTGATTATTGATATTAATAACATTTCGCTTTACTCCAGCTGCTTTTTCATATTCTTCTTTTGCAACTTTGGATTTAGTTTCAGCTTTCTTTTTTTCTAAATCTGCGATTTCATGAAGGATCCTGTCATTTTCGATTTTTAGGTTCTGCTGCTCAACATTTCTTCTGTTAGCTTCAGTTGCAGCTTCCTTAATCAAAGAATCTTCAATAATTTTTAATTTCTCTTCGCTGAATGTTTGCTGTGCTTTTAATAAATCAGCATTGGCTTTGTCAGCTTCCTTAATCGCAGCAGAATCGTCTTTAGCAGGGTCCTTTTCTTTTTTCTTTTTACCAGGAGCTACTATATTTTTACCCGGATCTGGAGATGGTCCATCATCAGCTTTTAGTAACTTTTTTGATAATTCCGTGTTGGCAGCTACACGTTTTGTAAGATTTGACTGATAAAGCTTTGCGTTTTTTTCCACAATCTGAGCCTTCTTTAAACCTTGTTTTTCATCATCTTTTAACTCCTGATAATCCAGGGCCTGTCTAATAGCAATTCCTTGTCTGTCGAATTTATCACCAATACCCTGAATTTGCTGTCTTTCTTTTTCTGCCTGCTCAGCTATTTTTTTATTTCTTGCATCACGGGCTTTATTCTCAATTTCCTCCTGTTTTGCTTTGAATTCAGCATCAATACGTGCTGTTTCTGCATTAACACGATTTTCGGCAGCTTTATCCAATAATTTTTGATAAGCTCTTACTTCTGAGGCTTCTTTCAATTTGGAAATTAACTGATCATAAACAGTAGTAAGTTTGGCAGTTGCACGATACTCATCATCCAGGGTTCCTTTAAATTGAGGATATACTGAAATCAATTTTTCATAGGCTAGTTTACGCGCCTCAAGAGAGCTGTTTTTATCCTTGATAATAGCAAGATATAATTCGGTTTTCTTTCTAAGATCCCCCATCGCAGAAGCCTCTTCTTTTTGGATCTGTTTTTGGATATCCCCGTTAACTTTTGCAGCTGCAGTATATTTATTTAAAGCAACAATACTCGCTTCAGTCTCTTTCCTGAATAAGAAATAGGCCGCTGTAGCAGCTGCAACTAAACTGATGAGTATTGCAATAGGATTCGTTTTAGTTGCGATAGAAAACGCCCGCATGGCCACTGTCGCTCTCGTAATATTTCCGGTTAGCAATGCTTTTGCTGCTGCCAATAAGAGGACGGCTCCTCTTTGAATCGCATACATTGCATTTAAACCTTTCTCAAATGCTATTTCTATGGCCGTAAACATTGCTCCCTGCTTTTTCATTGCAAGTAAAACTCTCATTGCAAGAGTATAACTGTATATTCCAATAGTAATTACAGTAATTAACTTAGCAAGTAGTTCAAGTCTCTCTTTGAATTCTTTGATGCCGTCACCGGCTTCCCTTGTTACTCCGGTTATCCATCCAAGACCCTGAATTACGGGTTCAAAGAAATTAATCACATTGGTAGAAGTAAACATTTCATTCCAGGCGTTCTTGATTTTCTCAATAATTGCCGGAGCGTTATTATTTTTCTTGTTGAACTCATCAGCAAGAGACGATCCTTTTTCCATCTCCTCCCCGGCAAGCTTCATAGATTTTCTGAAAGCATCTGTATTATTTGCTGCTGCACCGACTGCTTTCTGTACTTCAAGAGATCCTAATTTTAAGCTTTCAAGAACTTTGGCGGTTTCCGTGGCACTCAATCCTTTCATTCCCTGAGCAAAACGTATGAAGAATTCTTCAGGTTTAGTGTTTAATAGTTCCTGAGCATCTTTTGTGCTCATTCGCATTGATATTGCAAAGGCTCCTATATTTTCTCCGGCAGTGGTAAGGAAATTTGAGAGTCCTGAAGCACCGATCTGTGCATCAATTCCGGATTCTTCAAAAGCAGCTCCCAAACCAAGAACTTTGTCGATCGAAGGTTTAAGTGCATCCGGTAATGTCCCGACACGAGTTGCAAATTCAGAAATATTTCCCTCGGAGGCGGTTCCCTGGGCTGCTAAAGTATTCATCGCAGATCCAATCCGATTGATAGCATCAGCATAGCTCATTTCTTTGGTTGTAGTAAACAATCCCTTGATTGTACCCAACTGCTCAACAACGCCCTCTAATCCGCCCTCAAAACTATCACCTAATGCAACATAAGCCTTGTCAATTTCTACAATGAAATCTTTCATTTGTCCCAGAGGAACACCAAGACGGCCCGCAACTTCAGCAATTTTTAATCTGTCAAGCTTAGAGGTTCTGGTATTCATTTCGTCAAAGGCATCCCAAAGTTCCTTAACCTGATCAGTTGTCATTCCGGTTGTTTTCTCAACATCCGTCATAGCATCTGCAACTTCTAAAAGTTTATCTACAGCAGCTTCTACATTTCCAACGATATCTTCAAAGAAAGAGGCTGCTATATTCCCAGAGAAAACCGCCTTGAAGGTGTCTCCAAAATTGAATAGCTTATCAGTAAATCTCGTTAAAGCATTTCCTGAAGTATCTACAGCATCGGTAATGGCGTTGACTTCTTTTCTTACTTCTTCAAGCCTGGCTCTGGCTGTTTTTACTTCTTCAGCTTTTTTTCTCCATTCTTCAGTACCGATTGTAAGTTTTTTAAACTCACTTTCTAGCTTCTTGGTAGCTCTTTGAATATTGGAAAAGGTATTCTCGACCTGTTGGCCGTTGATATATAAAACACCGGTAGATGTGATTTTTGTTCCTGCCATCTTGCATTGAAATTTCCTGCAAGATGTTTGTTGAGTGAATTACCCGAAAGGACATAAAAAAAGCACTTAATATTTAAGTGCTTGGGTTCTCTATCAATCTTTTAACTTCAAACAAGAGATTCTCTGCTCTGATCCGAGTGACGTTTTCCATCACAAACTCTACAACCTTGGAATCTTTTACAGCCTCATTAATGAACGGCTGAGCTTTCATCTTCATCGTATGGGATTTAAAACCGTAATTGGTGTTTTTAGGTTCCTGCCTTGACCGATCACCTCCGGATCTGGTGGTATCTACTCCGTAATTCTGAATAAAACCATGTCTGGCCATCCGGATCGATAAGCTTCGCATGTAATATTTCTTCTTTTGTCCATCTTTTTTGGAGATATATCTTTTCACTGCAGCTTTGGCTGTAGCATCCTTTAGGGAAGTGTCATTTTCTTTTCGATTGACATGATCTTTAAAGGAAGAAGTTTTTCTTCGTAAAGCAGCTTCCAACATTTGTTCTGCTTTTTTAGCGACTTCCAATTCATTATTGTACATCTTTTTTATTCAAATAAAAAAAAAGGATGCCCTTTAAAAAAGGACACCCAAACAAACATTCCGCTTGTCAATTCTATATTTTTTCGTAGAGATTCCACACCAGGATCCGGCCTACTTCTACATCTTCAAATTCGGGTTTAATACCCTTAGCTTTATTTCCTTCAAAAGTACAGATTTTTTCTGTTATTATCTTTTGAGATTGTTTAAAACCCAATTCCTTCAGTACATCGAAGGTATCATGTTCATCGATGGGTTTATTCGGTATAATTCCTTT
The DNA here is from genome assembly GCF_001648155.1 of Chryseobacterium glaciei. Taxonomy (NCBI): domain Bacteria; kingdom Pseudomonadati; phylum Bacteroidota; class Flavobacteriia; order Flavobacteriales; family Weeksellaceae; genus Chryseobacterium; species Chryseobacterium glaciei. Next base: position 3,365,110 of record NZ_CP015199.1, on the reverse strand, counting down.
TGCCCACGCTAAAATCTGTGAAGTCTGCATCTGAACAAGATCACCTCCGGGAGTCATGTCATAATACTGCAGAAGTAAATCTTTCAATATTTCTTTATAATCGTCCATGTTTTTATTGCAAATATTGTATTAATTTTTCAGCTTTGGAAGGATTATTATTAATGATAAAAGAAAGCTTCAGAAAGCTTGAAGACATCGTTTTTATCATATCTTTTTCTTTCTCTGAGAATTCATCTATTTTACTGACCGTCTCATTAATGTTGAACAATTCTTCCTGAATATTCTGATTTGCAAAAAATTGTTGCTGAGAATTTAGCCAGGAACCTAATTTGAAATTAAAATCTAACGGGCTTTCCATGACTATGAATATTTAAGGTTGAATTTTCCAATCATATTCTGGTAAGCATCTCCCAATGTAGGACCGAATGCAAAAGCTGTTTTTCCAGTTGCTTTGGATGAGAATAGGCATTTAATAATTCCGTGCGAAATTGTGGACGCTGAAATAGATCCTTGATTTTGTTTTACAAAATCGAAATTTTGTGGTTGTTCTTTTTTTGGTAAAAAAGATTTTCTTCTTTGTCCTAAAAACTTACTGAAGCTTCTGTTTTTAGTGTTTTTTACTGGGTTTAGCATTTTATATTTATTTAAAATTAAATTTCAAATAGAACAAGAAAAAAGTCTTGATTTTCTTGGAAGTCGCTAAACCCAATCATCCGAAGAAGATTAACCAATACTCATCAAGACCGAGGTCTTTATATTTTCGTGAAAATTTTGTGAAGATTTTTTAAGACTTCTTCAGGTCAATTGGGTTTAGCTCTACAAAGATATGTAAAAAATCAAAACCGCAAAATAAATAACGGTAAATTTCTTCCGTAAAGGTATGCACTAAAATAAATTTACAATTATGGGTGCCCGTATTTTTATTGACAAATATTTTCTATATCCTCCCAGTCTTCAGGATCAACTTTCAATAATTGCTTATTTTTAAAATTAAATAAAACATCTACTCCAACCTCTCCTCCGGAAAGTTCCACTGGATTAATTTCTACAGAATCTTTTAAAAAAGAATTGAACAATGGATGATCTGGAGTATTACTATCATACCGGATCCGGCCTAGCACTTTTAAGGCTAATTGTTCAGCATCATGGATCGCAATATACTGACCCTCCAGATCATCTGGCTTGATATTATTAAACATAATCGCAAAGCCGAGTTTTCGAACGGCAACAGTATTCTGATCCGGGCCATCAAAACCAAGATCATATTTAAAAAGTGCTAAAGCTGGAGTTTTTAATCCTTTAACGGAGGCGGTTCTATTCGCCCACTCTCTTTGAAAAAAACCAACAAAATCATTTATAAAATTTGCTTGCACTGATAAATTTTCAAAGTAATTTTTGACCTCTATGTAACTATTTTCCTTCATTTGATTTCTGCTTTGCTTTATGATACACTATACTTTCGGACATCACGCTCAGGAATTCATAAATACGTACGTTATTTACATCCTGTTTTTTCCCCAACGGCTGGAGCTCATCCATTGCCATAGCCAACAGAGCTTTATCAAAAGGAACAAAATCCCTGTCTTTTTTCTTAAAGACCGGTTGTAATTTCTCCTCCTCCGTTTCCGGAGTTTTAGGAAATACAATAGGGAATTGTTCTTCAATGTGTTTTCGAATAAACATATAAGCCAAAGCGACGGCCTCCATTTGCTTCTCCGTAATCTTATCGGTGATCATCGACACACTTTTTAAATCAAGGTCGTCATACTGATCATTAAGCCTGTAAATAGTAGCCACAAGCCTTTTGAGATTTAATAAATTTCTCTCATTATTCCATTTAAAAAAATAGGTATCAATTGTAGAAAATTGACGTGCAGAAATATTTTCTATTTTATCTGCAGGTTTTATTACTCCAGGAATCTCCGGAAAGCGATACAGATCATTTCTATCTTTGAGGTATTCGGTATGTTTAGCCAGTTCGGTAATTGGAACATCGTCTGTAATTCTCTTGAGCTGGAGCCTGGCTTTTAAATCGGGAGATTTTTGATAGACGATAAGGATCATTTGCGCGTAAGCTTCTGCGAAATCATCAACCGGGGTATTGAGATAAAGGTGTGCTATTTCCTGCAGCTGCCAATCATTTAATTGGTTCCAAGATCTTGCAACTATGATATTTCCTTCCATTGCATTATTTTTGCTGCAATCTCAGAAAGCCTAACGTTTATGAAAAGGACAATTAAATTATTTTATGAGCCTGCATCTCAGCAATTTTTCGTTTTTTATTTAGCTAACGGAATTGAAATGCTTTTTAAAGTAGATCAAGCGAATCCTACAATGATCTCTCGTGTTACTGAACATGGATTTTTTAAGTCTAAGCATGAGCGAGACAAAGTAATTGAGGAAATGGAAATATTTGCTCAACAGGAGATCAGAAAACTAGAAGATGGAATGTGATTTTATTTGGAATTACGGTAATCCGTAATATAGAATAGTATTTGATACTTATTTTTATAGAAAAAAATGAGAGATTTCATTAATGATTGCATACTATTTAAAAGTAATGATACAGAAATAAAAATTATAGGAATATTATTCTGGATTTGCTTTATCATTATTATTGTTATGCTTTTAAATTTTTTCTATGAAAATAAGTTACTTAATTTCTGAATAACTTATTTCAACTCCGACAGCTTTCGCTATCAGTAAAAAATTACCTAATTCCGGTTTAGTTGTAAATTCTAAAATTCTTTGAACTGTAGACCTATTCAAACCAGTTTCTTTAGCAATTTTATAAAAAGATATCTTTTTTGATTTCCTAACATTCTCTATATAAAGAATTATTTTTTCTAATTCTATATTATTTTCCATAAATTTACAGCTGATTTTAGTTGCAAAACTAAGATTATTTTGACAAAAGAGCCCTCCTAGGAGGGCTTTTTTACTTAAAGAAATTTAGTATTTGTCTGAATAAAGACTCCTCATTCTTTCGCTTAATTTCCATTTCTATTTTTGTTTTCGTTTTTTTAATTTTTATGATTCCCGATTCCATTATGGAGATATTCAGTTCTAATCCTTCTACATCATTAAAGTTTATTAGTTTATCATAAAGTGCTTTGTCTGGAACTAGATCTCCAATATTACATAGTTCTAAGTATGCATATAATGCATCTTTCTTCATTTTGTTTAAATCTGTTTCTGTTTTCATTTTTTAAAATTTTAATTGTTAAACTTTGATTATTTTGACTTTGTAAAGATACAAAAAGCGTTGCATATGTGCAACGCTTTTTGTTACGGGTTTCAGTAAAAAGATAAAATATTTAAAATTCGTTCCATTGGAAATGCATCCAATCGTAGTTTTTTTCTCTGCCAAGACTCACAAAGCCGTGTTTGTAAAAAATATCAATCATTGCTTTATATTCCGACCTTGCAAATCTTGCGGTTCTCGCGGTTTCTTTGAGTTGGTTTCTGGCCGGATCAAGATCAATAGCAAGACCCCATGCATGTACTGAGTAACTGGATCCGCCTCTCATTTGTCTATAATTGAAACAGCCTCCAAACAAATCAATTCCTAATTCTCTAATCTTAGAATATCCATAAACCTTTAAAAGTTCATTGAAAACCGCTTTTAAAGGCTTAGCAATATCTTTGTGACAAGACATTTTTTTTACGCTTGTTTCTACATCCCAGGCAATTCGCATTGGATATGGTAGATCTATTATTACCAAATATCCTTTCCCGGTTTCGGTTGGCGTTCCAAATTTGGTTTTAAATTGTGCTGTAGTTTTCATTTTCTTATAAAAAATTTAATGATTGGGATAAAGAGGACTCCTAAAACAAAGATTAAAATGTAAAGCCACCACATTGGTTTATTACTTTTTACTGAAGAATCAATCTGTTTTTGTAGTTCAGTATTTTTAGTCTGAAGATTTATGTTTTCTTTCTCACTGATCCCAAGCTCCAATTCTGTACTTTTTAACTTTGTCTCAAGTTCAGAAGTGTTTTCAATATGTATTTCCGAGTTTTCATCAACCGGAATATTGACTTCATTTCCTTTTGAATCTTTTACATTCATATTTCTAGGCTGTGGAGGCTGTGTTGGATTTTGAGGATCCGAGCATTTATTTACTTTAGGGATTACAGAAATTTTGGTTTTTGATAAATCAGAGACTTGTAATTGCGAATCTTTCCGGTTAATTTTCACAGCAGCTTCCGAACTACTATTTACCGAATTCTCGGACTCTGTTTTTGTTTCGTTTTTTTGTAAATCCTTTTGTCTGGTTCCACAGGAAAGCAGAAAAAGGCTAAGCGTCAGGAGTATTGTTTTCTTCATTGTCAGAATTATTATTTTGTTTTACATATCCGAAGTTTCTTAATACTCCAGATATAAATTCTTTAAAAGTGTGAATGATAAAATCTTTTCCGTCCTTGGTCATAAATAGCCAATCTGAAACATCCTTAGCCAGGATAATTGATAAAGCGAAAGGAAGAAAAAAGACTTTCAACGGCCATTCATAATGCAAGGCCATCTCATAAAGTGTTATTGTACTTAATACAGTCAGAACAAAAATTCCGATCCAATCGATAAGTTTCGGGTTTTTGCTATCTGTATTCTTATAAATTAGATACATCCTGAAGAAATAAGCTGAGATAGCAAGTACAATTATAATCCAATCATTTGAAGAGTATGGCCAGTTAAGAAGTCCATCAGTGATCACTATTTTGATTTCCTTTTCCGTTGGCATATTCTTGTCTTTGTTTTATTTTTCTAAAATTTTTAAACTGATAACATCTAATTGCCCTTTTAATTATTTTATAGATTGAATACATTCCATAAAAAAGAAAAAAGAAATTGATAAATAATAGTAAATACCATCCGTGTGAACCTTCCGGTATCCTAATTAGTATCGCATTATTGCTGCTTAAAACTTCGATTCCAAGCCATCCTATTATTGTGTAGAAAAAACCTTTCATTGATTTTTTTGATTTTTTGTTTATTTTTGTGAATGAAAAAAATTTACCCTAATCTTAATTCCCTAAGATTTATTGCTGCATTATTAGTAATAGTCCATCATATTGAGCTTTATAAATCTCTTTTCGGTTTAAATAATTATTGGAATATTCCATTTTTTCAAGTTATAGGCAAATTAGGTGTCGTTTTATTTTTTGTTTTAAGCGGGTTTTTAATTACATCTCTGTTATTACATGAAAAAGAAAGTAAAGGTGCTATATCTATTAAAAATTTTTACTTAAGAAGGGTTTTAAGAATTTGGCCTTTGTATTATTTAATAGTTTTTTTAGGCTTTTTTGTTTACCCATATATCCCCTTCTTTGACATTCCAGATAAAAATATTTTCCCGGATGTTCTTCAGCATCGATTTCCAAATATCTTTTATTATCTATCAATTTTCGCTAATGTTGGAATTCCTATTTATGGAGATATTCCTTATACTTCGCAAACATGGTCTATCGCAACCGAAGAGCAATTTTACCTATTCTGGCCATTTCTTTTTATTCTTTTCCCTAAAAAGTCAATCAGAATTATGATTACATTTATTATAGGTTATTGGATTGTCAAATTTTTTTTTAACTACACCAATATTCCTGTTATTAATGACAAGGCTCAACAGATAATAAAAGGCTTTATTTTCTACTTTAATATTAATTGTATGGCATTGGGAGGCATATTTGCTATATTAGTTTATAATAAAAATTTAATTATCAATATTATTTTTGAAAGAAAAGTATTTTTCATTACAGTTATCTCAACAATATTACTGCTGCTTTTCGGAGTGAATTTCGGTTTCTTTCATTATGATATTTACGCATTGCTGTTTGCCATTATCATTGTTAATCTTGCTTGTAATGATGATCTTAAATCAGTTCTAGAAAATAAAGTCACAAATTATCTCGGTTCAATATCTTATGGAATCTATATGTATCATTTCGTTGCTTTGACTATAGCAATCAGAGCATCAATTTATTTTAAGAATCTATGGATCATTTATCCAATTACCTTCTTGTTGACGTTTGTTATTTCCCATTTTTCCTATAAATATTTTGAAAGTTTTTTCTTGAAGTTAAAATCAAAATTTAATTAATAACAGTTGTTGTATCATTTTTGATTGCGCCTAATCCAGATAGATTAGAGTTTGTTATAATTGAAGTATAAATTTTCTCAATTTTCCCACCATATATTCCTAAAGAATACTGATGTATAGATGTTGTTGAATTTATAATATTGATATTGTGAACATTTCCATCCACATACGAGGTGCCATAAACAAAAGACCTGTAACTATTGCCGCAAACGGCAACATTATCCCAATCATTTGCAGAAACAACTGAACTAACAAAATCTTTATAGGTAATATTCTTAACTATATTGGATGTGCTAATAATTAAACCAACCCCGTAAAGTGCTTTAACCTGAACATCCTCAACAATTATATTTTCAGCTCCGTGATAATCTCCGTAACTCCATCCTAACGCCTGATACGAATATCCAGCATTTGGATTTACAGGAATAGTTGAATCCAAAACGGTTGTTGCTACAGCATTATCATTCGTTACACCACGAAGCTTTTTAGCGTACATATTCTTACAGCCATTACGGAAATTCAAACCATCAGCGTTAGCATACAACGTATTTTGGAATTCTAAATTTTCAAAATAACCGTTCTCGCAGTACTCGTTGGAAATACTCCACATGTGAGATTCAATTATCTTAATATTTGATATTTTATAATTTCTACTTTTAACTAATAATATAGAACAACCTCTCCAGCCATACGCGTCTCCTACATGTAAAGGCACAATTGACTGCCGCATAGTAGGCATGCCAATGCCTAATATTTCAAAGTTTTCAGCCCAATCTGCTTCTGTCTGCAACCCGTTCGGTTGAGCTGGGTTTATTTTAAGTCCTTTTGAGCGAAAAATATTATCATGAATATTATTTATCATCTGGATCTGACAATTATCCAAGATGAACCTAGTGTTAGAGGGGATTAAAATAGCTTTTGAAATATTGATTTGTCGAGAAGGAAAATATATTTGTCCGCCTCCGACATTTTCTACCATAGCAATAGCCTTATCAATCTTCGCATCATCATTCACGCCAGTAAGGTTATCGATGTTAATTACAACATCTTTTATTTTATTAGAATAAACGCTATCAGGTTGATCTTCTAATGCTTTATTGTCTATGTAAGCTTTAACTGAATCTTTTTCATTATTAGTGCTATAAAGTTCAATTGTTGGTCTGTATAAATCAGGCGTGTTTTCGTTTACTAAATCGTAACAAATAGAAATAGAAGTATATGATGAAATATCAATAGTAAATTCTTCAAATTCCTTTGGCAAACTATTTAATTTACCAATCAACAAAACTTCAACATCTCCATTTGCTTTTACTCCCAACATAGATGAATACTCATCTAAATATTGTTCTAGTGTAGAAAATCTAACTAGCTTAATATACATTTTTTCTCTTCCTATCGTAGGTATATTTAAAGCCGTTAAAAACAATAATCCAGTAGAGACTTTTGTATTATCATTTTTTAAAGCATTAATACTCCACCCTAAAGACGTGTCTGTAGCATAGTATCTTTTTTTATCTTTTACAAAAAATGAATCCAGAGCAGTAATAATTTTGTCATATCTATCTGCTACAAGTTTAGCAGAAATTGGTTCAGTATTATTACTAGGATCAAAAGTTAAAGCAAGACCTAGATTATCTATATCGATTTCAAGTCTTTGCCATTCTGCACCATCATAAGAAAGAATATTAATTTTATTTGCAACAAAAGTAAATCCTCCATAATTGGGATAGGTTCCAGGATTAGCAAAAACCCATTTTTGCTGCCCGGGTGTAACCACAATAACGCTTGCAGGTGTTACAATGCCTCCAAAAGAAGAAGTAAGCATTGCATCATCCGGAATAATTGTGGCAATAGAAGTCAGGATCATATTCAAAATTTGCCCTGTAATTTCCTGCAAACCGTTTGTTGTAATTTGATCTTGGATAGCGTCTAAAATTTCTTGTTTAGTCATAGCTTTTAAAAAAATCGTTGTTAAAATCTGTATTAAAATCTCCAGGTCTGGAGAAATGATCTAATGAAAAATTGTAAAGAAATAGAGGTGAATTGCAGGTAATCGTAATTCCTGATCCGGAATTATCTTCGTACTTTTTCCCGGTTCCGGTATCTGCATTTTCAATAAAAGCACGGTTCCTTATATGGCCGATCTGCCAGTTCCTTCCGTTTGTATCCTGAATAAAAAACACAAATGGAAGGTTCATTCCCCTTTCAATAAATCCAAGCACCGAAGGCAAGAATCCTAAAATGAAAATGGATAAATTAATCTTGCTTTTTTTTCTGGCTAACGCCCCGGATAAAAGAAGTTTTAATTCATTCTCATCAATTAAAATATCGATATAGTGAAGCTTCTTGTTTTGTCTCATTATAATTTCGTCCTGAATGATCACTTCAGATTCAAAACTTTCTCCCGGATAAGGAAGTGGAGTTCTAAAGAAAAAGGATTCAGGAGCATAATATAATCTACATTGTACCCCTGAATTATATTCAGTGTAGTAGCAAGTCTCTATGTTATCAAAGCTGTTCATTACAGCAACAAAAAAACCGATAAGAGTATCGGTTTGAAAGGACAGTTAAGTAAGATAAATTCCTGAATCGCGAGCTTGCATAAGGCGATCAGGTTCCGGACCTGTGTAGCATGGAAACTCTGAAGAATGTGACTTCATGTAATCGCTGATCACTTTTAAACTTTCATTTGCAAGTTTTAAAAAATTCTTTCCGGACATCATTTTTGCGTCAGGAGATAAAACCTGAGACTTTTGCCAAGGCAGCTCTTCATATTGAATCACTACAGCATTCTGCAGGAAAACAAAAGAAGGCAGCAGGCTTGCATAATAAAGAGAATAAAAAACAATTGCATCCTTAAAAAACTCGTACAACTCAGGATTGGCTTTTATCTGATCCACACACTCAGGCTTTATGTTCTCGTAAACCTTGAGCATCAGAGCCTGTTTTAAAAATCTCTGAAGCATTAAGAAAACCTCCGGAGAATAATTGATTGAATAAATATTTTCAAATTCTGAAGGAGTAGAAATATATTCTGATACTTTCTGAAAAAATGGAACTTGTGATTTTAAAGCTGGCACTTCAGAAATTTTATCCAGGGATTCAGAAAAAAGCTTATCTGCAAATTTCAGTAGCGAAAGTCCCAGATCACGAACATCCCACCACGGAGCCGGTTTTAATTTTGGATCATCAAAGTTGCTGATTCCAATATTATTGATGTGAACTTTAATTTTCGGGATTGAAAGCACAAAAGAATAATGAACAGCTGCTTTCGTAAGTAGTCTGAAAATTTCTTTTTGCTTAATATCAATTGAAGTTTTTATCTGCAGATAAATTTCTACAGGAATAATTTCAAATATTTTTCCAAAACCAAGTTCCTGATCTACTAACTCCCAATCGAAAGTTTTCGGTAAAATCAGATATTCTTCAAGTTGTTCTTTAGTAATATAATACTCCATTTTTTTTACCCTTTTTTGTGTAACTTTAATTAACGATTTTAGTCTGTCCGTTAGGATTTTTATCCAAAGTCGTGAGATTGGTATTTGGAAACTTTCCGAATAAGGTCGGATCCCAGGTATTCCAATACTTTATGTTCTCAAATATCTGCAGTGTGCGAATCTGCTTTATTGGAAATTTGGCACAAAGAATTGTCCAAGCTTCACGCTTATCGGATCCGGAACCGCTGAGCGACTTACCTCCGAAAGCTCCGCCATTGATTAGACAAGGATCAATCCCCATCGGAGTCAATATCTCATAATTGGCAGCGGAGCCATCCAATAAGAATTCGCCACTTGATTGTGGCTGTGTAATCGTATCTATCTGAACTCCCTTGATTATCTCTCCGGAATCTCTATCCCTGAAGTAAGGCGAAATGATAGATTTACCGGCCCCTTTATTACCACGCAGCTCATTATCGATAAGATCAACAAGATCAGTTCTTTTTTTCTGCTTTTCCTGATCACTGAAACTATCCCAGGCAGTCCCATAGATGTGAGCAAAATAATCGTCGGCTATATGAATTACATATTTTACATTCAGCTGCTGATTGAACATTTGTTTTTTAAACTCAGGAAGAGATAAGACAACGTCAACCCACCCGTTTTTAAAAGAAGAATGCCATCCAACGGAAGGATAGGTTTTCTCAACCAATAGAGTATCTATAACCGGAATTGTAAATTTCCTAATTCCTTTTTGCCTGCAATATTCTTTAATTTCATCAATAGGAATATTCGCAGCAAAGCAACGGATAGGAACCGTATTTGCCTCTTCATAATTAACCCAGTCCGTATTGACCCCGATATTATTAATGATCCCGGTATTGTCCGGAACTTCGAAACGACAATCAGCAGCTTTAAGCCTTCTTATTGATATAACCTTATCTCCGTTTGGAGAAAGTAAATATTCCGGGAATGCGATCCTCCAGGTTTCATAATCCAGGATAATTTCAGATATCGTAATATTAAATTTGGTCCGGGTAAAAAAATCATTTATTTCCGGGAATGAAGAAGCTAGACGTTCTTTAAAAGTAATCGCTTCTTCCGTTTCTACACCTTGATAAAGTTGGAAGCCGGTTCCAAAATGAGCAGCTGTTAAAACTTCAAGACCTCCAATAGCAACTCCTGTTTTCTTTAATTTTGCTTCAAATGTTATAGGATACAAGTTATCATCGCCCCAAGGAAGCCATTTTCCGGAGATTAAAGTATCAGTATTCTTAGTTTTAAAAGTAGAATGCATGGGGTCTTTTACTGCATTGAATGCGAGTACAGCTCCATTGTTTTTGCCACCAATGGCATAAATATCTTCTGAAATTTTCATTAGTGATTTTCTAAACTTGTATTTCGTTTTTGAGCATATAAAGTCCAGTCCGGTAAGTTTTCTTCATCAGAAGCCGTGTAGCTGATCTTTATTTGCTTTGTCAAACAGCTATCGGTTTGATACCAATAAGTAATTTTTACATAAGTCCTGGAGTCTCTGCCGGACTGATACCAATAGGTTTCAGTCCGGTCGATTTTCCATTTCATTTTATTTTGTGACGGCTTTAACGGCCCATAAAGCTGCACCTTCAATATTCGTTTGAGATGTAGCGATCAGCCTTGCAGTTTCTCCATCGACTTCATTGCGCGGATCGAGTTTATAATCTTCCAGAAGATTGATTGCTTCTGCAGTCTTTGCTTTCAAAGCATAAACATTTCCCGGTTCAGGCTCTTTAAAGTCTATTCTCATTCTTCTTTCTCCGATTGATAGTACGTTACTCATAATAAAAATGTATTTAGTTAATAATTAAGCTTACAGAATGACCTCATATCCGTTAAACATGGTTATAAACAGAATGTTGATTTTCTTTTTCCCCAGGTTTGTCTTCAGGTTCCTGGTATGATTTTTAAAATGATTTGGATTTTTAAAATCTATTTTCTGAGATAACCTGATTTTTCCCGGTGTTTTAGGAGGTTGCATGAGTGTAGCATTGTCCCAGGTAACCAACCGGCCACCTACTTTGTTTTGTTGATTGTAGGTTCTTACGGTAATAGAAAAAGGAACCGGATTTTTATTCTCATCCAGCTTTTTCATTTCCGTGAGAACTTCTCTCAAAAACATTGTCTTTTGCATGGTGCGAATATGAAGCTGACACCATTCAGAGTAAAGGACACATTTATTTTTGTCAAAAAACACCCCCTTTTCTCACGTTTTTTTTTATAAAATTTTGATTCTCAAAATTTTAGTTCCCGGAAAACAATATTTATTCTCAAAATGTGGCTTTGAGGCACACAGCCGCCTTATACCTCCCTACGATTGCAGTTTTCGAATTTCACGATATATGAGGGGGCTACCCCCTCAAAACCGCATAAAATGGCGTTTTTGGGGCATTTTACGTATTCCCGTAAAAAAAACCTGCTCTAGGCAGGTTCTTAAGGGATGAGTAGGTTCGATACGGGGAATGAGGACTTGTAGTAGTTGTCAGCCAAGTGCCAGAACTGCCAATATAGGTTGTAGTCAAGTGTATCACTGAAGTGAGTGGCATGCTCCTGGAGTATGATGGTGCTTCGCTCTGAGGACTTGTCTTTCTCGAATGCATCATTACCTTTCAGTGGTGCATTCTCCATCGATATGATAAGGTTAGGACAGTTGTCTTCATTAATCCTTACGATAGGAAGACGAACATCGGATTCCGATAGTATATAGTTAAGAAGCGTATATTTAGCTGCATGAGGCGGGTTATTCGTTTTAGGGGTCTTATCAATAACCTTCCAACCGGCCCTTCTTAATCTGTTGATTACATCTTCAGCCAGGGTGGTCTTACTGTTAGCTTCTTTCTTGCTACCATACCGGTCATAGTACAGGTGGACCTCATTACAGCTCGCTTTATGTGGCTCATAATACTCAATGAAGTCATCGATCAATTCATCCAGGATATCAGGATTCTTCCTGAAGAATTCCTTGATAAAATTGACCCTATGCTGAGTCTTCAGATACTGAGAGATTGTTAAACAGTTAATTTTACCACCAAAGTCAAGATTCATCTGCAGGGGAACATTACGGACGAGATCCTGGTCATACTTACAGCTTGGCTTAAACTCGCCGGCTATACCGACGTCAATAAGGTATTCATTATCCTTATCCTTGTAGTAATGCTTCTTTGGCTTTAGCTGAGCATAGAAACCGTCCTGTACTCCAATAGGATCTATGTTCATGATCTCAGCGTTGAATAAAGTCTTGGATAGAGCTTCTTTCTCCATATCTTCTATCCATCCATCCTTCAGGTTATGGGCATTTATGAATGCATTAGCCTTAATAAATAGATGCTTTCTGAGATGTAAAGGAACTCTATTTCTAACTTCTTCGAGGGCCAGCTTCTCCCGGTGATGGATCCAGTCACCCTTCTTGGTCATCGGTACCGATGTAACAAATATCTGGGAATGGAGCATTGGCTTATTCTTAAATATCGCCTTCTTAGCCCTGTTGGTAGTAATTACGTTATTATAAAGCCTCTCATAAGTCAATAGTGCAGCTTCATCACCGATCACCCAATAGGCATTCAAACCACGCCCGGAGTTTGGATTGTCAAGCGACACCATAACTGCAATTGTACCATTTCTGAAGTGGATCACGTTTTGCCAGGAATCTGGAGCTTGGAACGGCATCTCAAATCCTAATTCCTTTCCACACTTGCCGACTACATAATCAAGGCCTTCATACAGACCGAACATCTCCATTCCTTCTTTGGTCGATGGCAGCGTTCTGGATTTGATCTGTACGAATGTTTCGCCTACAATTACACCAGTGGATCGTGGCATCTCTTTTACTGCAGTACGGATTGCACCCCCCAGGATCGTAGATTTACCGGAACCCCTCGCAGCCTTCACGGTAATATTCTTAATCTTGTAGGTATTAATTGCCAGCTCTACAGAAGCCTGCATCCAGTTCAGCGTTACCTCCCGGATAGGCATATTATATTGTGAAAAATTAGTCGCCATCGTCTTCTGTATCTTCTTCATTATTATCCACCTCTTTCCAGCTGACATCCTGTGCTGTAATATTGTTGAAATCAGCAACACCGGTTTGGAACATAGCCTCCAACATATTTTTTGCACCTCTTGGAAGGTTCAATTTATAAACTGAAGCTTCGAGTTTCTTAGGATCAATTTTTTGCTCAGTATCAGCAAAGTTGAATAGGGATTTATAGGAATCAAGGCATTTTCGGGCGGTTTCTTCATTACCTTTTTTAAGAGACATCTGGTACAGATTCCAGTAGCTCTCAGCGAGGATCAGTCGCTCAGCTGCAACATTCACCTGGTCAAGATCACCGAAAATATTCATGGCCATCGAATAATCTCTGTAAGCAGTAGATTCAGATACGTTGTGATCTCTTACTACTATTTGGATAACCTGACTTGGAGAATATTTATTATTCTTTCTTAGACTCCAGGCATGTGAAATCCTATCTTTACGTTTAAGGTCTTTTTCACTGAGAGTAACCGAACTCTCATCAATATACCAAGCCTTTATCTTTTGAAAAATGCTGTCTTTAGTGAATTTTACAATATCCATGTAGCGAAAATATTGTCATGGATACCGCTATAAAAGGACATAAAAAAGCCTGACATCTGTCAGGCCTTGAGCTGTAAATAATTGAAATTTAATCTTGCGTCAGCCGAGTGTTATAAAATAAAATCTGATCTCAATCCACGCCTAGAATTCAGATTATCTAATGTCACCATTACTGCAATTGTACCATTCCTGAAATGAATTACGTTTTGCCATGAATTTGGAAGCTGAAAAGGCATTTCAAATCCTAGTTCTTTACCACATTTACCTACTACATAATCAACACCTTCATATAGACCAAACATCTCCATTCCTTCTTTTGTTGATGGTAATTTTCTGGATTTTATTTGTACAAAGGTTTCGCCTACAATGAGACCTGTTGATCTAGGGAAATTCTTTACTGCACTACTGAGTTCTCTTCCAAGGTTGATAGAATTACTATGGCCTCTCCCTGTAAACTTTCTTAAAGAATTAACTGAATGTCGTCTATAAAGATCACTATAAGCATACATAATTGAACTAAATGCTTTTGAGATAAGCCTTAATTGTTTAGCAGCATTCCCTCCAGCTTTTCCAAACTCATAACCAAATTTATGGTGATCAAAGAAAGTCACTTTTCTTGACGGCTTATATTTCGCCTGGATCAGTTTCCTGATACTTTTTTTATTACTCACGTATTATTTAATTTTCTATTGAATTTTTATATGTTATCGAAGAATTACTTTTATACAACAGTTTTGCTGAATTTGGTATCGTCCGACCGTTTTGCATCCATTCTAAAAATTCCATATTTTCAATATAATCTTGAGGAGTAGGAATAAATTTATGTCTAAAATCTTCGAGTATATGCTGCTCACAAATATCTTTAACACTTACTAATTTCCCATCTGAGTTTGTTATGACTTCTCCAAAAATAGGAATCATTACTTCCTTTACCCAAAACATATTGTGTGTCAATACCCTATGCCTGTTATCTGGGAAATATGCTTTACTACAGTCCATTTTAGCATGGATAGGAATATAATCCTCCATTTTTCCACCATATTTTTTAACAGAAGAAATCGCATGAATATGAGGTGCAGCCATATTAATCGTGGTTATATTCTTCTGTTTTTATTTCACCGGATCTTTCTATTATTACTTTAATATGATCACCAAACAGTTCTTTATAGAATTCTTCCGGAATTTCAGACAATGCTTTCTGAAATTCTTCAATAATATTTCCTTCACTCTCAATATAATTCGGATTCAATTTTGTACCTCCATCCCAAATTTCTTTATTGAAGAAATCATTTTCAGCCTCCATATCGCCAGAATCTTCACCATTGATTATAAGATCATCCGTATTTGCACTGAAGGTGCATTCGTCTCCGTCGTTGAAATATGGGGTATATTGCCTCCATCCAACACTTTGAATTTTTTCAGATTTCTCAAATAATGGTTTGAAAATCAAAGGAAAATCCTTTTGTAAGTCTTTCAAAGTTTCCTGTTTTTGCGCTTCTAAAGCTGCCAATTTTTCTTTAATACTATCTAATACTGTCATTTTATTTATTATTTTCAAAATTAAATTCAAAATTTAAAGTATAATTTGGTTAAAGCATGTTTATACGGTTACTTGCTTTAAACGCTTTATCCATTAGAAATTTAGTTGTAAACATTTTAAATCCTGCAGAAGAAAAAATAACTATAACCTGCTTTCTCCCTTTCTGTATTGATTTTATTCGATTTCGGATCCGTTTTTTATTCTTCATCAGATTAAATTATCTTCTCCTAGTTGATGATGAACTTCTGAAGCTACTCGATGATCTGGAAGTGCTGCTACTTCTGAATGAACTTTTATAGCTCGGTGAACTTTTCCTGAAGCTTGAAAAAAAACCGCTTTTACTTTTTGTTCTTTCTTGTGAAGGACTTTTGGAAACTGCTCTTAATGCAGCCTTTTTATAAGTGCTTTTGTATCGTTTCGGGTTTTCCGAAAATGAATACTGACTCTTATACGTCCGATATGATCTGTCAAAAGCCGGCCTATTGTGATAATAATAATTATTTATAGACCGATAACCGCCATTGTTATAAAGACTATTAAATAGAGAATAGGTCATAAAATACTCAATAAGGTTTCCATTATTGTCATACGACTGAACTTTGACCATATTGTTTCCTGAAGAATTCCAGGAAGTCTGATGACTGGGCTGATTCTTTTTACATGAAAACGTTAAAAGTAAAAATGATAATGCTAGAAAACATTTAAAGATTTGTTTCATAATATTTTTTTCAAATAAAATAAAATTCTACCATCAAACAAGTAATTCCAGTATTTTTTCTTGATCTAGAATTAAAACCTCCAGCTGCTCAATTTTATTATTAATGGCAGCTAACTTTCTATTGTAGTCCGGAGCCGTTATTTCAGGAAGCATACTTTCCATTTTAGCAATGGTTTGTTTTCTCCTGCAGATAAGACCGGCAAGGTTTCTTTTCTCCCGGTCAAGCTCCAGAACCGACATATTGGAATAGTCATTTTTGCTTTTAGTTGGAAGTATCCTTTTATTCTCAAGATAATGATCCAGGACTCTTTTACATTTATCAAACTTCTGAATATGCCTGAGCATCTTCGTTTGAAAACTGTAAGCTGAAGCTTCATCTTCCGGATCCACGCCATTGAGTTTTATTTTCAGACTGCAGAGCTTGAGCCAGATCGCAAAAGCATCATGATATGTAGAATGAAGCTCAACCGGATATTGAGTGATTAGTCCTAAAAATTTAGGCTTATCAGGTTCAACCGGATCCGGAACCGGTAGATCTACTTTTTTCTGAGGTTTGTCTACTTTTTGTCTATCGATGTCCAAAGTTTGTCCATGAATATTTTCTTTTTTTTCGTAAGAGATATTCATCTGAGAAAGTAAGTAGCTCAATTTGGATCTATTATCCAAGGTCGGACTTTTATACCTGGCTGCGAGTTTCGGATCTCCTCCGGAACTCAGATACAGTTCTATGTTTTGCTGATGTTTTTCCATAAATAAAAAAAACCTCCATCACTGGAGGTTCCTAACAAATAAAATATAAATAAAAAATGAATCTATTCTGCTTTATCGGCTTTTTTGGCTTTTCCAAAGTTTTTGATAGAACTTTCTAAAAGTTGGATTTCGGCCCTGTAATTTAGATTTTTTCTTAACTGCAGAACTTTCTCCAGGCGTTCTTTAGAAAAATCATTTAACAGTTCTAATCCATCTTTACGAAGGCAGAGCGTTAAAGTACCCTCCTCCCATAGCTCTAATGCATTTTTTGGAACTTCAGTTAATGTCTGTCTTTGTCCATTAGGTCTATTCACGACAGAACCACGCTTTACTACCAATAGAAAATATTTATCCATGATAAAGTTTTTAAGGTGTTGCAGGTTCGTCGGCCAACTCTACAACTTCACCAAGGTAAGTGTAAAGTTTTGTGTTCGCTGAAACCGTCACACCAACTCCGGAATTATCTTCGTATTTCTTACCGGTTGTACCGTCTCCCTTGTCAAAGATCGCAGGAGCATCAGGATTACCAACAATCCATTTTTTCCCGGTACTATCAGGAACACACCAAACCATTGGAGTATTCATGTGAGCATCAATAAAACCGATATTTCTTGCGATGAAGTTTGGAATATAAGCATCAAATTCTACTTTAGGCTTTTTGTTTCCTTTGTTACCTACTAAAGTATTTTTCAGTTCACTTTCATCCACTAACATCGTAATTTTCTTCCAACCTTTCTCAGGTTTAAAAGTGATACTATTTGCTGCAACGGTAATTCTGGCTTCATAACCAGTTGCAGAAGTTACAATTGGTTTTACGAAAGTTAAAAAATGAGCAGCCGGAGCATAGTAAAAATCAATCGCTGTACCACCTACCATGTCTTTATTAGGACAATAGTTAAGGTTTTCTGTAGGTACATTGTCAAATGAGCAATCGTCTAATTCTGGCATTTTATGAAATTTTAATGATTAAAGAACTTTTCCCGCCAATCAATTGTAGAGCAAGATCATAGTTTTCAACAATTTGCTTCTGACTATATGCTTTACCATTAACTGTGATTAATTTCGGAGCTGAGTCAGTAAACTTGTACGGCTCTTCTTCAAATTCAAACTCTAATCCTGGTTCGGATTCTCCGGATTTTTTTCCGGTTTTTTCTTCTAAAGCAGCTTCTCTTTTTTCAAGCGATTCATTAGTTTCATCAACGTATGTATCGAAAGCTGTTTGCTTTTCTGCCAAAGAAGCTTCTCTGTTTTTCAGATCTTCATCTAGTGCTACGTTGGTTTTCACCGCTGCATCAATAGTTTCTCTGTATTCTGCAAACTCTTTTTTCTCAGTTTCAAAGGCTTTGATATCTGCTTCCAATTTTTCAGACTGAGCCTGTAAATCGGCTGCTTTTTGTAAAAGCTCCTCCTCGGTAAGAGGAGTAGCTTGTGTATTTTTTGTTGCCATTCTTATTATTGATTAAGAGATTTTTCTTTCGTTTGGATAGAATAATTTATTCATCGCAGAATCGTTAAGTCCAAGGTTTTTGGTTGCATCTGCAGTATGAATGAATAAATACTGATCAATGGCGAAATTGTACCCTAATGAGAATTCAGAAAGTAACTTCACAATTCTATCCTGCACCTGAACATCAGTGATCACTGCAGGATTCTCCTGAACGTCTACTAATTCAAGGAAGTTCTTATCGATTGTAGTATAAATGGTCCCTTTTGCAAGACCAGGAACACCTACAAGTTCTCTTTTTCCAAACCTTGTTTTAGTTGCTCCACTCTGGTCGAAACTTGGTCTCAAACCAAAAGCATCATCGTAAGCTTCCTGATATTCTTCAGCATCTTCCTGAGATGTAAAAATTTGTTTAACCTTTGGTTTAGCCATCGTCGGAATATCTTTCTCAAATGCAGTAACCTGAGCTAAGATATTATTACTTGTAACAGCATCTCCTGGAATGAAATAAGGTTGAGAAGTCGTCACGATATCAGTAAGAACCTGATTCAAACCATCCATAGAAGCTCCAAAAACAGGAACTGCTGCACCCACTTTTGTAGGATCGAAAATCCCATTAACAGAAAGATAGTCGCAATCATCCAAAATTTTAGCTAATACCATAACCATCATTTCTTTGGTAATAGACTTATCTTGTGGCTTTTTACCTTCATCGAACGAATCTGCGTAGATCGTTCCTAAGATTTCTGCCGGATCCAATACAAAATCTACTTTCTGTCTGAAGGTTTCCATTTTCTTTACTTTGTAAGTAACATCAGTAAATGGAGTAAAAGTTTTTGAATAATATGCCTGTACAACGTGACCCATTAGAGCTACTACATTGGCATAGGTTCCATTAACCTTAGTAATTCTTTGAGCGTATTTGCTCAAGAAAATTTTATCAGACAACAAAGCCGCCTGAAATGCTTTAGGATTATTGTTAATCCATCCGACAATTGCCTGTCTTATTTCTTGTGTATTTAACATGGATGATTATTTTAAAACTGGATATTTACTTGTGTCATTCACAGCCTCTTCAAAGGCATACTTCGGAGCCTGATCACCATTATTGTTCTGGCCGTTGGTAGGAGGAGTTGAATGTGTGTTTGTAGCCTTACCATACTCCTTGCATTTGGCTGATAAATGAGCGACAGCATCTTTAGGACTCATATCTCCCATTTCAAGTTTATTTGCAGCGAAAGCAGCTGTAAGAGATTCTTTTAATTCCCCATCGAACTTTTCGTGATTGGAAATTTTTGTTTCCTGCTCCTTAATAGTTGTATTAAGCGCAGTAACATCATTTGCTTCAAGGGCTTTTTCAACTTTATCGAGTTCCTCTTCAGAAAGTCGAACATGTGATTTGGAAGACATTACGCCAGAGTGTGTTTCCAACACGCTCAAACCCAAAACACTCAATAAAATGGTATGTTTTTTCATAAATTAAAATTTTGCTAATGCTTGTTCTTTTGTTAAAATTTCGTCCACCAAGCCAATTTTTAGAGCCTCCTGTGCGTTGTATGTCTTTCCTTTGAAAACATGACCGTCATCAGTTAATTTTTCGCCGTAATTGGCTTGTATGGTCGAGATAAATTCTTCTGTTATTGTAGCAAGGCGTTGCTGATAAGGCTTTTCGTTACCCTTTATTAATTCTTTGAAATCAGCATTCTTCTCAGTGGATTGAGGAGCATAGATCTCGTAGATTTTTGCACCCCATTTTTCGAACATTGCAGAGAAATCCTGAAAGTTCATGAAGGTTCCGATACTTCCGATGTGACTGGCAAAAGGGCTCGCAACTCTCACATCACAGGCAGAACCTATCCATTCGGCAGCACTGCACTGCATTTCTGAAGTGAAGGACATTGTCGGTTTTTGCATGTTTTTGATAAAGTCTGCGAATTCTGCAGTACCGGAAACTTGACCGCCTCCGGAGTCGATATTGAACATCACTCCGGAAACATTCGGATTGCGATCAATGGAACGGAGAATGCTTTGCATGGTCTGCGTTCCTAAAATGCTGTAAGTGGAATATTTTACGATTGGTCCGACGATATCAAATACCACCGGGTATTTGTTTGCTCCAGAACCGGAGCTCATACTCATCTGAGTATCCAGGGACTTAATGAAATTAGATTCTACCTGCGTTGCAGATAGAAGAGTATTTGTTTTAACACCTAAAACAAATTCAGTTAGAAACGACAATAGAAAAGATTGATCTATTGCCAGTGGCGTATTAAAAAAATTAAGTCCGTGCATCGTTTTGATTTCACGGACAAAAGTGTGTTTACGTTAAAGTGTAGGAAAGGACATTAATTTTCTTTTGAAATCGAATATTTTCCCAAACTTAAAAATGTAACAATCGAAATAAATGTAAATCCTCCAAAAATTACGTAAAGCCAACTCGTCAATCTGGACAAGGTAAAAACCAATTTATTCGAGTTTTCGTAATTAAATATGGCTGGGTATTTAATGACACTATTAACTACATCGCAGTATCCGTGCATAGCTAATAAGATTATTTCGATCATAAAAAATGTTGCAACACCTGTTGCAAACGTACCTTTTGTTTTTAAAAAAAATTTCATAGTGAATGTATTTGAGGTTTAATTATAGTATCTCCAGAAATTGCTATTGTATATTCATCATTGCCGGAATTATCATCCTTTTTATTATCAATGATTTCAATCTTGATTTTCTCTCGCTCATTTCCTAACAACATTTTTTCAGTGTTGGAGTTTAGAACAATGACAAATTTTTTCTTATTGAAATTCTTGTAACATTTATCAACGGTAGCTTTCGACATGTCCAGTAAAGGAAAACTGACATCTATATCGGTAAAATAGTTCCCGTTTTGCGTTTTGGTAGAAATTCCCCTGGAGTAACTCTCCGGAACAATATCATATTTGTACAGAGCTGTTTTCGGATCCGGAAAAATGCCATTGAAAACATTGATGTATTTGATAACTGAAGCTGCATAGATTTCAATGCTTCTGATCTCCCGAAAAAATGACTCAGATTCGTTTTTAAAGTATTCCATTTTTTTTACCCTTTTTTGTGTAATTAATTTTAAGTTTTTGTATCAATTTTAATTTTTGTCGGTTAAAATCTTTTCGCAAGGTTTCATACGTAAGCTCTTCATCCGGGATATCATAAAAATCTAAAAAATTTAGAAGCGTAACCTGATACTCAATTCCGTAATTTTCTTTATTAAGGATAGTTGTTGTAAAAAGTTCTTCCTTGGTTTGACGTTCAAGAGTTTTGGCCAGCTGATGGCTTCGCTTCTGATTAAAAATAAAACCTTTTATCACCGCCTTCCGAACTCCGATATACACCCGAAAATAATCGTTCTGATTTTGTCTTATGTAATCGTATTTAATCTCTGATTTTCTTTTTAGGATCTGGAGAACCGTAAAACCTAATAAGGTTGTTTCTGTAGCCTGAAAATATTCACCATACTTTTTTTCTAAAACCCGCTTCAAATACTTAGGAACCGGAAGCAGAAGGAGAACTTTATCCATCAATATTTTTTCTAATTTCAGCAAATAAAACATAAAATAACCATTAAAAAAAACATAAAAATCCCCGTGACTTTTGTCACGGGGATAATTTGTGTAAAAACTACATTAATTTTAATAAATAAGCCTATTCAGTTGGCTCAAATAAAATGATTCCATGCTGATCAAGGTAATCATATAGACGTTTCATTTCATTAACTTGAAGAAAATATTCTTGCTCAACAAAGTTGTTTTTATTAAAAAAGGTAAATAATTCATTTTCACCTGAAGCCTTTGAAACTTGATGAATAAAAGAATCTAATTTGAAATTAGGTTTAAGATACTTCATATTTGTAAATGAAGAATGTTCACAAATTGTAAATAGTAAATAATCATTTAATAACTCACCCGTATAAATCACAATAAACCATGTTGGCCATCCTGCTATACCTCTTTTAGTATAAAATTTATGAATTACTACATAATTTTCACTAAAAGGAAACATCTGTTTTACTAATTCTTCAACATTTAAATTTTTGATTTGTTTTGATAATTCTGTTTTCATTTTTAATTATTTTATATTAATGATAATTTATTATACTTTTGAAATAACCCGATCATAGATCCAGGCATATTGCGTCATTGGAAAATGAGAATAACTGACTTTTTCGCAATTCTCAATAATATATTTTTTCAGTTCTGAGAGGTCTTTAGGCATTAGCTTGTCGCAAGCTTTCGCAGCCTCAAGCTGAGAAAAAACTTTGCCGACATAAATACATCCACAATACTTTCCGTTAAAATAATTTCCAAAGAAATATTCTTTACTTTCTTCACCATACATCTGCAGAACAGTAAAGCCTTTGTAAAATGAACATAATGTATAAGGCGTAAATTCCAATAATTTTTGTTCTAAAGCCTTTCCAAGCCAGGAATTCTGATCGGCAGGCAGTATTTTATGTTCGGGATATGACATCATATTTTTTTATTTTTTTAAAAAATTTGGGCAAAAAGCCGTTTTCAACATTCAACAGTTCAACATTTTTGATTATCAAATAGTTAGACTTATATTTAGTTGAATCGTGTTGAAATTCAAAAACCTGTTTTCAACATAATTCAACAGTATTCAACACTTATTTCAACATAATTCAACATATAATAATAGTTAACTATTTGATTTATATAATTTTAAAAAATGTTGAATCTGTTGAATTTGGAAATATGCCGTTTATGAATTTTCAACATTTTAAAAAAAATTAAACTCGATTTATGACATCTTCGTGATCACTTGTTTTTAACCCATTGTTTTGTAAAAGGGGTTGCAGGGGATCGAACAGATTTCCGTTCGGATTCCGACCTTGTCGCTGCCAATAGATTGCATTTTCGATATCGTCCTTTGTATCTGCTGGCATTTTAGTCAGATCAAGTGCATATACCGATGCTGAATTGCTTTTCTCTTTCTTCTTTAACTTCTGATCATACGGTGTCCCAGGTTCTTCCTTCTCTTCAATTTCCATACGTTTCTTAGTTGCTTCAATGAAATAGCTTTCGTTTTTGATTTCATCCTGGAATGTTCTGATACCAGGGCAGCCTTCATTAAATCTTGGGAACCACTCAGTTTGAATTCTGGAAAACACTGAAGTAAACTGGATATATAGGATATCTCCATCAATTTTATAATCTCTACCTTCCTTCAGCTGTGTTACTGAATTGCCACGAAGCGCCACCATAAACAGCTGCCAGAACTTGATAAATATTGACGCTGATGAAATCTTGCTCCGTAAATTAGCTGCGAGGTCGTCAAAGGCCTTCAGCATATCATCTAATGAGAATGGGAATATAAATACATTGGCATCTCTTAAAATCTCATAGGTTGCACCCAAAACCGCAAAATTTGTGATGATACGGTCAATAGCCCCAACAAATGCCGGACGCTTTGATAATGTTTTCTTGTATAAATTAAATTTGTCAGAGAAATTGTCTACGAACGCAGTACGTTGCCATATCACCTTATCCATGAAGCTCGTAACAGTTTCTGTCAGCATTTTAGCCAATTTTTTATATTCTTCAACTTCCTGATCATTGAATATATATTTTTTCATCTCTCCAAAAACCAAACGGCTCATTAACGGCACATCCATAGGATATTCATTCCCGGTGATCATAGCCGAACAAAGAATCGGAATCATATCGGTAGATACTTTAGAGTCCATGGTACCAATTTTATAACCGTTTTTACCCCATAGTTCCTTTAGCATTCCAACATTATCCCGGTTTGAATTGGTGTACTCTGATAAATGCACAACCATGTTTGAAAATTCTGCAAAGGATCTCAGTTTTGCCTTACCGGTAGATTGCCCGTTTTCCAGAGAAATTAGATCGGTTTCAGTAAATCCGAACATTCTCTTTATACAGCTGAATAATTGATCTTTTCCGGTAGAAGCCGGACCATACAGGAAAAACTCCGGAAAACCTTTTGCAACATCAAATATGATATCCTGATGTGCTGTAGCGAACGCAAATAAAATCCCAGGTATCGCAAATTCTCTGTGCACTTTATACATTTGTGACAGGTAATCTTCTATACTAAAGCTCACAGTCTTCAGGACTAATTTCTTCTGTTGCTGAAAGCGGTATGGATTCGTTTTATAGATTTCATTGGCCGACGGAACATAGTATGTATGGCCGTCAAAATGGAAGATTCCGTCTTTGTTGATTGGGATACTCGGCTTTCCGGGAATCGTAACTGAATTATTCCAACAAAAGAAACCTTCGGGGTTCCAACCCAATATATCAACCTTTCGGCCGACTCCCATTTTATCGAATAGATAAGTTTTAAGTTTTCTTAAATGTTTTGTATCTCC
Source organism: Chryseobacterium glaciei (assembly GCF_001648155.1). Taxonomy (NCBI): domain Bacteria; kingdom Pseudomonadati; phylum Bacteroidota; class Flavobacteriia; order Flavobacteriales; family Weeksellaceae; genus Chryseobacterium; species Chryseobacterium glaciei. The sequence continues at coordinate 3,340,123 of NZ_CP015199.1, read as the reverse complement.
AGAGAAAACATAATTTCCCTGGTCCGATAAAGCATCTTCAAATCTCTGGAGAGAGTTCAGCGTATTTGCTGGCACATCAAAGATTCTCTCTTCATTATCAGTATTACAGACACGAAGAAGTTTTTTAGGAAACTTATCGTCATTCATGTGCTGCAGGATCTCAATACTAAAGTTTGAAACGCTCTCAAATGTTATTGGCCACGAATAAGAATCCTGCATGTAGATCTGATTATTGTCAATGAACAATTCGTATTTATCTACAAGCGGTTCAATGTCCTCAAAAGACATGGTAACTCCGTATGGCCGTACAAATTTCTCAGATGCTGCGTTTAAAATTTTCACCTGCTCAGCCTCTTGCTCACGGAGGAGTTCTTTGATAAGAGCAGGCTTTACTTTGGCTTCTTTTTGAAGGCGCTCAGAATAAAGATTTCTCAATGCGATATCAGGAATTCTGGAGATAGTTTTTATAATCTCCCGGATCCCATTTGTTCGATCCAATTCATCACCCTTATTTTTTTCCTTCAGGAAAACTTCAAACCCATTGGTAATGTAGGGTTGCAGGGACTTCGAAAGATTTATGTCTTCAGATATTAATCTCCGGCAAACATCTTCCGGAGGAATAATTCTGCTATAGTCATCCGGATCCAGATCATTTGGTAAAAAACAAACTTCAACCGCAAAACCGAGCTCTAAAAGTTTCGCTACATATTGAGAAACTTTTTTTTGTCCTGCAGCGTCACCGTCTAAACATAAAGTGATCTTTGAAGTGAGCTTCTTCAGCTTTTTCATCTGTTCGATGGTAAAGGCAGTTCCACTTACTGCAACAGTATTTTCCTGGCCACAAAGATGCCAGGCGATGACATCGTTATATCCTTCAACAATCCAGACTCTATTTTGTTTTACGATAGCATTTTTAGCGATATTAAGGCCGTAAAGCGTTTGTTTTTTGTCATAAAGCTCATTTTCAGATGGATTCATCCACTTGGCATAATCATCGTTATTATCAAGCCTTCTGGAGGCGAATCCTGTAAGTTGGCCGCGCTCATCACGAATTGGATAAACAAGCTTGTTAAAAAGCTTATCTGCATTCGCATCGTTGATTAATCCTAATTTTTTACCGGCTTCAACATTCCCGGCTTCAGAAAATAGATCATACATGAAGTAGTTTCCCGGAGCATAACCAAGACCCCAGTCTTTTACATCTTCATCGGAGTATCCACGTCTTTTTATTTCGAGCCATGCCGGGTGTGATCTTTCTAACTTAAAAAGTTTATTTTGAAATTTAACAAGTAAAGCATCTAAGTATTTACGGAGATTTTGTTCTTTTTCTTTTTTAAGTTTAATTTTTTCTGCAACCTCCGGATTTTCATACTCAATGGTTTTCCCTTGTTTTTTAGCTAGGTCTTCAATTGCTTCTACATAAGAACAATTGTTTTTATGCATGATGTAGGTCCATATATTTCCGGCTTTTCCGGAACTAAAATCTTTGAATAATTGTGTTGTAGGGTTAACACAGCAGCTTGCTGATTTTTCGTCTGTGAATGGAGATTTACAAAAATAATTAACACCACGCTTTTTAACCGGATCTTCGTACGTGTGAAAAACTTCTATAATATCTGCATCCTGCAGTACTTTATCTATAAATTCTTGTTTTATATATGCCATGGTTATTAGACCAGTATTAAGTGCGGTTCTATTACAAATCCAAATTCAGAAAGAAGGATATTAACTTCAGATATTTTTGAAAGATCAGTTTCAGTGTCAACTTTAATTACACTGGATCTTTTCGGTAATACCTTCTCACCAAGCTTTTTTCTGAGTCTGTATGCTGCATTATATTTCTTTTTCAGATTGCCCTTCTTTTTCATAATTGGATTTTATTAGTTTATTCTTTTCGGAGATCAGACCGAGCTCGATCATTCTCTTTCTATACCAGGTTACATTGCCGTTAAATTTTAGGATTATAAGAGAGTGAAATTCCTTTTGTGAGATAAAGTCCCGTTTTTTAAAAACCTCCCTGCAGAACTTTTTATAATTGCTATTTCTGTTTGATACAATTATTTTTTTTTCTGCTTTATAACCAGAACTTTTGCTGATGGACTTCTGCTCCAAAAGCTTTTTTTTCTCTTCAAATGATGTTTTCCCATCATTTAAAACCCTGGTATAAGAATTGAGTTTGAAAAATTTGCTCATGATATTCAATCATCGGGTTTAAATTCATCCAAGGCAAGGAAGTAAATTCCCATCGCCATTATTTCCTGATTATTGGTCGAATTGATATTCATAGCTTCATTGTAATATTTCCAATATTCAAAATCTTTATCCGGATAAACCTCTTTAAATCTCTTGAAGTTTATACGGTGTAATTCTACTTGTTGCTTAATTTTAAGTTGCAGGAAATCACCTGAATCAACATTTTCGTAAGCTTCTTTTACTTTAATCTTTATCTGTTCCGCTGTCATTCTAGGTAAATAATAATCGTTTATCGTTTTTCTTAATTGTTGTTTTGAAGGGAAATTTATCTTCAGGAACTTGGGAAATTAGATCCATCAAATTTTTTGATCCCGTAAATACCACTCTTTTATTTTCCTCTTTTTCAACTTGTAAAGTGAGATACTTTGTTCCTGCTTTTTTTGTTGAATCTTTTATTTCAAATCCGTGAATGATGACTTCTATATTTAAAATATCGTCTATTTCAATTTTTTTTCCTATAAATGTGTTTTCTTTCGGTTTAATGTTTAAATCTTTGAAGTTGAACATCTGTTGTTAGTTTTTTTAGTAAGTTCCGGGAATTACAATGTTTAGCCCAGCCCATATAAGATGCTAGTGACGATTTGTTCGGATTTTTCTTCATCATCTTTGCAAATCTTTTTTTTATTGATTTTCTTAATAATACATGCGAATGGTAATGCTTATATCCTACAAAGTCAATTCCTCGTTTTGCAACCGGAAAAACCTGCCAGTTATTTTTAACTTCTAGTTTTAAATTGAATTTAAAATACCTTTCAATATCCTTTAAAAGTTGATGCAAATAGCCTTTGTCATGATGTAGAATTACTATATCATCAGCATATCTGAAATAATACTTAATCTTTAAATTCTCCTTTATCCAATGATCAAAATAAGTTAGGTAGAAGTTTGCCAAATACTGACTAAGATAATTTCCTATTGGAAGTCCGGGTGCGCTGTCGATGATTTCATCAAGCAACCATAGAAGATCAAAATCTTTAAATTTTCTACGTAATAAAATCTTCAAAATATTATGATCAATATTCGGATAAAACTTTTTTATATCCAGTTTTAAGCAGAAAGTAGTTTCATGTTGATTTCTTAATGATTTCCTTAGATTTGATGAAGCTTTATGAATTCCACGACCTTTTATACAACTGTAAGAATCTGCTGTAAATACAGCCACAAAAACAGGCTCTAAAACATTCATTATTGCATGATGGCATATTCTGTCCGGATAATATGGAAGACGGTAAACATCACGCTCTTTTGGCTCAAAAACCTTAAAAATATCATACTGTGAAGTTTTATAATTTTTACTTATCAATAAATCGTGAAGCTTCAGTATATTTTCTTTTTTATTTTTGTTATGAATACGCACACCGTATTGCCTTATCTTGCCTTTCTGTGCCTTTTCGTCAGCTTTTATTAAGTTTTCTATACTAATGATCTGTGAGAATAAATTATTCAATCTTTTCATAGCCTTTGCTTTAAAAAAAGTCGTTTTCGGAAAATCCTACCAACGCCCTTTGGAAAGTTTTTTATTTTTTACCGAGAGGTAAGGTTTATGGTACTTTTATTTTTTGCTACATAGGTGAGAGCTGCAATACGAATGCGAGTCCTGATCAGCGGAGTCGCCGAACGAGAACCGACCAGACGAGGACGAACTAAACCCAAACACCATACAACCTTTTTTTTTAATCGATCACGAAATATTCTCTATACAACTGCTCAAACTGTTTTCCTGCATAATCTGCCAGTTTTTCAGATTTAAAGCAAAGGCGAGAGCCGCAAAACGAACGCGAGCCCAGATCAGCGGAGCCGCCGAACGAGAACCGACCAGACGAGGACGAACCAAACATATAAAACCAAGGATACCACTTATCCCACTTTCCATTATTCCAATCATGGATATGACCTTCATTAAGCGCCTCGCAAATAACCGTGAGTTTAAAATGTGCTATTAATGGTTTTCTATCCTTTTCAGGGATCATACTGAAATCCGGAAGTGTTGTTTCTCTGTTAAGAACCTTACAGGCATCTTCGTAATTTTTTACTTTTTCTGTGATATTTGACATTTTGTGTATATTTTAAATTGTGAAAAATTTTCTATAAATTTCTATGAATGTTGTGGCTGCATAATCACACAATTCGCGAGATTTAAAGCAAAGGCGAGAGCCGCAAAACGAATCCGAGCTCTGATAATCGGAGCCGTAGAACGAGAACCGACCAGACGAGGACGAATCGTCCATATCAAACCAAGGAAAATATTTCCACTGATTATTATTTTGCCAATCTGGCGGAAAGTCTTCATTTAAAGCCGATACAATCAATCTTAACTGTCTGTAAGCAATCTCATCATCTGTCAGAAACGAACATTCTTTTTTGAACACATCCGAGTTGATACCATGATATAATAAAACATCATCAAAATGCTTTATTCTTTCTTTAATATCCTTTGGTTTTGGAGCGAACTTTATTTCGCCTGTGCTTTTATCAAAGCTGTCAATTTGAAATCCTTCAGGTACTTGAATTTTTAATATTTCCATTTTTTATAAATTAAATTGTGAATGCTTTTTCGTAGATATCAATGAATTGTTTTGCTGCATACTGTGCCAACTCTTTTGATTTGAAGCAAAGGCGAGAGCCGCAATACGAAAGCGAGCCCCGAGCAGCGGAGCCGCCGAACGAGAACCGACCAGACGAGGACGAACTCATATTAAACCAGTTATACCATTTATCCCACTCGCCATTATTCCAATCAGGTGTGTATTCTTCATTCAAAGCTTTAGTGATAACTACAAGCATCTGAGAGTAAAGTATATGACCGTTAATACCTGAAGCTTCAAGCTTTAAATAATGAATTACATCCGGATCATCTTCTCCAAGTTCCCCCACTGCGTCATCGATACTTTTAATACGGTCAGTAATTTTTTGTAAGAATACTTTTCCTCCAAAAAGATTTTCTAGTAAAATTTTACCTTTCGGTGAAGCTTCTTTATGTGCTTTTAAAGCCGCTTCTTTTGTAATTTCTAAAATGTTCATTTTATATTTATTTAATGTTTTGATTTAATAACTGAGTTCCACAAGAAGTACAGCATGAGGTTTTTCGTAAATCTTCGATAGATCCGCACTTTGGACAGGTCCTGTTAATTTCATGATTATGATGCTTTATAAACTCACCAATTGTTAAATTAGGAAGGGGTTTGTTTTTATAAGAGTTTACAAACTCTTTTACTTTTAGATCCATAAAGTTTAATTTTCTAAATAATAAAACCCGACCAGCATTTTGCTAGCCGGGCAGAAACTAATAACCATGAAAACTCATTAAACATGAGAATCGCACGAGGAAAAGGATTCGAACCTTTACGAATGGTTTTGGAGACCATCATGCTACCATTACATCATCCAAGCATTTTAAAAAGCCCGGCCGAAACCGGGCAAAAACTAATAACCATGAAAACTCAAATTAAACATGAAAAAATCAAATTAAAATATGAGAATCATTAATGCGAGCGCAATTTCCTGTAGCTTAACCTCGCATTGTGGAGAGAGAGGGATTCGAACCCTCGCCTTAGGATCATGTTAATGTGGCCACCCTTGCTCTATCCTGACTAAGCTATCTCCCCATCAAAGCACTTTTTGAACGCCTGTCTGATTGGGACCAAGATTTAACAAAATTTAACCTAACGATTACTTGAAAATCCCTTTCTATAAGTGCTTTATATTTTATCGTCTGAATGGTGAACTCCCAAAAATTGTGTCGAAAATTGATGTTTCCTGACGACGTGAATCAAAGACTTTTCTAAATTTGTAAAAGCTTACAGCGTCAAAAATCACTTCTTTTATTTCTGGTGATGCCTCAAAAGCTTCCTGATATAATAAAATCATATTTGAGGGCGAACCCTGGATAGCAGAAATACCTTTTTCTACTCCCTTACATATTTTATCATTTTCTGTAACATTTATTGAAAACGTTACACTTTTAGGAGCCTTGTTTATTAAAGCTCTCAGTTCAGAAATGAACATTTCATTTGTTAACAAATTCTCAGTTGTCTGATTTTGGTCTTGTTTTTCCATTTTATTTATTTTTTTTAAATTGTTTAAAAAAAAAGGCACTGCACTCCTGGAGCTGGTTTTCACCCTTCATGCCTTCAGTTAGAATTAACAAACGGAATTATTATTCCGATTTTTCTCCGACGATATCAAATATTTCTTCTTGTTGATATCCGTTTTCCTTATAAAAGTTGATTTGTTCCGGTAATCTAAGTATATCACTTTCTCTTTTTGCAAGTCTTATCACCGTATCCTGTTTCTTCTTTAAATGCAGGCTTAAAGCCAGGGAGAATTCATTATCTGAAAGAATTCTGTTTAAAATTTTTGAGGATAATAGATATTTCATATTTTTACGGAAGTTTTTTACGGAATTATTATACGGACAAAATTAGAATAATTGTTTGAATTATCCAAATTATTATTCTAAATATTTTAACAATTAAAACAAAACTCTGAAAATGAGCGAATTAAAGGATAGGATTAAAATTTTATCAGAAGAATTATTTGAAGGAAACCTAACAAAATTTGGGAAAAGTATTGAAACAAGTGATACTTCTATCTCAAATTATATAAATGGCTCTTCCTTTCCAGGCTTTCAGTTTATATTCAAATTATGCACGAAGCTTAATATCGATCCTAATTGGCTGATTTTAGGTCTTGGAGAAAGGTATTTATCCGAAACAATAAATAATGTAAATGGGAATGATAATAATGTTGGATATCAGAAAATCGGAAATAATAATTCGAACATTACTCAAGTAATGCACAGTAATGACATTCTTCATAACGAAAATGACGCTCTTAAAAGAGAAAATGAGCTACTCCGTGAAATGCTTGAAATACTAAAAAATCAAGGAAAAAAATAATTATTGCCACAGTATTGCCACAGTAAAAAAATTAAACAATTAATAAAGAAGTACTTAGAGTCGTTGAAATATTCCTGGAGAAACCACAAAACCACCTTAATCAAGGTGGTTTTTTTATGTCCAAATTCTTCATTTTAAATTTAAAGATTCAAAACTAGATTAAGATTAGGCTCTGTTTTCTAGTTTTTGTGTAATTTTAATCGCAAATTGGGATTTATACATTAATTAAAATACTTTTAGGCACACATTTACGATGAAGCACCTTATTTTGTTATTCTTGTTTATTTTATCATCAGGTCATCTTCTTGCCCAAAAAGATGACGCTGCAGAACATTGTGATGCTTTAATAAAAAAAGGAATTGATGCTTTATATAAAAAAGATCACTCTGCCTCTTTAGAAATTTTTGCCGAAGCCAAAAAAGTTGCCGAACAAAATAGTTTGTACCAACAGCAGTTTATTACCACAAACTGTATTGGACTTAATTATTATCAAATGTCCGATTACAGCACCGCTTTAGATTATTATTTAGAAGCGTACTCCATTGCTGTAAAATATTTGAAGAGCGACCGTGAAATGACGGTTTTAAACAACATCGCCCTCGTTTATCTTCAACAGGGAAAATATAAAGAATCCGAAAAACATCAAAAAAGAGCCTACGATCTTGCGGTTGCCAATAAAGATCAAATTGGCATTGCGATCTATTCGAGTAGTTTGGCTGATCTTTATAACATAACTCATCAACTCGATAAAGCGTTGGAATATATTAAAATCTCCAGAGAAGCTTTAAAAATAAAAAATAATGTAAGAACAGACATCGATCTTGATCTCGCAGAAGCTAAAAATTTTGTTGAAAGAAATGAATTTGACAAAGCCCTCAATATTCTGGAACCTCTTTTACAAAAATTAAAGAGCAAGGAATATATTGATCACAGAATTTCGGCATTATTAATACTTTCGAAAGTTTATTTGGGTAAAAAACAAAGTGATAAAGCCATTTCCTACGTCAATCAGGCTCAAAAAGAAAACCTGAATTATACGAATACAAAAGATATTTACAATCAGTTTTCGAACCTGTATTTCAGTTTGGGAAATTATGATAAGGCTTTACAATACAAAGATTCTGTGATTATTGTTAAAGATTCGCTTAATGCAATTAAAAATCAGGCGATGTACCAAAATAGTGAGATCAAACTAAAACTTCAGGACTCACAAAAAGAACTTAAAAGCGAAAAAAGGTTAAAATTTTACGTTGCTGCATTCTGTATTTCAATTTTAGCTTTATTGAGCTGGCTGTTCAGAACACTTTATTTAAAAAACCGACAAAAAAGAACTATTGCTGAACGAAATGAGCAGATTATTACATTAGAATTAAAAAATAAAGAAAACGATAATCTTTTACTCGAACAACAGATCAAAGAAAAGGAAACTGAAGCTCTTCTGGAAAAAGAAAAACTCAAAAATGAACTGGAAAGCAGAAACCGAAAACTAGCTGCAAATGCCATTCATATCGCTCAAAGAAATGATAAAATTGAGGAATATATTCTTAAACTGAAAAAGAATCCGGAAATCATTAAAAACGATCAGCTTTCTCAACAATTGGATCAGTTAAAATTAATTCTGACCAAAGAAGACAGTAATGATGATGATTTTTTAACCCACTTCGAAAAAATCAACAGCAAATTTATCGACAATTTAAAAGAAAAGCATCCAGATCTTACTTTGAATGATATCCGATACATCAGTTACATTTACATGAATCTTTCAACCAAAGAAATTTCATCCATTTTTAATATCACTATTGAAGCCTGCCGAAAAAGAAAAGAAAGGGTTTCTAAGAAATTGAACCTCGCCAACTCAAATGACTTATTTAGTTATTTATCAAATATTTAGATAAAAAAGTCACGTTTTTTCTCGTTCCGGTCTTACTAATTCCCTCGTGATTTAGCTTAAAGTTTTTTTCAAAAAATAAATTTGTGTCTATTAATCAATAGAACAGTTATTATGAAGAAAACAGTATTTACTTTATTTTTTATTCTGATTCTGCAATTTACCTATGCGCAGGTAAGCTTCGCAGGAAATCCGGAATATGGACAGTTACGAAATTTTGTTTACGACAAAACTGTTCCCAACAAAATTTACGCAACAACTTATATTGATAAGCACATTATGGTCTCCAACAACAATGGAACAACCTGGAATGTCTTATACACCCTTCCCTACCCGGAATATGCGCCAAGCATTTCACAAATGAGACTTACCAATAATGGTACAGCATTGAGTTTTATCCAATACTTCGGTTTAGGAAGTACGCTAAACAGAGTTATTGTATTGAATTTATCAACTTTAAGCATTTTAAAAGAATACAATATGCCTCCCAACGAAGCTGTTGAAAGCATTAGCAATTATTCGATTCTTGATAATGGTAATATGAATACCGCAACCATGTTTGCAAAAGGCGACAATGATAAATTTTTTAAAACGACCAACGGCGGAACTACCTGGACGAAGGTTTTTGATGCTGCAAATTATGAAAATGTCCTTGTAAACGATGCTATTATGGATCCTACAGACCCTCAAAAACTTTATATCGTACGTAACGGAGGTCCCGGAAATGTAGATGGAGGTTTATTAAAATCAACAGATGCAGGAGCAACTTGGACAGAAAAACTTAACGGACTTATCCTACAATCAATCGCAATTAATCCTTCTAATCCGAATATTATGTATGCAGGAACTGGTGTTCTTTGGACGTATCCAAATCAGCATGAAGCAGTTTACAAATCTACAGATGCAGGAAATGCTTGGACAGAACAAACTGGTATTACATGGTCTACAAATCCTATTGGACTAAAAAATGTACCGAAAATTGAAATAAACCCTTATAAACCAAGCCACGTAGTTGTTTTAGCTGACGACAGAGTTGCAGTAACAACAAATGACGGGACAACGTGGACTACCACTCCACACGCTGGTTTAACAGACGGAAGTTCTTATTATTATGGAATTGATGCCACATTTGATCCGAATAATTTAAACAATGTTATCATTTCCAACAACCGTTTTCCAAAATTCTCATCAGACAGAGGAGTAACGCTTACTTCTATAGCAAATCCGTTTTTTAATGGAATGGGAAAAATAAATGTAATTAATGATAATGGTGTTGATAAGTTAATTTATGGAGTACAATATGGCTACACTGTAAAAAATCTTACCAACAATCAGGAAATGCCAATCAGCGTAATGCCTCTTAACGAAAGCCCGATGGATGGACAAATTGGACTGATGTATATCGACAAAAAGCATGCAGGAAGAGTCTATACCTATGAATCATCTTTTATGGGAAATAACATCAATGTAAGTGATGATTATGGAACTACTGTAACACCGCTTTACAATACTTATGACACTGGCTTTACCGCTGCAGAAACAGATCCGGCTAATCAAAATATTGCTTGGATTGCCACTTTCAATGGTGTCAATGCAACTTTGATTAAATCTGATTTTACAAATACAGGAAATCCGGTAAACGACATCATCACTTTACCTTATGATGAAGATTATATTTATGGAATTAAAGTAAATCAAAACAACTCCAATGAAGTATTGGTAACCGTTGGTAACAGATTGTTTAAAACTACAAACAGTGGAACTTCATGGACGGAAATTACTGCAGGTTTGCAAGGTTTAACGCTTCCGAATATTGCTTTAAGCTTAGTTCAGAATCCAATAAATACAAGTCAGTACACAATGGCCGCTTCAAATGGTATCTACACTTCAATTGATGCAGGAAATACATGGTCTAAGATCTATGACGGAATGGTAAATAAAGTTGAACATTCAACAAAACAAAACGGACAGATCATAGGAATTACCAACACGTATTTAACTACTCTTCCAAAAGTTATCTACACTAGCAACGGAGGAACAAACTGGCAGGAAAAAACGGCCTCAAACTATTTCAACACAACAGTTATTGATGGTACAGCCCGCTTTGTAGACGCTACAACTGCTGAAATTTATTTGACGACCAATTCTTTAGGTATTTTAAAAGATGTTATCTCTTTCACAAACTTAGGAACTTCAAATCCGGGTATTTTAAAAGATGATATCAGTATTTATCCGAATCCGGCTCAGGACGTAATCAATATTAAATTAGGCAAAAATGCTACGAAGTTTAAAGTAACGATCTACAGCACAGCAGGACAATTGGTTTTAACATCAGAAAACAAATCAAGTATAGATATTTCCGGTTTAATAAAAGGAGTTTATCTTCTGAAAATAGATCAGGCAAATACACCAACAATAATTAAAAAGGTTATCAAAAAATAGCTTCTTTAACGTTTTTTACAATCCTTAAACCGCCTCTCCCAAAGGCGTTTTTTTTAATTATGCCTGAATTTTAATCAATAAAGAATAAAAAATCAATTATTATAAATAAAGGAAGAATAACCGTTCATTTATTATATTTTTATTAAAATCTTATAACATTTTATAGCTCAGTTATCATTTTAATATATAAAAACAAATCATACTTTCAATACTATTCATCTTCCATTTACGTTGAAAATAAGTATATTCGCTTTTTTAATTTTAAATCAAACATGAAGAAGATCATCTCTGGATTATTTTTATTCTCTACCATCATTACATTTGCTCAGGAAGCAATAAAGTTTCAGGAGTTACCGTTTAAAGATCTCGTTGCTAAAGCAAAAAAAGAAAACAAAATTGTTTTTATAGACGCTTATGCTTCTTGGTGTGGCCCATGTAAAATGATGGAGAAAAATATATTTACTCAAAAATCTGTCGGAGATTATTTCAACTCCAGTTTTGTGAATGCAAGATTTGATATGGAGAAAGGTGAAGGAAGAGAAATCGCTGCGAAATACGGAGTTCGTTCGTACCCAACTTATCTGTTTTTAAACGGTGACGGAGAATTGGTTTCTCAAAACTTCGGTTACATGGAAGAAAGTCTTTTCTTATCGATGGCCAAAGAAGTAAATTCACCAAATAACAAAAAAGGTTCTCTAAAAGACCGTTTTGCAAAAGGGGAAAAAGATTCTGAATTCTTGGTTAATATCATGAAATTAAATTCAACAAGCGATTTTGATTTTGCCAAAAAAGCCTCTGAAAGATATTTTGAAAATAAAAAGAAAACCGATGAACTTTCAAAAGATGATATCGGATTTTTATTCTTCTTTTTAAAGTCTACCGAAGACTCAAATTATAAAATTTTCACTTCGAAAAAAGCAGAAATCATTAAATTTTTACCCGAGGAAACTTACAAAGAATTTGATAATCAGTTAAAATTAGCAAAAGTTGTTGAGCAATCTATTGATGATAAAAATAAAAAAATCAACGACGAATATTTCATGAAAATAGCCGAACCGTTGGTTGGAAAACTTGATGCTCAGACTAAGCTTAATCAGACAAAATTAGCCTATTACGAGCAAAATGCCAATTTTCCTGAATACGAAAAAGCAGCGTTAGAATATTATAAAAATTCTGATTCTTTCGAACCAAACGAATTACTAAAAACAGCATGGATTTTTTCTGAACATATAAAAACACCATCATCATTAAAGAAAGCTCTTGAATGGGCAGAAAAATCTGTAATGAGAGGGGAAACTTCGGAAAACACTTATATTTTGGCAAGACTTTATTTCTTAACAGGAAATAATGAGATGGCAAAAACTTACGCTGAAATGTCAAAAAATATAGCATCCCAATCTCAAAAGGATTCTACTCTGGCAGAAGGGTTATTAAAACAAATAAAATAACAAATGTTGAAAATTAAATTGCTTACAGGATTCCTAACCTTATTTTTATTAGGAACAATCAATGCTCAAGAACAAGACAATAGTGAAAAGAGTGTTTATGTAAAAGTAAATGCTCCATTTTTACCTATAGGAATTTTAAATGCAGGTTTAGAACATCAAATCAGTAAAAAATATACCGTACAAGCTGATGTTTTCATTTCTCCATGGAAATCTTTTGCAGGCCATGAACTGCAGAACTACTCTGTATCTTTAGAAGGAAGATATTATTTTAATGAAGCTTTTAAACATTGGTATATCGGAGCCAATATTGCTGCATCTGCCTTCACGTTACAAAAATGGAGCTACTGGAGTGATGGTGAGTTTATTAATGAACATAATGGAGATTTATTAGTATATTCAAATCTTTATCAAAAGGGGTATTCTATTGCATTGGGAATTACAGGAGGTTATCAATTCCAACTATCAGACAGGTGGAATATGGATATATATGCAACCGTTGGTACTTCGCAAGGTTTTTACAAAGGTTATGACCGTACAACAGGCAAACGTTATGATGTTGCAGAAAAATATAACAAAAGTGGTGAAATTCTCCCGTACAGAGGCGGAATCATGATCTCTTATAAATTAAAATAATACAATGAAACTTTTCGGAAGAAACCATATCATCATATCAGCGATCACCTTTGTCATTCTTTTTTTAATGAATTTCATCGGAAATGATCAGGCTGATAAATTACAAAGTGCTTTAATGATCGCGGGTGCAGGAGTTATTGGTTTAACGATCGGGCTTTTCATCCTGAATAAAGGTAAAGACGATAAAACTCCCCCACCGGATTTTGATTAGTCAGAATATGAATTGTCAATAGTGAATTCGCTTGCGCTTGTGTGAATTTTAAAATTGACTGGCTTAGCCAAATTGACTGTTGACAATTCACTTTTCTTTTAATTTTCGTAAACAACGTATTTCGTTCTTATTTTCTCAAATTTATCTAAATCCGTTTTCCAGGAAGCTTTAATTTCTTTGATCGATTTTCCTGCGATGATTTGTTTTCTCAATTCATCTGTTCCGGCTAAAGTATCAAACCATAAATTTTTCAAGAAGAAATCCTGCTGTGGATTTTTGTAGTTTTTATAGGCTTTAATAACCCATTCAAGGTTTAATTCTCGTAAATCTGTAGGATAATTTGAAAGATTTTCTCCGTAACATAATTTGCCATTTAAGAAAGGATCTTTTGCACCAAAGTTGGGTTTTGGAGTAAATTGATAAGGCAGATCTTTTGTCCATGGAGAACCGTAAATCTGGAAGGGCAAATCTGTTCCTCTTCCCGCCGAAACCTGCGTTCCCTCAAAAAAACATAAACTTGGATATAAATTGATGGATTTATCGTTTGGTAAATTTGGGGATGGTTTATCTAAAATTGGATAACGCATTTTCTTATGATAATTTTGCATCTGGATCAAAGTATATTTTGCCTGAACTCCATTTTTCAGCCACTTTTCGCCATTCACCATTTTTCCGTATTCACCGATTGTTAATCCGTAAACGACAGGAACTTCATGCATTCCTACAAAACTTGTCCATTTTTTCTTTAAAACAGGTCCATCTGTGTAACCATCATGCGGATTAGGTCGGTCTAAAACCATGATCTCAACATTATTTTCCGCTCCGGCTTCCATTAAATAGGTTAACGTAGAAATATACGTGTAAAATCTTGCCCCAACATCCTGAATATCAAAAATCACAATATCAAGTCCTTTCAATTGCTCAGGCTTTGGCTTTTTATTATTTCCGTACAAAGAAACGATAGGAATTCCTGTTTTTACATCTACTCCATTTTTCACCTTTTCACCTGCATCAGCATCACCTCTGAAACCATGTTCAGGAGCAAAAATTGATTTTATTTTAATATTATTTTTAACTAAAAAATCTACCAAATGAGTTTTGTCGCTCATCAAACCTGTCTGGTTGGTCACGATCCCTATTGTCTTTCCTTTTAATAATGGCAAATATGTTTCAGGACGGTCTGCTCCGGTTTTAAAAGTACCGACATTACCCGTTTGAGAATAATACTGATTGAATACTCCTAAAAAAATTAGGCAAATCAGAAGTAAATTTTTAATTTTGAAATCTAAATTCATAAGCTTGAAATTTCCTTTATATTTCTCTAGAAAAATAGCGTTTTCCAAAGATAACAAAAATAACCTTTCAAGGGTTATCATCTTCATAGGCAGACTTTCTGTGGCTTTAGGAATTATCGTTTCACTGATCACGGTTTCCACAGGTTTCGGGTCAAAAAAAGCGATTAAAGAAAGACTGGCGGATTTCAGCGGACATATTACGGTAAAATCTACTCGTTCAAACTCTTCCTACAACACTTCCGTTCTCGATAATCAGGGGTTGGATATTCCAAAAATAAAAGAAATTCCTGACGTAGAAACCGTTCAGAAATATGCAATGACTACAGGAATTATGCGTAATGAGCATAACTTTGCAGGAATTATTTTTAAAGGTGTTGGAAAGGATTTTGACAGTTTAAGATTCAAAAAATTCCTTGTTGCAGGAACGACTCCAAAAATTACAGAAATAGGCTACAATAATGGCGTTACTATTTCTCAAAAAATAGCAAATGATCTTCATCTAAAGGTTAAAGACAGCATTGTTACGATATTTTCGAAAGCAGATCAGAAGCCTATTTACAGAAAATTTGAAGTAGTCGGTATTTATAAAACCGATATCAAAATGATTGATGAACAGTTCGTTATTGGTGGAATCAATCATGTGAGAAAGATTCAGGATATGAAGCCTAATGAAATTGGCGGAATCGATATTTTCCTGAAAAATGTAAATGATATCGACAGTGATTTCCCCGAAATAGAAAAGTTAATCGGCTACAAAAACTACGCAGAAAAAGCAACTGAAAAATTCCCGCAAATCACAGATTGGATCAGTATTTTTGACACTAATATTGCATTGATCATCGTCATTATGCTGGTTGTAGTTGTCATTAATATTATCATGGTTCTTTTGATTCTGATTATTGAAAGAACGAATTCCATCGGTTTACTTAAAACATTAGGAGCAAGCAATTCTCAGATCAGAGCAACTTTCATTAATTATACTTTGATCATCATGATTCCCGGACTTTTATATGGAAATATTATTGGTCTTGGATTGATATTATTACAGAAATTTTTTGGAATTATTAAATTGAATCCAGAGAATTATTACGTGAGTACCGTTCCTGTAGACTTAAATCCTATCGCGATTATTTCAATTTCAGTTGGAATTTTAATCATTTCCGGATTGGCATTGATTATTCCAAGTTATTTGATTAGTAAAATTTCTCCTGTTAAAGCTATTAAGTATAATTAAAGGGTGAATTGTCAATTTAGCTTCGCTAGTTAATTGTGAATTTTACAAACTTCATGTAAAATTTACTGATGACAAATTATTAATTTATTTTTTACATAAAGTTTGTCGTTTTGATTTATGGTGTGGATCTGATTGTTAAGCCTTGTCAAGGTTTAGAACCTTGACAAGGCTGTGGCTGTAGAATAAACGACAAATATCCTAGCCCTGATTGGAGCATTTGTTTGAGCTCATTTTTTGTGTTTCGGCGGCAATGCCGCCGAAACACAAAAAATAGCGAGTGCGAAAAGCAGGAAATAGCTTCTAAAATAAATAATTGTAAATACTGAATTATAAATTTTTCTGGTTTAGTTTTAAATTTACAATTCACTATTGAGAATTCACTTAATAATATTCAAATCGTAATCGTTAATTATCTGAAAGCTGTATCTTTGCACCGCATATAAAAAACATTTATGAAATACGCAAAAAACATCCTTGAAACTATCGGAAATACGCCACTTGTAAAGCTTAATAAGGTTTTGGGTGAAGATTTTCCTGCATTAGTTTTGGCAAAGGTTGAGACCTTCAATCCCGGGAATTCTGTGAAAGATAGAATGGCTCTGAAAATGATTGAAGATGCAGAGAAAGACGGGAGATTAAAACCCGGAGGGACCATTATTGAAGGGACTTCTGGAAATACAGGGATGGGATTGGCTCTTGCAGCAATCATCAAAGGTTACAAATGTATTTTTGTAACAAACGCTAAACAATCAAAAGAAAAATGTGATATTCTTCGTGCTGTAGGTGCTGAAGTAATCGTTTGTCCAACAGACGTTAAGCCTACAGATCCGCGTTCTTACTACTCGGTTTCCAAGAGATTAGCAACTGAAACAGAAAACGGATGGTACGTTAATCAATACGATAATTTATCCAACAGAACTGCTCATTACGAGTCTACTGCACCTGAAATCTGGGAACAGACTGACGGACAATTAACTCACTTTGTAGCAGGAGCCGGAACAGGAGGTACCGTTACAGGTTGTGGAACTTTCTTTAAAGAGAGAAATCCTAACATTAAAGTGATTGGTGTTGATACTTATGGTTCTATTTTGAAGGAATTCCATGAGACGGGTGAATTGCATTACGATCACGCTTACACATACATCACAGAAGGAATTGGTGAAGATATCATTCCTGAAAACTACGATATGTCTGTAATTGATCATTTCGAAAAAGTAACTGATAAAGACGGAGCAATCTATGCTAGAAAATTAGCTAAAGAAGAAGGAATTTTCTGTGGATATTCTGCGGGAAGCGCAATTGCTTCTTTGATTCAGATGAAAGATCAGTTTACAAAAGATGATGTTATTGTTGTTCTTCTTCACGATCACGGTTCAAGATATGTAGGGAAAATCTACAACGACGAATGGATGAAAGAAATGGGTTGGTTGGATTAATCAATTTTCATTATAAAAATAAAAATCAGAGTAAAAGTTTACTCTGATTTTTTTATTGTTTGATATTTTTCTTAAATACTTGCTTCAATAAGCTGTACTCTTTTTCGCTCATTGATTTTCGTGGAAACATATAATTGAATTTGCCTTCCAGAGAAATAAATTCGTTATTCGATTCAAAATACTTAAAATCTTCCCATTTACTTAATTCTTCCTGATGATTAAGATTGACGTTAAAAATTTCATCATTAAACCTCAATTCATATATTTTAGAGTCTTCCAATGATTTTAAATATCTGTTAACCTGTTTTTTCCATTTTGAAACTTTGTTGATGCTTAAAGAAAGATAAACCGCACAAAGCAGAAATAAAAAGCTTACAAAATATAAAATCCCAAATTTTTCTTTGCTTAAATCATCTTTAAAACAAAATAAAATCATCAAAATCAATCCTACGACAATGGTTGTAACTGTTTTCCCTTTAGTGGTCTGTGAAAAAAATAAACTTCCTTGATTACCATTGAAATAAATTTCTTCAAAATCCTGTCTTTTAGGTTTTAATACAATAACCTTTTCTTCATTCATAATTAATTTGATCTAATATTTACAAAGATAAGATTTTCATCCTATCCTGAATTAAATTGTTCCTTCGGAACTCCTTAAATATTGACAAATTATCCGTCTTCATATTTACTGCTTATTCCGGAAAGTTTGATCATTAATTCACGATTTTTCCGTTTTAAATCTTCCATTTTATTTAACATATCATGAATGACCTCTAAACCCGGCAGATTAATTTCCAGATCATAATGCCAATTGGTAAATCTTTCGAAAACCGGCAGATCTTCATACATCAGGTAACGTATTTCATTCTCAGTCTGAATAGTCAACAATCCAGAATCTACCAATTCGTCAAAAAAAGTGATCTCAATATTGTATATTTTTACGAGCTCTTCTCGCGATATTCTTTCACTCATAGCCTAGGAATTTTTAAGTTGTTCAAAAAGTTCTTTTTGCTTTTCTGTAAGATCTGTCGGTAATTTTACTTCATAAGTCACAAACAAATCACCAAATTGTCCCTCTTTTTTGTACACAGGAAAACCTTTTCCTTTCAATCTCACCGTAGTTCCGCTTTGCGTTTCGGATTTTACTTTAAGGTTGACACTTCCATCCAACGTATTTACTTTTACGTCGCCACCTAAAACTGCTGTGTACAAGTCAATCGGAATCTTTGTTTTCAAATCATCACCAATCCTTTCAAAATCAGCATCAGCAGAAATATTGAAAGTGATATATAAATCCCCACTCGGGCCACCATTTGCTCCAGGATTTCCGTGACCTTTTAACTTAATTTGCTGTCCGTCATAAACACCTGCAGGAATCGTAATTCTTACTTTTTTACCATTAATATCAAAAGTTTGCGGGTGCGTTGTTGCGGCGTCTCTTAAATTTAAATTCAGTTCTGCATGAACATCCTGACCTTTAAATTTCCCTGATGCACTTCCTCTGGAACTTCTTCCAAAACCACCTCCTTCTCCGCCAAACATACTTTGGAAAAAGTCTGAAAAGTCTTCGCCTTCGCCAAAATCAGCACCGGAAAATCCGCCACTGTAATTTCCACCTTGACTTTGCTGTTGCTGAGCTTTTCCGTATTCTTCACCATGTTTCCAATTTTCTCCGTATTTATCATACTTCGTACGATTTTCAGGATTGCTGAGAACCTCATTGGCTTCGTTCAGCTCTTTGAATTTTTTCTCAGCTTCTTTGTCGTTGGGATTGAGATCAGGATGGAGTTTTCTTGCCTGTTTTCGGTACGCTTTCTTAATATCATCCTGCGTTGCGCTTTTATCTACGCCTAAAATTTTATAGTAATCTATATAAGCCATAAAAACGATTATTTACTCAAATTTACCAAAATTATGCCTGAAAATAATATAACGGAATGTTAAAAATAAAACTATCTTTGATAAAAAACCTGCATGAAAGAAGTATTTAAAAACTACTCAGGAATTATACTTTTACTCCTCGGGATCACTGTTGGAAGCATTATTGGAATCGTTGCTCCCAATTTTGTTGAGTATATAAAACCTTTGGGAGATATTTTCCTGAATCTTCTTTTTGTAAGTGTAGTTCCGTTGGTGTTTTTTGCAGTTTCTAATTCGATCGCTTCCTTAGAACAGCAATCGAAGTTTGGAAAAATCATGCTGACGATGGTTTTTACTTTTCTATTTTTCATTTTAACAGCAGCAGTTTTTACCATTTGTGTTGTTTACCTATTCCCTGTTTCCGGAGTTTCGGGAAGTAAGGAAATTGTGGAAGAAGCCACTAATAGAGACAGTTGGGGAAATAGAATTGTCGGCTTCTTTACCGTGGGAGAATTTACTCAGCTTTTTTCAAGACAAAATATGTTGGCTCTTTTGATCTTTGCCTTCATGACAGGGTTTGCAGCCAGAAAAGCTGGAGAACAAGGACAACCATTCAGAGTTTTTCTTGCTTCCGGATATGAAGTGATGAAGGAGTTACTTTTATTGATTATGAAAGTAGCACCGATTGGTTTAGGAGCTTATTTTGCCTACCAGGTCGCAACTTTAGGACCTCAGCTTTTCGGATTTTACGCTAAACCTTTAGGTCTTTATTATATTGCAGGAATCGTTTATTTCTTAGTATTTTTTTCACTGTATGCTTTTATGGCGAATGGACAAAATGGAGTGAAAAGTTTCTGGAAAAATGCAATTTATCCGACCCTAACAGCTTTAAGTACATGCAGTAGTTTTGCAACAATGCCTGCCAATTTACAGGCTGCCTCTAAAATTGGTATTCCAAGTTCTATTGCGAATCTTGTGATTCCGATCGGGACGACTTTGCATAAAAACGGTTCCTCGATGTCTTCAATTATTAAAATTTATGTTGCTTTCTTAATTATAGGAAGAGATTTTTTTGATCCGATGAATCTACTTTTAGCATTAGGAATTACTGTTTTTGTAAGTATCGTTGCAGGCGGAATTCCGAACGGAGGATATATTGGAGAAATGCTGATGATCTCTGTTTATAAATTGCCTCAGGAAGCCATTCCTGCTGTGATGATTATTGGGACATTGGTTGATCCTTTGGCGACGGTTTTAAATGCAGTTGGACAAGTAGTGGCTTCGATGTTTGTTAATCGGTTGTCAAGACTTGATATTTTGTTTGTTTAAACACAAATTACACGAATGTTTTTTCACTAATTTTAACACCAATATCTTTGAATCTGCAAGAGATTTTAACCACAGATTTTCACAGATTTCATTCACTGCGTTTTACAGGTTCTAGGTTTTCGAATTCCTCTGGAGTGAAAAGTTTGTATTCTATTTTAAACGTTTTTCCTAAAGGTGTTTCTAAAGAAAATCCGCCTGGCCCGAAACCGTCTACAACATCCAATGTAAAATGAGAATATTTCCAGTATTCAAATAAATCGCGGTCGATCCAGAATTCGTGACTATTGATGGTTCCGATCATTGCATCATTCATTCTAGGGAAGAATCCTCCTTTTTCGAAACACTGGGGCTGAGTTCCTTCGCAACATCCTCCGGCTTGGTAGAACATGAGTTCGCCATATTTTCTTTCTAACTCCCAGATTACTTCTAATGCTTTTTCTGTGACTGAGACTCTGGATATGTTGGTTTGCATTTTTTTGATTTTTGTATGTATAAATTATAATAGTTTCGTTTAAAAATGTCTTTGTCCTTCCGTAAGAGCCTAGACTCTTCTATTAATACTGTTTTCCAAGTTTTGTTTAGATCTCTACGAGATGATAAAGGCGTTGTAACATTTTTACGCTATTTTTTGAGTTAGTTCCTAGTTTGATAAAAAACTCATCATAACACATTATCTATCAGCAATATATAATTAAAACACTGCTGTTAATTTCTTTCCCCACACAATTGATACGTCGCACTTCGCGTGAGGGATAGGAAGGGCGGCGAAGAATGAGCCGGTGCGGAGCGAAGCGGAGCACCGAAACGAAGTGGAGCCCTGAATAGCCCGACCGTTTTGCCTCGGCCTAAGCTGAGGCAAACGGGCACGCCCTAATATTTAAAATTAAAAGAAACCTAGTTTGTTTTTGTTGTAAGAAATCAACATATTTTTGGTCTGACGGTAGTGATCTAACATCATTTTGTGGTTTTCGCGACCGATTCCTGACTGCTTATATCCCCCGAAAGGCGCTCCAGCAGGGTAAGAGTGATATTGATTAACCCAAACTCTACCCGCTTGGATCTGGCGCGGAACGTTGTATAACTGATGTGCATCTCTCGTCCAAACTCCTGCTCCAAGACCATAAATCGTATCGTTAGCGATTTTGATTCCTTCTTCTTCATCTTTGAAAGTTGTGAACGCCAAAACAGGTCCGAAAATTTCTTCTTGGAAAATTCTCATTCTGTTGTTTCCTTTGAAGATCGTTGGCTGGATGTAATATCCGTTTTCAAGACCTTCGCCAACATGATTCACTTCACCTCCGACAAGAACCTCAGCACCTTCTTCTTTTCCTAATTTGATGTAAGAAAGGATTTTATCTTTTTGAATCTGAGATGCCTGAGCCCCCATCATCACCGTTTTATCAAGAGGATTTCCGACTTTGATGGCTTTTACTCTTTCGATCACTTTTGCGATGAATGCATCTGCAATGTCTTCCTGAACCAATAATCTCGAAGGACAAGTACAGATTTCGCCCTGATTTAAAGCAAAAAGAACCGCACCTTCGATTGCTTTATCTAAAAACGCATCGTCCGCATCCATCACCGAACTAAAGAAAACGTTTGGAGATTTCCCTCCCAATTCTAATGTCACAGGAATAATATTTTCTGTTGCATACTGCATCACCAAACGGCCTGTTGCCGTAGAACCTGTGAATGCTGCTTTATTCACTTTTGGATTCGTAACCAACGCTCTTCCCAATTCTGCCCCGAAACCGTTAACGATGTTTACTACTCCATTTGGAAGTAAATCTCCGATGATTTCCATTAAAACCATGATAGAAATTGGGGTGCTTTCTGCCGGTTTTAGAACTACACAGTTTCCTGCTGCTAAAGCCGGGGCAAGTTTC
Organism: Chryseobacterium glaciei; assembly: GCF_001648155.1. Taxonomy (NCBI): domain Bacteria; kingdom Pseudomonadati; phylum Bacteroidota; class Flavobacteriia; order Flavobacteriales; family Weeksellaceae; genus Chryseobacterium; species Chryseobacterium glaciei. Next base: position 3,317,310 of record NZ_CP015199.1, on the reverse strand, counting down.
CAGATTGCCATTAATAAAGGAAAATTCCATGGAATGATTTGAGCGATTACTCCAAGTGGCTCATGAACGATCAATGAAACCGTATCTTTATCTAATTCGTTGTGAGAACCTTCATCTGCTCTGATCACCGAAGCAAAATATCTGAAATGATCGATTGCCAAAGGTAAATCTGCTGCCAAAGTTTCTCTAACTGCTTTTCCGTTGTCAATGGTTTCAACCGTTGCTAAATATTCAAGATTTTCCTCGATCCTGTCGGCAATTTTGTTTAAAATAATACTTCTTTGCGTTGAAGAAGTATCTTTCCAAGTCTGAAATGCTTTTTCCGCTGCGTTGACAGCCAATTCCAAATCTTCTCTAGATGAATGTGCTGCCTGCGTGAAATTTTTCCCGTTAACCGGAGAAACTACGTCAAAATATTGACCATTGACAGGAGCTGTAAATTTTCCGTCGATGTAATTATCGTATTTGCTTTTGAATTCAGGCCACTGTAAAGTTGTCCCTGGTTGTTGTTCTGTAATAGTGCTCATATTAGTATAATTTTAATTTTTCTGTTCAACCAAATTACACTTACCTAGCACAAACGCATAGCATAATCCTACAAAAAAACATCAAAATAGTGCAGATGGCTAATTTTATAGTTTTATTAACAACTGCATAGCGTTTAAATTTCTATATTTGATAGAAGAGGCAATAAAAAATGTTTAGAAATGAATGATAATAAATTTTTATTAAATACTCCTGAATTAAAAAAGGAAAATCAGCTTTTAAACTTAATTGAAAATCAGACAAAATTCAATCTAAATAATTGTGAATTCAGTATCTACGAAACCCATAAAACCGCTTTTGATGTAAAACTTCATTTTGAAAATATTGCTTTTACCGCCATGCTTCGAGGAAAAAAATATATGAAACTGGACAATAAAACCAATTATTTCGATTATTTTCCTGGAGAAAGTATTTTAGTAGCACCTGGAGAAACAATGGTTATAGATTTCCCCGAAGCCGATGAAATTCCATCACAATGCATTTCTTTAAGCCTTAACCCTGAGTTTATCGAAAATTCTTTAAATCATTTAAATTATCATTTACCAAAAGTTGATGAAACTTCACAATGGAATATTCAACTTGATGAGTATTTTCTGTTTAATAATAAATCTCTTGCTTCTGCGACTAACAATATCATGAGAATCGCCATGGATGACAATTCTGAAAAGGATATTATGGCTGATTTTGCTTTGAAAGAATTATTGATTAGACTGATGCAAACCCAAGCAAGAAGTATGGTAGAAAAAAATATTGCTAAAAATAAGTCAAGAATTGGTTTTGCTGTGGATTATATTAAAAATAATCTTCATCAGAAATTATCAATCGACAGCATTGCTAAGTTGGCCTACGTAAGCAAATCGAATTTCTTTAAAATGTTTAAAGATGAATTGGGAACTTCTCCGAATGAATTTATTTTACAGGAAAGAATTAATAGAGCAAAAGAATTATTGGCGAGTCAGAACAGCATTAAAGAAACTGCCTATCAAACAGGATTTTCAGACACCAATTATTTCACCCGAGTATTCAAACAATTGGTAGGAATTACTCCGAAAAGTTTTCAGAACAATACTACATTTAATGAATAAAATTTGCATATTTTTTGCAATACCTCGTCCAGGATAGCATAAGTTATTCGTTTATTATGATGAGAGTATTTATTATCATTACTGCTTTATTATTTTCTACCTGCACATCAATAAGTGCACAAATTAAGGGGCAAAAATTCAGTATTCAGAGTAATTTAGAACAAATTGATTTATGGCCATCTCATATGCCGAATGCGGGAGGTAATCGAAGTTCGGAGCTCATTAGCGATAAAGGATCTGTGAGGAATGTTTCCACCCCAAGACTGATCGTTCATCAATCTCAACATCCTAATGGAACTGCAATTTTAGTTATCAGTGGCGGCGGATATGCTCATATTGAACTAGGAAAAGAAAGTACTCCAACTGCTAATTGGTTACAATCTGAAGGAGTGACGGCATTTGAACTCATTTACCGTTTACCTCAGGAAAATTGGAAAAGTACTGATGTTCCTTTTGAGGATGCTCAACGTGCTATTCGCATGATTCGCAATCTGTCAAAGCAGTACGGTATTGATCAAAATAAAATCGGAGTACTCGGATTTTCCGCAGGAGGACATTTGGCAGGTATAACCTCTACTCTTTTTGATAAAAAGTTTTATAAACCTGTTGATAAAATAGATTCCATATCTGCGAAACCGGATTTTGAAGGACTTATTTACCCCGTGATCTCAATGCTTTCTCCTAATAATAAAACGCACGCCCAAAAAAGCATTTTGGGAACTCAGCCAACAACCAAACAAGAGATTGCTTTTTCTGTGGAAAGGCAGGTTAATAAAAATACTCCCCCCACATTTTTAGCACAAGCTTTGGATGACCCTATTTCTCCTGTAGATAATAGTTATCTGATGGATAAAGCTTTAAAAAATGCAAATATTCCTGTTGAAATGCATATTTTCCAAACGGGAGGACATGGCTGGGGCTTAGGTAAAAAAGGGAGTGAAGTGTCTGCTTGGCCCGGACTTTTCAAAACATGGGTGCAGAAGAGCGGTTTCTGGAAAAATTGAAAATACAGCTTAAACAAATCAAAAAAAACGAGACTATAAAAATATAGCCTCGTAAAATTACTCTTAACTTAAGATTAATTACTTATTATTCTTATTAAACCTTGATCTTCAAGTGAATATTGAATGATTAATTTATTTAGTTTTAATACCCAGGGTTCTGAACTAAGTTTGGATTTAGATTAATCGCATCCTGCGGAATCGGCAATACAAATCTGAAGTTATTTGCTGGCAAAGTTTTCAATGCACCAGTAGGAGCATCTCCGCCACCTCCGCTAACAGATGAACCATAATCTGATCTAACAACTGATTGTCCTAATCTTTTTATTGTCCAGAATCGGTCGTTCTCAAATGCCAATTCTAATCTTCTTTCGTAATAGATTGCATTTAATAAAGCTGTTCCGGTTTCTGTTCCTGGTACATAAGATGCATATCTCTGAGCTCTTAAGGTATTAAGTACTTGAAGAGCTTTAGTTTGATTTGGAGCTGCAGATTTCATATAAGCTTCTGCAACATTAAGATAAACCTCGGCAGATCTTAATAATTTAATATCTACTACCTGAGCAGGAGGCGCAGGAGAACCAGCTCTTGTTCTATACTTAATTACATGATTGTAAAGTGTCGTTATATAATTAAATGTAAGAACATATGCTTCCTTTCTAATATCAGTAGAACCGTACTTTGTAAATAAATCATAATTTACGTTATATTCTGAACGAATACCTGCCGGATTTACAGAGTTTTGATTATAAGCAACTCCAACATTTATGTTATCATTACTAACATTTGCATTTAATATTGTAAATAATTCTCCATCATCAGATGCGTCTTTCCAAACATCTACAAAATTACCACTTGCTCCTACTGATGTACTTGCTAGAATACACTGTTCCCCATATTGTATTGCTTTATCATAATCTCCTTTATATAAATAGACTCTGGATAAAAAACCTAAAACCGAAGTTTTGTTTAGCCTTCCGATTGTCCCATTAACTGTATTAATTTTCGCCAATGCATCCTGTAAATCTGCAATGATCTTATCATATGTAATCATTACTGTAGCATCTCTTGACGGCTTAATACCTGGATCAAAAGTAGTTACGTATGCTATTCCCAAAGATGAAGATGCATCACTACTTTGTGTAGGTATTTTCGCATATGCTCTTACCAAATCAAAATGTGCAATTGCTCTAACTGCCTTTGCTTCAGCTTCAATATTCTTCATATAGTCTGTATATGGAACTTTATTTAGATTATCTAAAACAATATTTGCTCTGGAAATTACAAAATATGCAGATGAATACAATGAGGTAACCGCTGGAGTAATTGGACTATAAGACCATTCATAAGCCGCTTTATTCGTCTGCCTTCCTTGGGTATTTAAAATAAGATTGTCGGCCAATACATCTCCCAAAATAATAGAGCTTCCTGTATCACCATTATAATATGTCGGGCTTTTAAAAGCATCATAAGCTCCATCTAAAACTAATCTATAGTTAGCTTCTGTTGTAAAGATGATTTCTGGTGCATCCTGACTATTAGGAAGAATATCAAACCTTTCATCGCTGCATTGTAATGAAAGAAAAGATGCAAGTGATAATAATGATATATTGATTATTTTTTTCATAAGTTTTAATATGTGTTTTAAAATTCTACTTCAATTCCAAATAAATATGTTTTTACCGCAGGATAGCTATATAATGCAAATGCACCATTTATAAATGTTTGCCCACCTCCTGTTTGGCTTTCTCCTGAACCGATTGATATTTCCGGATCTCCTTCAAATTTTGTCCAAGTAGCTAAGTTCTGCCCCGATAATGAAACTCTAATTTTGTTTACAGGGAATGATTCACCCAATATTCTTTTGTCCAATGTATATCCTATACTTACATTTCTTAATCTGATGTAAGATGCATCTTGGAGGAATCTGTCGGTAGTCTGTAGTCCTGTACTTCCCCCAGGAGCATTGGAAGTATTGTTAGGTCTTGGTAATACATTTGTCTGCCCTGGTGTTGTCCAATAATTAATAGCATCAGATCTCATATTATTTGTAGCTCCATTAGGATAGCTCAACATACCGAGTGCCATATAATTGTAAGTATAATTACCTGATTTATAAGTAAAATCAGCTTGTAAATCAAATCCTTTATAAGATAAAGTAGTACCAAAACCTCCAAATAATTTTGGAAGTGGTGATTTACCTTGTAATAAAACAGCATCATTAGAACTATATACCTCTGTAGTTCCTCCATTTTTAGTATAATATATTTCATTCCCATTGTCAGGATTAATACCTGCGCTCCTTACTAGATAGAATGAAAACGGTTCTTCACCTTCTTTCAGCTGATTTATTGCTCCGACAGTTCTTTCTGTTTCGCCATTCCTTAGTTTAACAAGTTTATAACTCATCAAACTTGTATTGGCTCTGATGCTCCAATTAAAGCCTGCAGATTTTATGATATCTGCTGATAAGCTCAATTCAAGTCCTTTATTTTTTAAATCACCTGCATTAATATTAGTGGCATATGCTCCTCCTTCTGAGCCAAAATTAGGAACAGTAAATATGAAATCCTTTTTTTGATCAATAAAATAATCTACAGTTCCTCTTACTCTATTATTTAGAAATCCAAATTCAGCTCCATAGTTTTGTGATTTTGTGACTTCCCACTTTAGATCTGGATTTCCATAAATTATATTAGGAGCAATAGTAGGAAAAGAACCATAACTACTTCCGGACATTAATGTGTTATTTAAATTAAGGTCAATATTATTGTATCCTCTGGTACCAATGGATGCCCTTAGTTTTAATAGTGATAAAATGGTATTATCCTTCAAAAATTCTTCATTAGTAACATTCCAAGCACCACTTACTGACCAGAATGGTTCAGACAGTACATTATTTTTTCCAAATCTAGAATCTTTATCTTGTCTTACAGATGCCGTTAAAATATACTTTTTAGCAAAATCATAAGTTAAAAAAGCTCCGTAAGAAAACGTCCTGTAAAGTTCATCATAACCCTTAACTTCAAAAGGGGTTGATGCATTATCCAGCTCATTTAATGTTGGCGACGACAAGTTTCTACCTGTTGCACTAATATAATCATTCCGGAATTCTGTATATTCTACCAAACCTAATAAATCAATACTATGGCTACCAAATGTTTTTGTATAATTTAATGTATTAGAATTTGTATATCTGAAACGATTTTGATTTTGCTCTACAACACTTCCATTTATTCCTAAAGATCTATCTAAAAATGATCCTCTTAGAACCTTTCTATTCCACCTTATGTTATTAAAATATCCTCCTAATTGAGTTTTAAAATTCAATCCTGTTAAAATTTTATATTGGGCGAAAATATTCCCATCAAAAATTAAAGAATTATTTCGTTCAGGATTATTTTTAAGAGCTTCTAAAATAGGGAAACCTCTTTTCGTAGAATTATAACTTCCATCAGCGTTAAAAACAGGTTCATATGGATTATAAGAATACATTGCTCTAAAAGGATTCTGCTCATTATTTCTGTCCCTTATATCCTGAGACATACTATAATTAACACCAGTAGAAACTCCAAAGCTCATTCTATCTGTTGGAGTCGCTTCATACTTCATTCTCCCTGTATATCTTTTGTAAGCATGAATATTTTGCACAATGCCGTTATCAGAATCATATCCTAATGAAAATGTATATTTAGATTTTTCGTTTCCTCCTCTAATCCCCACTTGGTAAGACTCAATTGCTGATCTTCTTAAAATATCTTTTTGCCAATCATGATCTAAAGCCAGAGCTGCAGATACATTGGAATCTGTCCATGCGCTGTATCCGCTAATACCGAGAGCATACATTTTTTTCTCGTAATCAATTTTCTCAGCAGAATTCATCATTCTGAAATTAATATCTTTAATTTTCTCAGAGAATCCAATTCGAGAGCTTAAAGTGATAACAGGCCTTCCTGATTTTCCGCTTTTTGTCGTTAAAACAATAACTCCATTTGCTCCCTGCGAACCATAAATAGCTGCTGCAGCTGCATCTTTCAGTATAGAAATATTTTCATAATCACTAGGATTAATAGAGTTGAAAACATCCTGTGCTCTCTGATCATTTCCAACAACAAAACCATCAATAACAAACAATGGATTTGAAGCACCAACTTTTGTAGTAACATTCCCTAATCCTCGAATATTAATCGCTGATCCTGAACCAGGTTTACCATTCAGTGCCGAAATATCTACACCAGCAGCTTTTCCCTGTAAAGCATTAGATCCCATTGTTGAAGAAGAGAAATTAGACAAAGCTTTTCCAGAGACAACAGTGATCGCGGAAGTAACCTCATCTTTGCTTTTCTTCTGATACCCTGTAACTACAACTTCATCAATACTTGCTTCCTTTATTGAATCATTCGTTTTTTTTTGAGCACTTACAACCTGTCCTGTAAAAAACAAAACAGCTGTTGTCATAATGCATAATTTCACATTCATGTTTTTTTATTTAGTATTTTTAAGAAAGCAAATTTGTTAATAAATACTAACAAATACAATGTGAAAAAACTGAATTACAATAACTTAAAATTTATTAAAATTCTTAAACAACGATCAAATCTCAGTAATTAACTGTTCTATTATTCATAATAGCTTAAAAATATCTTCATTGAAAAATATATTTAACTAATTTTTTTTATTTTCACTTTTTTTTCACTACAATCATAAATATCACTTCTGGTTATATGATATTTATTAAAAAATATCTTTTCAAGTAAAAAATTAATTAAATCATAAGTTGGGATTTGTTAATAAAAAATGATGGTATCTAATATTTCGAAAATAAAACACACTATTTTTAAAAATTTCATAATTTTTGACTAAAATTGTTAAAATCAAAACATAAAAAACCACCTCATGAAGAAGTGGCAGTTGAATTTTATGATAATTAATTCTTATTTCTGATGGTGATAATACCTCGCTCCTTTTAAAACAGGGTTTTCTAATTCCACAGAATTTAGTCCAAATCCTTTGTAATTTTCATTAACAGATTCTTCTAATTGCTTTCTATGTAACTTTTCATAGGTTTCAAAATCAATAGATGTTCTATTTTTAAGATTTTCAAATAAATCCCATTTTGAAACAACCGTTTTCCAGTTTTCAGATACTTTTCCTACGAAAACTTTAGATTTTGATCCGCTTCCGTAACCTAAAAATCCTATTTCTAAACCTTTTAGTTCTTCATTTTCATTAAAAGAAGTCTGCAATGCTGAAAGTAACGCCATAAAAATTGAAGCGGTGTACATATTTCCGATCTCGGAGGATGCACGTTGCGATTTTTCTATTGTATCATTAATAAACTGAATATAATTTTCAGATTTTGCCACTGCTTTTTGTTCCTCTGGTGTTTCATATGCAAGTCCATTTTCCAAACTGTAAATTTCAGTGAAAACTCTTTTACCGTGGAAGGCATAAGGAAGATGGAAAATCAGATATTTCCAATTTTCATAAGGCTTATTTTTGCCTGTAATTTCTTTATAATGATTATAAGCTTCTCTTATTCTGTCCTGATAACATTGGTTAGAATATTGTCCATCAAAAACCGGTTCATCCGTGAAAATTTCAATTTTATCTGGAAAAGTTTCTAAAGCATTTGTTAAATCTTCTTTTTTATATTGACGTCTTGGTTTAAAAAAATCCAACACACTTTCTGTGGCTACTCCCCAATTATTTTCAATTTCTAAAAGATCGGGTTTTGAGGAAATCAATAAAGAAACTGCGCCACCGCCCTGCGTATATTCGCCTGAAGAAGCTAATTCGTATTTAGCATAATCACTGGCAATGACGATTGCTTTTTTATCAGGATTAACTCTTACAAAGTCTAAAGAATTATGCAAAGCATCTACTGCTCCGACACAAGCGAAAGTCATATCCACAACGTCACAGTTTCTAAAACATCTTTCTCCAAATTCACTTTCCAACACCTTTTCAACCATTTGCATTGCATAAGAAGCGGTTGGTTTTGCAGCATCCAAAGCGCTTTCTGTACCCAAATAAATTCTGGCAATATCTTTTGGATTAATCGTATAATCCTTTACTAATTTTAATAAAGCTTCTGCTGCGAAAGTAGCTGCATCTTCATGAACATCCGGAAATCCCATTTTATGTAGCCCTAATCCCTTTTCCAATTTTGTGGGTTCAATTCCTCTTTTTTCTGCTAAATCTTTAATTTCCAAATATAAAGACGGTACATAATAGCTAGCTGCCTCGATTCCAAAAGTCATAATTCTGTAATTTTAATACTAAATTATAAAAGATAATTCAAAAAAACGGTTGTTATTCACCTATTTTTTATCATTAATTACAATTTAAAATAAAAAAGCATCCCAAAATGAGATGCTTTACAATTTATATTTTGCTTTTATTATTTAAAATCTTCGATCGCTTTATTTAGAGCATCAATTTGAGGATTGATACTTGAAGCCTTTTGAGGATTTTGTTTTAACAATTCCATTTTTTTGCTCAAACCATCTTTCAACATCTGAGAAATCATCATTTTTGCCTGTGGATTATCTCCCATTTGGCTTTTTGCGTGTCCAATCATTTTAGTAATGCTTTCAGTTGCTTTTAGATTGTCAGAAGACATGATCCAATTGAATCCTTCTTCGGCAGATTTTCCCAACTCCGGATTTTGAAATTTAACAAAAGGATAAAATGCAGCAATCGGAGCAATATTAGCCATCTGAGAAGTCACTTTATTCTTAACAACAATCGGTAACATTTGCGTCAAAAGATCTTCTGAAGCACCGCTTAAATCAATTTTATCAGCCAAAGAAGCCATTCTTGATGGGTCAATTGCCGAAATAGCTCCCAACGAATTTCCTCTCACAGCATTAGAAACAGCATTCACTCCTTTTTCAAAAATCGGAAAGTATTTTTTATCCTTAGTTTTCGCTAAAGCAGCAATAGCAGCAGCCTGAGTTAAGGTTTTCGGATCGTTTGATGCTATTTTTTCAACATCAGCCCCTAACGTTTTCATTTGTTCAGGATTGTTTAAATCCATCAATTCTAACGCTTTATTTCTCACTCTAAAATAAGGATCTTTTATCCCCGCAGCCAATAATTTTGTTGCTACAGGATTTTTTCCAACCTGATCTTTAATCCCGTTCAAAGCAGCATATCTGTTTTTGAATTCTTTTGAATTTGTGAACTGCATTAAATATTGCTCAGGAGTTTTTGTATCCGTAATATCTGCCACTAAAACGCCATCCGCATTGATATTAATTAAATCCGGAGTTTTTGAAACATCAAAATTGAATGTATTTTTTGCCTCAGCATTTACCCAAACATTATATCTTTTCGGCTTACCGTTATCATACACATCAATTGCCAAAGGAAATTCAAAAGGCTGATCCTGAGTTTGATTGATTGTTACTGTAACTTGTTTTTTAACAGGTTCAAAAGTAGATGAATAGTTTAATTTCGGGTTTCCGCTTCCGAAATACCACTGATTGAAGAACCAATTCAGGTCTTTTCCTGAAACTTTTTCGAATGATAATCTTAGCTGATGTGCTTCTGCGTTTTGATATTCATTGGTTTTTAAATAATCATTCATTCCCGCAAAGAAAGCATCGTCACCAAGATAATTTCTTAACATATGAAGAATTCCGCCCCCTTTTTGATAAGTCACCAAATCGAAAACATCTTCACGAGATTCATAATTAAATCTCACCAAGTTTTTCTTGAAATCAGAAGGATTGTGGATATATCTGTTAACATCTTCCAATTGATGGTAATCGGCTTGATCTTTTCCATACTTATATTCATTCCAAAGGTATTCGGAATAGTTGGCAAAAGATTCATTTACCGTAAGATTACTCCAACTTTCTGCAGTCACCAAATCTCCAAACCAATGGTGAAATAATTCGTGGGCGATTGTGTCTTCCCAAGAATTTTCATCAATTAATTGTCCTGGTTTTTGCAGAATATCACTTCCGTGAAGAGTCGCGGTCGTGTTTTCCATCGCTCCACTTACATAATCTCTTCCTGAAATTTGTGCATATTTTGCCCAAGGATAATCGTAGCCCATTTTTTTCGAGAAAAATTCGATCATTTCTGGAGTATTTCCGTAGATCTGTTTTGCGTACGGCTCATATTCCTTTTCAATATAATAATCTACAGGAATATTTTTCCATTTGTCTTTAACGATCGCATATTCACCCACTCCCATGAAGAAAAGGTAAGTTGAATGTCTCTTATCCATCATCCAATGATCGGTTCTCAGTCCGTTAGATTCTTTTTGAGAATCTTTCATAATTCCGTTTGAAAGCGTCACATATTTATCCGGAACCGTCATGTAAATTTCCTGAGTAGACTTTTGATTTGGTTTATCAATTGTGGGGAACCAAGCAGAAGAAGATTCTGTTTCTCCCTGCGTCCAGATCTGAGTTGGCATATCAGGATCTTTTCCTTGTGGATTAATGAAATACAAACCTTTTGCATCATTAATTGCCGCGCTTCCCTCCTGTTTCACCTCATTCGGGCGAGACGTATATTTAATGTAAACTGTATAATCCTGATTTTTCTGATAGGTCTTATCTAAGCTAATCTTTAAAACATCATTTTTATAGTCATATTTTAAAGAAGATTTTTTACCGTTGATATCTAAAGCTACCTCGTGAATCAACATTCCTTTTGCATCAAGCGTCAATTCGTTGGTAGGATAAAAATAAGGTGAAGCCGTTAGCCATTCTTCCCCGTTCATTTGTTCCTTCTGATAATCGAAATTTACTTTTAGCTTGGTGTGTTTCAGTTCCGTTACTTTGGTATGAGTCGCTCTGTACACCTTTTCTCTGCCCGAAGTTTCGGTTTGTGCCGATACATTTGCGGAAAAGAAAATTCCAAGTATAGCAATCGATAAAATGGCCTTTTTCATCTTTATTTATTAATTATTTTTTAGAATTATTTTTTGTTAAAATATCGAATATATCATTAACTACTGTTTCGTAATCTCCTTTTTTAAACTGTTCTTTCGTTTTATTAAAAGCTTTTTTCAGTTCGCTTTCCGGGTTTTCATCATCAATGATTTCTATTGAATCCACTCCTTTTACCTGAAATAAAAGTTCTTTCAGCTTTTCAGCATCTGCGTTTTCCTCAATATTGATTTTTAGATATTTCATATTTGATAAGTGTAAAATTTGCTTTGAAAGTTACAAAAAAAGTGAAGTTTATAGGCTTCACTTTAATTTCTATTCTTTATTAAGAAGATCTTTTAATTGTAATGGATCTTTTTTGCAGTGCCAAAATAGTTTAATAACGATTTCGTCTGTTTTGATTTCATAAAATAGCTTAACTTGTTTCTTACCAATAAGCGTAAATTTTATATTTGGAGACTTTTCTAAAGACTGATGTTTTATAATGCCATCAATCATTGTTTGTCTAAATTTCCTAACAGCAATTTCTTTTGCAGTCCATTTCGCTTGTAGAAAATCTATAATTTCATCCAGCGAAATTCTCGCAGTCTCTGAAATTGTTATTTTCATTTTTTATTAAATATTTCATTTAATAAATCATCTGTCAGCTCCTGAATTTTTCCGCTTTTATAATCATTCTCACTTTGCTCCATCACCTTTCCAAAATGCTCTGAGTCTTCAAGCTCATTCCAGGAATAAGTCTTTTCATCCTCAGAAATTTCAATCGTATTAATACCTTTTATCTGGGATAAAAGTTTTTTGATGAAAGCAACATCTGCATATTCGTCTAAACTTATTTTAATTTCCATACATTTTGAATTTAAATCAAAGTTAATGAAATAATTACAAAATTATTTTAGCAAAATTAAATCGCAACAGGCGCTTTAATTCCCGGATGCGGATCATAATTTTCTAATGTAAAATCTTCAAAATTAAAATCAAAAATATCTTTAATTTCCGGGTTTAATTTCATTGTCGGAAGAGGTCTTGTTTCTCTTGAAAGCTGTCTGTTTACCTGCTCAAAATGATTATTGTAAATGTGAACATCTCCGAAACTATGAACATAATCCCCAATTTCAAGATCACAAACCTGCGCAACCATCATTAATAACAATGCATAACTCGCAATATTAAAAGGAACTCCCAAGAAAACATCTGCGCTTCTCTGATAGAGTTGCAGTGATAATTTTCCATCCGCCACATAAAATTGAAATAAAGCGTGACAAGGTGCCAGAGCCATATTTGGAATTTCTGCAACATTCCATGCAGAGACTATCAATCTTCTAGAGTCTGGATTTTTTTTAATCTGATCGATAACGTCTGTAATCTGATCTACAATTTTTCCGTCTGCACCGTTCCAGCTTCTCCACTGAGCACCATAAACAGGCCCCAAGTCGCCGTTTTCATTTGCCCATTCATCCCAAATGCTTACTCCATTATCATTTAAATATTTAACATTGGTATCGCCTTTTAAGAACCAAAGAAGTTCGTAAATAATAGACTTCAAATGCACTTTTTTAGTTGTCACCAAAGGAAAGCCTTTCGAAAGATCATATCTCAGTTGATATCCGAAAACACTTCTGGTTCCGGTACCCGTTCTATCGGTTTTATCGGTTCCGTTGTCTAAAATATGTTGTAAAAGGTCTAAGTAATTTTGCATAACGTTATTTTTTTAGTGCACTTTTCAATGCTTCATTTTCCTGCTTCAAGTGGTTTATCATCATATCTTTTTGCTTGAGAAGTTCTGTATATAAGTTTTTTATCTCAGCTAAAGTTTCTTTACTTTCTGTATAGAAATTCTCTACATTTCCAATACCACTTCCAGTTGCATGTTCTCCGTTATTGATATTAAAAATATTTCCTTTATCAATTTCTAATAAATCTAATATCTCTTCTACTTTGATATCTAAAGCTTCCGGCAAAAGTTTCAATTTATCTATTTCTAAATTTCTCTTTCCTGCCTCAACTCTTCCGTATGTTGTAACATCCATTCCCAGCATATCTGCAACCTCTTGTTTGGAAAGCTTCTTTGCTGTGCGGGTTGTTAATAATTTATCTGAAAGTTTCATTTTTTTTTATTACAAATATAGTTTTTTACTTACTCCTAAAAAAATCTATTGCGGTCATATATTTTCTAAAGACTATTTTAAAAATATTCAAAATTGATAAAAAATTATTCACATCTGAATGATGTACCAATCCCTAACTTATATATATTTGCAATACATAAAAAATAAAAATTATGAAAAAAACATTATTACTAGGCGCGTTTTTATTAGCAGGAATAGTAAGCGCATTCCCTTTTAGAACTTCTTGCGGAAAAGTATTACAAGTTAGTAATAGCTATGCTCAGAATATGAGTCAAGATGGATTAACTGATTATTTAACTGCTTTAAATGGTGTAACATGCCCTCAACATGCCGGTTCTGCTATTATCACTGTAGTTTACAGCCACTAAAAAAAAATTAAAAAGGCAATGTAAGAAACCGCCAATCGTGGCGGTTTCTTTATCATGAACAAATGTTTACAATGAAAAAGATTATACTACTCATTCACTTATTAATAATCACATCTGTATTTTCTCAGAAAAAATTTGATGTAGTTTATGAAGCAGATTACGAATTGAAATACAAACTTTCCACTGACAGTGATTTCAAGAAAACAACAACCTTTGCACTACTTATTAATGAATCTTCTTCATTTTTCAAGAATATGAACAAATATATTTCTGATTCCCTTGAAGTAGAAAAAAAGAGAATCCCACTTGAGGAAGCTATGAAATATGCAACTGATTTTCGGGAAACTATTGGTACCACTTCTTCTAAATTGTATGTAACAACTGTAATTAGCGTAATTAATAATTACTCTTACGAAGAACCTAACAACATTAATTGGAAAGTCAAAAATGAATTTAAAACAGTCTTAGGATTCAAATGCCAAAAAGCGGAAACTACCAAATATGGCAGAACATGGACAGCTTGGTTCACAACTGATATTCCTTTTCAATACGGACCATATAAATTTAATGGCTTACCAGGTCTCATCACTGAATTGTATGATACTAAAGATGATTATCACTATAAGCTTTACACTTTCAGAAAAAGAAAATATACCTGCAAATCTGCTTACACATTCACCGATGTTAAAAAAACAACAAAGGAAAAAGTATGGGAAGCTTTTAAAAACAGATCTGCAAGCATGATGAGATTACATGAGCAAATGCTCGAAGATAAAGATGATATTGAAATGATAAGACGGAATACAATGAAATCAGAAAAAACATTCAACCCTATTGAGCTCAGTATTTATTAATTTAAATAAAAAAACAAATATGAAATTCTTAGTTATTATTATTCTAATTTTATCAACATCATATAGCTGTAACAAAAAATTATCTCAGCCAATTATTGCTACTAATTCAAGTTATGAGGATGATCGACGTCTGTTAAATATCTCATATGCTATTGAGAAAGAAAATCAACAGACAATAGTATTGGTTAATAATAAAGAATATCCATTTAAAAAATTTAAGCAACTGCTTAAAAAGGATAAAATCACTACCTTTAAAATTATCAAAGACAAAAAAGAAATTGAGCAATTAAATTATCTGTATGATAAAACGAAGATGATAATTATAGCAACGAAAAAATAATATCAAAACCATCCCTTAAACCTTAATTTTAGGGATGATTTATTATCCGGATAGGTCTTTTATTCATTCTTCTCCCCATTTTAATATCCGGACTGTCACTTTACTGTTTTAGAGTGGTTCAGAAATATCCCAACACATTATTTTAATGGTCTGGATATGTAATTTACTTGTAAATATAGGTTCGACAACCTCTAAGAAGCTTCAAATAACCCTGAAAAGGCATTAAGTAGCAGCAATTTTCCTATTAAGTAACTTATCTGGATATATTCGGAACCACATCGGATGAGTTCACAACCCCGTTCACATATTGCAATGCTCTTTTCTCTTATTTCCTTTTCAATATTGTTATTATAAGATACAGTGAGCAGAAAATTAATTAGTTACTAAATGATATGATATAACCTCGTTTTTATATAAAATATAAACCCCGATTCAAATTAACCCGAGGTTTACTTTTCAAAACACTTTACGGGTTATTACCCTTGGTTATTAGTGTTTTATAAAATATTTAAACTCTTTAATTCTTATTGAGCAGCGCCTAAACAGAAATTTAGGAAAGTTAATTTATTATCTGATGAAGTTCTACTGATTACGATCTCATCAAACCAAACTCCACCTATATTAAAAATTATACTACTATCCGTGGGCGAACCAATAGAAGGGGAAAGACAAGTTACAGAATTTGTCCCAATACTAAAGCTGGAATTACAAGTTCCTACATTTGATACTGTTATAGTAGGTGATACTACTATACCATCTCTTTTTAGTGTAAAAGTTATACGATGATTTGCAACTGCACCCTTTTCAACTATTTTGAGATTGCTTACTTTTCGATTAAAATTAAATTTCAAAGAAGAGCTTCCATAAAATGCAAATGATTTTGAGCTTTGAGTAATTCCACAGCTGGCAAGTGAATTATATCCTGGATTTAAACTATTATTATAGGTTGCAGTAACCGACAGCCCATTCACAGTTCCGCTAGTAGAACTAACACCGGAAGGTAATTCAAGACCGTTACATGTATTTGTAAGATCGGGATTAGGCGGTATCGTACTACTACCTACCGTTCTCTCCAATATACAAGCCTGACCACCGATGTTAATTGCGAAACTTGCAGTTCCTGGACTTGATGGAGTTCCCGTAATGGTATAAGTAAGGGATCCGTTTCCGTTAGCAAAATTTCCCGCGTTCAGCGTAGCCGTTAATCCTGTTATTCCTGTAGAAGTTACGTTTTGTGCTGCATAAGAACCTCCATCACCTCCTGTATAAGGTATTACAGATGATACACCGCTTGCCGGGCTACCGCTTGTAAGTGTACCATTATTTGTAGCACCAGCACAGTTTAATCTGGTGATTGTTCCAGTAGAAGAAGAACCATTAGTCTCACTAAGACAATTACTCCAAACATTAGTCCCTTTGTAAAGCCTTACACAATCTAGTGTGCTGTCATACATAATTGTCCCAGGAACTACGCTTCCTCCTAAAGGATTGATAAGGTTGTTGGCATTGGCATTGGTAGGTAAAATCAATCCCATATTATTAGTGGTTGGTTTATTGATATCCAAAGCACCTCTAGGATTAGGTGTACCTATACCAACCTGTGAGAAAATTAATTGTGAGTATAGAACAATAATAAAAGATAAAATGTTTTTTTTCATTACTTAATATTTTAATAAGCAACAAATAGATGGAAAACTAAATAATATTCCAAAAAAGCACTATACTATCTATATACCATTACAATATAATCAACTGATTTTCAGATGAAAAAAAGTATAAACAGCAGTTTTTCAATTCCAAATTAATCTTAATTCTCTATTAAATAGTAGTATAATAGTATACTTAATGATGTATATATTTCATTTATTTTTTATTTCACATTAAGATGATATTTGTTTTTTTTGAGTTTCACCAAACATTCTCAATCGCTTGATGGATGGTATTTATAGAAAATGTTTCTCCCGTTTTCTTGCCAAACATAGCTTTCACTAAAGGTGATTCTGCAGAAACAGTCATAATTTTTTGATCATCAAAAACAATTTCTCCCAGCGATACCGAAATGTAAAACAATCCTTTATCTGTTTTTACCAACGCTCCGTTTTGAACTTTCATTGATGGTTCATCTGTGATTTTCTGGATAATACTTTGTTGATTTAAAGTTTCATTCAATTGTCTTTGAAGATTATTGATCTCCTGCTGCAACATTTCTCTTCCTGTTTCGTATTTATCTCCCATTGAACTTTTCGTGTCGTTACTTGAAGCACGGGTTTCAGCAATCAGGGTTTCAAAGTTTTGAATTTTTTCTGAGATCTTTGTTTTTATGATGTTTAAAATTTCTTCTTTATTCATTGTAAGGTTTGGCTAAAGCTTTTTCGTTTGAATTAAAAAGCGGGCTAAAGCCCGCTCGTATTGATAATAATCAAATTATTTATTTTAAATATAAGAATATTTTAAATTTTCAACCAAATTTAAATGGTTTAAAAATTCATTTTTCAAATACAACATAATCTGAGACTTTGAAATTGAAATCTTTCCCATTGTTGAAGTCTCTTTTTGTTCCGTCAAAAACATTTTTGAAGCTTCCTGAAAGATTTTCATCCTCAATAATGAAATTTACAGGTTCTTTTGACATATTTAAAACTACCAAGACCTCATCTTTTCCATTTTTTCTAATGTAGGCTAAAATTTTATCGTTGGCCGTCGTGTTTAAAAGATGAGTTCCAATATTTGGATCCCCTCCTCTTAATGCAGGATTTGATGATTTTAAACTTAATAAAGTTTTATAAAAATCTGAGACCTGGTACGTATTTGTCCATTTTATAACATCTTTTTCAAAGAACTCCAATCTTTTTATATTGGGAAGTTCCTGACCGGAATATAATAATGGAACGCCATTCCATGTTGCAGAAAATACAGCCATTGGTTTTGTAATTACTCCATATTTTTCGTATTCTGTTCCGTTCCATGAATTTTCGTCGTGATTTGTTGTAAACCAAGCTCTCATGGAAGAATCTCCAATATTTGAATATTTTACCAACAGATCTTTCAAATCCTGCAAAGGCAAGTTTTTATTGTAATAATCGGCAGATTTGTGCATCCAAGACCAAGAATAACTTACATCGAAAACTTTTCCGTATTCGGGAGTTTCTAGTTCATCAAATTCGCCTAACCAGAAAAGTGGCTTTACAGTTTCAACTTCAGGACGAGCCTGCTGCCAGAAATCTACTTCTACCCAAGAAGCCAAGTCACATCTAAAACCATCGATATTGGTTTCTTTTACCCAAAATTTCATAGCATCGATCATTGCTTTGCGCATTTCCGGATTTTTATAATCTAATTCGATAATATCATCCATCCCGGATGCGATGTGAAATTTCCCGTCCGGATCTTTTAAATAAAATTCTGGGTGTGTTTTTGTCCAGACATGATCCCAACCGGTATGGTTTGCAACCCAATCTATGATAACTTCGAATCCCAATCTGTGAGCTTCGTTCACCATGTGTTTGAAATCATTAAGCGTTCCAAATTCAGGATTGATGGAAGTGTAATCTGATGCTGCGTACGGACTTCCCAAACTTCCTTTTTTCTTTTCCTGAGCAATCGGAGTGATCGGCATGAACCAAAGCGTCTTTACTCCCATTGATTTTAAGCGTGGCATTTCTTTTTCGAATGCTTTAAAAGTTCCTTCCTTGGTATATTGTCTGACGTTGACTTCGTAAATATTAGTAGAGTGTTTCCATTCTTTCGGCAAATCCATAGTGTTTTTATTTATATTTTGAGTGGTACAGGAAACAATTCCCAGACCAATTACAGCGAGTAAAAATAATTTTTTCATTAATCAAGTTTTAACAAAAATAATGAATCGCAATGTAAGTGAGTGAATTGTTAATGGTGAATTTTGCTTTGCAAGTAAATTTTTTTGATAAAAATTCTACAAAAATCTAATAAATGAATTGGATTTACTTTTTTTAAACGCAAGGATCGCAATGTTTTTTTTGATTTTGGTTGTGCTTTTAAGATCGCAAAGGCGTTTCACTCAATTAAGATTGAATGTTGGAATTGATGGCTTCGAGAACCTCAGCCACCAAGTGCGGGCAAAGTTACAATCAAATAATTGGTTGATAAAATTCTGAAAAACAGATGACCGAGGTTCTCGAAGTCACCTGTTTTTATGACGAAGATTTGTTAATTATGACAAAGTCCTAGCCCCGATTGCAGCGACATCCTTTTGTGCAGCAACGCGGAACAAAAGATATAGCGGAAAGCGGGAAATAGCTCCTGAAAAATAAATAATAAGTAATTGGTAATAAGTAATTAAAATACTTAGTTTTTAAGACAAAAAAGCCCTGAATTTTCATTCAGGGCTGTATATTTTAAGTATTATCTTTCGTCGTCGTTGTCATCTTCATCATCGAAAACATCGTCGTCATAGTTTTCTTCTTCCTCGTCATCGAAGTTGTCATCATCTTCATCTGCAAAACTGCTTCCTCCTGCAAAGTCGTCCTCGAAAGCAAAATCGTCCTCCATTAAAGGCATTGCCGATTTCTTTTTCCCTCCTGCACTTCCGTTTTTGCTAGGTGCTTTCAACGGAACGTTTCCAAATCTGTAGACTGTGATCGGATAATTTACTCCTTTGGTCTCGTCGATCACCTCAACAAGCTCACAGAAGAATTCCCAAAGATCCAGAAATCCGTATTGGAACTGCGCCTTTTTACCAGCACTTTCAAACGCCTCATCAATGTATACATCCGACATAATCTCCCCATCTCCATCATCACTCATATCTTCTAACGGAACAGTTTTTACGATCGTACCGTCATCTTCCAATAAATTAAAAGTTGAAAGCTCCTCGCCCTGAAGGCTGAACGCACTTTTAATTCCTAAGTGTAAGTTCCATAGCGTCTGTTTTCCTTTAACTTCGATATCACGGAAAATATCTTCTTTTGCATCTAATATTACGCGGATTTTGTAAACCATATCAGTTTTATAAATTACTTTTTTGCCTTTGTTATTATGATTAATCTCTGTTGCAAATATATAATAAATGACATGTGACAAAAAAATATTTATGAATTTTTTAAAATATTTTTTTTTCTTACATTTTGAAGAAATTATTTACTTTTCTCAAGCATAAAACTGAACTTCGTGCCTTCGAGATAGACACTCTCTACCGTAATGTTTTCGTTATGAGCCTCAAGGATATGCTTTACGATGGCCAATCCTAATCCTGAACCACCTTCTCTTCTACTTCTGCTGGTTTCTACACGGTAGAATCTTTCAAAAATTCTTGATAAAACTTCTGATTTTATTCCCATTCCGTTATCGATGACCTCTATCAGAACCTTATTTTTCAGAACGCTTGTCTTTACAACAACTTTTGCTTCCTGTCTGTTCGCATAATGAATCGCATTAGAAACTAAATTGATGAAAACCTGAGAGATCTTCTGTTTATCGGCATCCACAAAAATCTGAGGATTTAAGGTCTGAATCTGTAATGTTGTGTTGTGTTTTTCAGCTTCGAGGTCTAGAAGATCAAAAATTTCTTTTATCAATAAATTGACATCAAATCTGGAAACAGTAAGGTTAATTTCTCCGGCTTCAAGCCTGTTAATCATATCTAAATCTGTAACGATGGCAATTAATCTTTCAACCGAAATATCAATTCTTTCTAAATATTTATCACGAATCGTAAGATTATCGACTCCGCCATCCCTCAACGTCTCCACGTATCCCTGAATGGAAAAAAGTGGCGTTTTAAGCTCATGAGAAACATTTCCGATGTATTCTTTACGGTAGCTTTCCATTTCTTTCATCATATCAAGTTCGGTAACTTTTTGCTGATTAAGATCTGAAAACCTTTCTCCCAATTCTTTAATGGTAATATTTTCATCGTTATCATGAACGATCTCCTGCGGTAAAAGCAAAGAAAGCCCACGAACCTGTTTTTTACCATAATAATTAAACAATAGTTCTAAAACTAAATAATTAATGATAAAAATAACGATGAGACATATGAAAAGTCCTATTTTAAAGAATGGGGTTTTGTAATAGATATCCTTTAGCGAATCAAAAACGATTACTAGAAAGAACATCACCAATGTCAATAGACATGATGCGACGAGGGTAAGTCTGTAAAATTTCAATTTTACAAAGTTTTTATTGGTTTATGTAAAGTTAGGTTTTTTAAGCTATAAAACGATCAGCTTATACCCAATCCCTTTTAGAGTCTGGATGGTATTAATTCCCAGTTTTTCTCTTAATCTTCTGATATGAACGTCGATCGTTCTTTCTCCAACGATAACATCGTTCCCCCAAACTTTCTCCAGAATCTCTTCTCTTTTAAATACTTTTTCTGTATTTGAAGCTAAAAGATAAAGAAGATCAAATTCTTTTTTCGGAAGTAAAAACTGCTGTCCGGCTTTTGATACTCTGAAGTTGTCTTTATCAATAATAAGATCTCCAATTTCAATTAATTTAGCATTATCTGAAACTTGAGAAGTTAACTGTAATAAAGCATTAACTTTAGAAATAAGAATTTTCGGTTTGATTAATTTCACAATATAATCATTGGCTCCTGCCTGAAAACCTGCTAACTGAGAAAATTCTTCGCTTCTTGCAGAAAGGAAAACAATCAGTGTTTTGTGAAGTTCTTTTATTTTACGAAGTTCCTGACAAGTTTCGATACCGTCTTTTTCCGGCATCATTACATCTAATAAGATAAGATCCGGAACAATTTGTTTAGCTTTCTCAATCCCTTCATTACCGTTGGTAGCAGTGGAGATATCGTAACCTTCCTTTTCTAAGTTATAAGACAGGATCTCTAAAATATCCAGTTCATCGTCTATTAAGAGTATTTTCTTTTGGTTCATTTTTAATTTTTACTGAGTCAAAGTTAACAATTTTTAAAGCATAGATTAATAAATAAACTATCGTTCACATAAAGTTAACAATAACGGCGTTTTGTTAATGTTTAGTTAAGGAAAATTTAAATTTCGCTAAACCATTTTCACCACTAATGTTTTATTCCTTTGCACCGAAAGAATATAGTAAAAGAAATGAATTTTAGAAAGCTGAGTATCGCAGTTTTGTTTTTGACAACGTCAGGAGCAGTAATATACGCACAAGACACGAAAAAAGATTCCATCAAGAACGAAAAAAAGATTGAAGGAGTTGTAATCAAAGGATCTACTAAAAAAGGAACGGAAGCGAACCTTATTAATTTCCAAAAGAAGTCTGTTGAAGTTATAGAACGTGTAGGTTCTGTACAGCTTGCCAAGCAAGGTGTAGGAGATGCTGCAACG